>PLXG01000211.1 GCA_003153195.1 Myxococcales bacterium
GGAGCGTCGTTCCAATCACGATCGACGCGTCGAGAAAAATCGGCCCGACGCCGCACAGAACTCCTGCGCCGCTCACATCTTTGACTAAGTTGAACGCGAACGTTCCCTGCGTTCCCGCCGAATAGTCGACACCCGTACTCAAAGTGGATTCGATCACGCTGTTCGTGATCGCGAAGACTCCACCGTGCGCCACGACGCCTTCCTGCACTTGGCGGATGACGTCCGAGTCGAGGGTCACGTAACAGTTCTGCGAGGAGACACCGTCGCCATAGCTGTTGTGAATGGTCGATCGCGTGATGGTGAGTTGCGAACTCGTATTCATATTGGTGCAGGACGCGCCGTTTCCACCAGCAGACGAAAGGTCCACGCCGTCAATCGTTACGAACGAGTGTTCGCCAACTGTGACCGCATCGGTGCTGCCATCTTGCGCCCAAATCTTCGCTGACTCTGCCGCCGAGCTTCCGTTCGGCCCATCGATCACCACGACGCCTCCGTTCGCGATCACAATCGGGTCGTACGGAGTCTGACTCCCAGCCACCCGAATGAAAAAGCGGTTCGCCGCAAGCGCAGCGGTAATCTGGCAAAAGGGTATGGACTCGTCGTGGAGCTGATCGCTACAGGTCGCATCGTCGTGCGCGACGATCGCAGTCCAAGAGACCAATGCGCACAGACCGCCAGTTGTGCAGAAGCCGGACGTGCAATCACTGTCACGGGTGCAATTGACGCAGGTGTGGTCGGCCGCGTCACACGTCTGACCTTGCTCCGCGCAATCGACATTCGCATTGCAAGCGACGCATGCCCCTGAAAAACACGCGGGCTGCGTCGAGTCGCGATCGGAGCACGCGCTCGGTCCGATGCCGGTGGTGTCGCAGGGAACGCACGATCCCTGCAGACAAATCGGTCGGTCGTTCGGGCAGCTCGAAGACACCGCGCACTCGGACGGCGACAAATCGGTCGGCGCGGACAGGTCCAGCGACGCGGACACATCGGCTGCACCAGAGCAGGCGCCCTTTGTACATACGATCTCGGAATCCACGTTGCAGCTGACGCAGCTGAGACCCAGCGAGAGCAGGGCGAGGCGCACCCACGTCGCGTACACACAAGATCGTTGAAAGAAGCTCATTGAAAACTCCGTCCTCCCGGATCGTCCGGGTCAAAAGGTCCATAGAGGGTCCACGCCAGCCGGGAAGTGGCTAACGACGCCGCTCGAAAGCGGCGCGACGGAAGAAACGCGGAAGCGATGACGAGGTGAACAACCCCGGCCTTACAGAGGCGGTCTGCCGCCCATTAGCCAGTTCCCCTTCGTCGCAAGCCGAATGGCTTTTTCCGTCAATCACGCAGCCGAGTAGCGAACTGCGACGCTCAAATGCGGCGCGACAGAAGACGCAAAGTGGCTGCGAAGATCAGAGCGAGAAGCGACGAGTCGTGCTAACTACGCGGCGGTCTTCCGCCCGTCAGCCGGAGCATCATCCCCCTTCGTCGCCAGCCCCTCTGTCGTCTTCGGTTTGGACGGGCTCAGATAGAGCTTCTTCCCGCCCTCAATCGACGCGCCAGGTTTCAAATACACATTGATCGACCCATTCTTGTTCACCCGCGCGTAGCCGACACTCGGCCACTTCTTGTCCTCCTCCGAAATGAGCTGCACTTCGTACGTCGTCGTCGAGGCATTCTTCTCTTCCATGATCGTTCTCCTTTAGTTCCTGTTTCGGGTTTGTGGATCCGTCCAGATAGAATTCCGCGATCGCACGTCCACATGGACGTGAATGCCGTTTGGGTAGTAGCCGCAGCCGACGTTTGTCAGCGTCCGGCAGTAGGCGTAAAGCGCTTCGTTGGCGACGCCGCGGATGTAGAAGTCCGCGGCCCTCGCGAGCTGGTGATACGAATGCAAATCGCCTGGGTCTTTGGGCGAGCGAAATCCACTCACGAGTTCGAGCCGGCGTCCGCCAAAGTAACTTTGAATCTGCGCGAGGACCCGCAGGAGCCGCGGGTTCACTGTCCGTCGCTCTTGCGTTCGCCACGAGCGAAAGATCCGCGACCATCCCGCCCAGCGCTGCGTCTCGACGAGTCCGTACTGCACGAACGGCCGATCTCGTCGTTCCTCGTGGGTATGCGCGTTGTAGATCCAAAGTGACCGCGGTTCTTGCGGACCCACGGCACCGAGGAACCACAACACCGTAAGGCAGAGTGTCACGCGACCTCCGAGCCGAGAAAGTGCTCGTGCAGCCGGATACCCTCGACGGCCGGACGCGCCTTCGGCGCGGGTGGCCGCAGATGTTTGTATCGATCAACCAGCGCCGGAGGAAGGGTCGCGAGGTTTACGCCACAGAACGTCGCGTCTTGTCCGAGATACGCTTGGCCGCATTTGAGCTGTTTGATTCGGTTTGGGTGACAGCGATAGCTGTCCACCTGCCGGCTCGATGCTTCGAGCGGCGAATAGCGATTTAGAAACTCGTCGGCCGACTGCCGAATCGTGAGCTCGACGCCTTTTTCGGTACCGAGAGTTTTTGCGATTCGCTCGCAGGTGTCCGGATGGTTTTGATAAAGGATCACTTTATTCCGAGTGTTGTCCCAAACGCCGTCGGCGAATTCGGGCGATACCTTTTGCAGATCCGAAAATGTTTGATGCGAAAGGAGGATGGAGATTCCTGCGTCGCGGAGTTTGTTGAGCGCGTCCGTGAATCCTTCGTACGCAAAATTATAAAATTCGTCGGCGTAAACGTAGATACTCTGCGACGAGGACGAACGCGTCGTCTGTCTCAGCGCTCCGATGTACTGAATATGCTGAAACACCACCAACCCCACGTAGCGGGCGAGCTGCTTGTAGAGATTGGCAGGAAGGAAGAACGCGATCGGAATCCCGCGAGCCAGATCGTCTTCGAGAATGATGTCTGGATCATAGGCGTTCAGCGCCGGAATGTCGTAGCGCCGTAGCGCCGCGAGGAGACCCGTAAACGTCTGTCCCATCTTGTTTCCGAGCTGTGCGCGTTGCGTCTCGATCTCTCGCTTAGCGCGCCGATCGGACGCCAGCGTGAGAAGTTCGGCGAGCACCTCCGGGCTTGCCACCGCTGCGGCGACATCCATCATACAGANNATACAGAACCGCTTTCCCGTCGAGGCGAAGGCGCGCACAAGAGCTTCAAAAAAATTGCCGGCTTGGTTTCGGTAATAGCTGTTGTCCATGTCGTCGCAGAAGGATGAGAACGCGCGCTGGGCAACCGCCTTCGGGTCGGCATTCGGTGTGAGATGCAAGAGGTTGTAGGTATGCGTCGGCCAGTTCGGAATCAGGCTGAACACCTTCGCTTCTGACAGCCGGCCCGATGCAGCGAGCATGGCCATGAAGCGTTCGTGGTTCTCGAGCGATCCTTTGGCGTCCACTGTG
This sequence comes from Myxococcales bacterium, assembly GCA_003153195.1. Lineage (GTDB taxonomy): Bacteria > Myxococcota_A > Polyangia > Palsa-1104 > Palsa-1104 > PALSA-1153. The sequence goes on from PLXG01000211.1 coordinate 3,380, forward strand.
ACAATCGAACGTCCCCGTAACAGATCTTGAAAGGTGAGCGGTTCGCCGACGCTCTTGGTTTTGCCCGAGCCGGTTTGCCCCATGACGTGGAGGTGCGTCGAGCGGTCGCGGTCGCTGAGATAGATCGGATCCCCTGCTTCATTCATCCCGAGGAGCACTTGATGGTCGGGACTGGGGTTCTGCCTGATTGCGCGAACGAGATCGAAGTCGCGCTTCGGAAGTTCGTAGGTCTCGTCGGCGAAGGTAAAGCCGCTTGCCTTTTCGCGGATACGGGCAGCCTCTGCCGCCAGTTTCTTGAATGCCGCATAGAGAAGCGCAGGCGCAATGAGTGCCGCGGGACCATAGAGAAACCAATAACGGAAGACGTGCGCGCGAGCGCGCGCGTATACGGTCAGAATCGGAACATCGGTGCGTTCTTCGACGGGTGGGTCTTGAAGTCGCGGATCGTGGCTACAGTGCTCAAGGCCGCCGATCGCACACGCACCCGCGAGCAGGAATGAAATCCCGATCGAAGCCACGGTGGGCGGAGGCCCACCGTCATTTCCCATTGGCCACCCGTTCGAGCGCCTCGTTGACCGCGATCAGCCGAGCTCTTCCGTCGTTTACGAAGGTCGACTCTTCTCGCTTGAGCGGCTCAAACACGCCGCGCTGCTGGAGAACCGCGAGGAGGTCGCTCGTCCATTTCATGAGCTGCCTCGACGCGGTCGAGAGGTTCGCGGCCTCGGAGGACTGGGCGTTCGGGGTGCGAACGCCTAGGAGCTGCTCTTCAAGCCATGAATGGGTTTGCCCTCTGACGCACACATGCCAACGGTTCGCTGGCAAAAGTTGACGGCAGAGGTCGGCGACGTGTGTACATCGCTCCATCGAAGGAACGACGTAGACCACGCATGGACGAGACTCGCGCTTGAATTGAGTTGGATAGATGCTGCGGAGAAAGTGCGCATAAAGCTCGAGGTTTTCACGGATTCGGCCGAGCGTCTTATTCGCGCGGTCGACTTCGATGAAACAGCGCACGTCCTCGTAGCGGCCGACGGCAACCGCGTCGGGTACAAGCTCGCGCGGCTTTCCGCCATGGTTGAAGCGTAGGACCGTCGCACCGTCCGCGTGCCAGTAGAGCGCGTTTGCGCGTTCGTTCATGCAGGCTGCCTGCGCATCTTTGTCGTCCGTGTCTTTTCCGCGGATGAATCCGAAGTAGATCGCAGACGTCTCTTCTCGATGACGCGCGTTGATCAGACTTCCGTCGGTAACGGAGTCTAGGTAGCCATCTGCGATCGGTTCCGACGGCCAGTGGCGCTTGACCCGCTCGAGTCCGGCCTGCGTAAGTCTCCACGCCGCGTAGGTGCTGGTCGGGTCGACGCCCTTGTTGTGGGACCGAATGAGGTCTCGCTCCGAAAGGATCTTGATTCGTCGCCGTCCGGTATCGTCCGACGGGAAAAAGGTCGTGCGGAGTTCGCGCGTCGTCACGTGCCGAAGTCGCGCGATCGTTCGAAGCATCTCAAGGTCACGAGGTTGCAAGATGGGCTCACGCATGTTGTCCCTCCTACACGGAAGCCGATTGCCGCTGATCGACAGGAACAAGCTCAAACCCAATGGACCTCAGCTCGTCGTTCAGCGCGGGGATCATCCGAGTGCGATCGCGCAAGATGGCGGCCTTGACCTTCGCGGGTAGTGGATGCGCTGGCGCGCTGGCCTCCACGACGGCCGCTTTTTCCTCCTTCTGATCCTCTTTCGCTTCTTCGAATCGCTTTCGACACGCAACGATCTCATGACGACTCATGGGCGACTTTTTGAACCGCTCGACGAGCTGTCTCGCTTTCGCTTCCTTGGCGGTCTTCTCGTAGCGCATGAATTCCGCCGCCACCTTCACCGGCAGATCGGCTTCTTCAAAAAAGTTGAGAAGGAAATCGGACGCCGCGAAAAGCGCGAGGTAGGTCTTCACCCGATCGACCGGCATGCCTACATGTTCGGCGAGTTCTTCCCCGGTAAAATCGTATGCGTTTCGAATGTCGCGAAGCCGACGGGCAATGTGAAGGCAGCTATGCGCTTTCCGTTCTTGGTTCAAAACCAGGCCGGCGACGACGCGTTTCTTCTCGTCCTCCCCATTCGCGTCGGACCAAACGAGACAAGAAATCTCGGCTCGTCCTGTCGCCCGTGCGGCGCGCCACCGGCGCTCACCATCGATGAGCATATAGGTTCCGTCTTCTAGTTTGTGAACATGGGGCGGCTGGAGGACCCCGAGCACGCGCACCGAATCGACGAGCGTCATGAAATCTTCATCCTGCTCAGAGATTGCCCGGTTCGCCGGATCGCGGACGATGTCCGAGACCGCCAGCGTCTGCTGAACCGGGAATGAGATTTTCTTTTCCGTGAGTGACTCGACTGACTTTTTCATGGGGCCTCCGTGGGGGTTCGTGTTTGAAGAAGAAGCGCTGCAGCGAGGGCGCGAATATCGAGATCTTCATGGGTGTCCTCGCGCACGCTCCGCAGAAGGCGGAGCGCGCGAGGCGATAGGCGGAGCGCAAGGGACTCGACCGCGGCGAGGCGGACGTCGTGCTCGGGGTCCCCGAGTGCATAGGCGAGCCACGACTCGAGTCCGGTGATCTTGGAGGCCGCTTGCACCGCGATGATGCGGGTGAGCGGATCTTTGCTTTGAATCGCCTGGCGGAGCACGGTCAACGACCGCCGGTCGTCGTCCGATGTACGATCTGGCAATTCCAGAACCGGCGCCGGGACACTCTTTGTCGACGTATCTCGGCGTACAGAGTGCACCTGAGCCACCCCCAGAAACCCAGTGAAAATCAGCAAAGTTAGACTGTTCATCGATAAATACACATCAAATTGATGTAAAAACATCTTTACTTGATGTGCCTAATAAAAGGCAAGTCCTTTCGGATATCTCTGGATTTACTGGAGAATGTACTGTTCCAGCGGCTTGATGCTACGCTGAGGTCATGGCGAGGGTCGTGGAAGGTCGCTACGAGTGCCAGAACGCGGCGCTCTCCCAGGGGCCCGCGGGCGTCCACTACCGAGCCGTTGATCGAAAACTGAACCGGAAAGTGGTGGTGCACCTGGTTCGTGCCGCTTCCCTGCGCGACAACAGTACCGTGGAGCGCCTCCTCGACGCGGCAAAGCGAACGGCCGCAATCGATCACCCGAACGTCGCCAAAATTTTCGATTTTGGAATCGACGACGGCGATTTCTTTGTCGTCCGCGAGGCTGTGCGCGCGCAGAGACTCGGCGACTACTTGGTGGCGGCGGGCGAACTGACAGAGGAGCGCTGTCTCGATCTCCTGAGGCAGATTGTCGACGGGCTGAAGTCCGTGCATCGTCGCCGACTGATCCACGGACATCTGAGTCCTTCGAACGTTCTCGTCGATCAGGTAGCTGCTGGTACGTTGGTCGTAAAGCTCTCTGAAATCGGAATTGAGCACGCAGTTTCCAATTCCACGCTCACGGACCAGCAGGCGGATGGCGAGCTCGACTTTGTTGCGCCCGAATGCATCCTATCCCCGGGAAGCCCGCCCGATCCACGCATGGACATCTACTCGGCCGCCGCGATCTTTGTTCGCGCATTTGTCGGGTTGCCGCTTTGGCGGGGACGCACGGCCGTCCAGATTATCGAGGCGACTCACGAAGGTCGAACGCCCCCCGCTTTTGCGAAGCTCGTTCCCACGATTTCGCCCGCTCTAAATCATCTGGTTTCGCGCGCGCTCGAACGCGATCCAAACGCACGGTTTGAACATATCGAAGCGTTTGAGCGCGCGGTCCTCGCGTACGCTTCGCCCTCCGTCGATACGCTTCCGGAAGGGTTTGTCCTTCACGGGAAATATCGAATCGAACGGAACGTCGGAGGCGGCGGCTTGGCCGCCGTCTATCTGGCGTACGATCAAGTGCTTCGTCGGAAGTGCGCCCTGAAGATTCTCCGCGAGGTGCCACAGACGGCGGACTTCCGCGATCGCGAACGTCTCTATCGCGAGGGGCATGTCGAGCTCGCGCTCACCGACGATTGCATCGTCCGCACGCTCGACGCGGGAGACTGGCGCGGACATCCGTTCCTCGCGCTCGAATATGTAGACGGCGTATCTTTACGCGCGGCAGAAAAGACCCTGGAATGGGAGGCCTACTGCGGTGCCGTGGCGCGCGTCGCGCGCGCTCTCGATTCCGCGCACCAAGCGGGTGTCATCCACCGCGACCTGAGTCCAGAAAACATCATCATCGAACGCGGCGGTCGCCCGCGACTCATCGATTTTGGGCATGCGCGCGCCGCGGAAAGCAGTCTGACCGGCGACCATCCCGGTGGCAATTTCGGAACTCCGGGGTACATCTCACCAGAGCAGGCGCTCGATCCAACGACCTCGACCGGAGCCTCGGACCAGTGGGCGCTTGCGGCCATTGTGTACGAGTCGCTCACGGGACAGGTTCCGCTCACGCTTCCCGAGCTTGCTCTGTCGGATGCCGAGGTTGCGCCACCTGGCACGTTCAATCCGACCGTCGACGCCGATCTCGACGCGACCTTGTGTCGCGCGCTCGCGCGAAATCCGCAAAAGCGATTCGCCACTGTGAGTGAGTTCGCGGAGGCACTAACGCGCTCCGCAGCTGGGCCAGTGCACCTCGCCCATCATTTTCCGCGACGGTAAACATCCAACAAAAACCGTCGTTCCTGGTCTCGCAGATCACCAGTTGCCCACCCGATAGCTGATTTTCTATCGCCACCGTCTCACAGTTGTCGTCGGCCTTCGGATGAATCATGATCTGCGCATGGTGTTGTCCGATCGTGACGTAGGGCGTATGGCAGAGAGCCTGGTGCAACTCTGGGCTGCGCAGCATGGGTTTATCGCGAATAAGGCGTACGTCGACGCGACTGGCTGGGACTATCTGCTGGAGTTCGACCGGCCTTCGGCACGGCCTGCGGCGCTGCGTTCGCTGGATCACGAACCTTCGGCCGACGCGTCGCTGGTTCAAGTCAAGGGCACGGACTCGGGTACCTCGGTAGCAATCAAGCTCGACAATATGAAGCGCCTTATCGACTGGCCGATACCAACCTTCATCTTCATTGCGGTCTACGACGGTGCGGCGGATCCGAAGGCGACATATCTGGTGCCGGTTGACGAGGAGTTAACGCGTCGCGTACTAGAGCGGCTGCGCAGCGTTCCAGATGATCAGCAGGACCGCTTACATGCGATGACGCTTTCAGTAACGTGGGAAGATCGTCATCGCCTGGTCGCGAACGACGGCGGTGCACTTCGGGATGCGGTTGCTCTTCACGTCGGCAAAGATCCGGCCGCGTACGCAGCGCGAAAGCTGAAGTGGAAGGAGACCCTTGGATACGGTGAGCGTCCATATAGAGGTAGACTCGTCTTCAAGGAGAAAGACCCGAATAAGGCAGAGCGGCACATGGTGTCGTTTGCGATCGGGTTGACTGATCGACTGGAAGCAAGCGTGATTGATATTTGCGAAACACGGTTCGGTATCACGAAGCCTCTACCTCACATTGAGCAAGACACGTTCCTCAAACTCGACACTCTTCCGAAGGCCGGTACGGCCGTCATCAACGTGCGATCGAAGAAGAAAGCGGCGGCCGTCAATCTCGAATGTACGTACTACGATCCCCGGATTCTTTTCCCGGGAATTCAAACCGAGAACCTTCGTTTTCGATTCGCTGCCGAACATGTCGATTTCATCCTTCACTTCGATCTCGGCCGCTGGGACTTCTCCTTCGACCTGCCGGCTCTCGATGAGGTCGTATCACTGGAGTCCGCGGCGAAAGCTATCGATTTGCTATTCATGCTCGAAGACGCTTCCACGGATGAGCTCGAACTCAGCATGTCCCTCAACGGAGGTAAAATGAACCGCGCCGGGTTCGACCCGCAAACGTTGAAGCTGAATAGGATAGCTGATCCCGCTACTCGTACCGCGTTCCAGGCGGCCTCGGACGCGTGGAAGATTGCCCAATATGTTGACCTGGAGCGTCCCACCCGCATGCGTCTTGAGCGACTGGTTGAGCATGCGGAGCCGCTGCACGTCGGTCGCATGCTGGTCGATCCAGCAATGTTTTCTTCCTTTGAGATAAACGGAGTGATTCCTGGCGCGCCGACCGGACGCCTTGGCTACCCCATTGTCGCAGGGGGGAACATCGGCGACGCGGTAGTCATCGTTGGCGCCGCTGTCGGCGGCGTTCCGAATTATACTGGCGACGTCACGGAACACGGGTCCAAGTTCACGATCAAGATGCCGAGTATCCAGGTCGTTGTGAAGGAAGTGATTCCCGTAAAAGGGACGGGATCGGTGGCCATGGCGAAATACTTTCAGCAGCTTCGAGATTGGATGGAGGAGCACGGCATGGACCTCTTGCCCGCGGAGGATACGCTCCCGAAATAACCGCCGAAGACCAGCCGCCCCCAACGCAGTCACCCGAAAAGTGTCAGCGATGTCCTGTCCTAGACCGTCCCTAGACCCTAGACCCTAGACCCCTGTCCTAGCCCCTCGCACCTTCCGCTCGCACCTTCC
>PLXG01000274.1 GCA_003153195.1 Myxococcales bacterium
TCTCGAGCCCGCTGCCCCGCTTGCACGCGTCGCGTTCGCGGTGGCGGAGGCCGAGACGGCCATCGCGTGTCGAGATCGCGCCCGCGCCGCGCGCATGATCGCACCGTTCAAAGAGGAGATTCGCCGTATGAGCGAGCTCGGCCTTCGTGGCCGCGAGCTCGAAGCGAGACTGGCGCTCGCGCGACTACAAATCGCCGCCGGATTGACCCGCGACGGGAGGGCCAGCCTCGATGCGCTCCGCGAAGACGCGGAGCGCGATGGCTTCGTAGACCTCGCCCGCGCATCTGCTTCTCATTTGCATTAACCAAGCCGGTCAACAGAGGCGATCAGCGAGGAGACCGGCGGTTCCTCCCCGATCGGCTTTGCGTTCCACATGACATCGATTTTCGCGAGTTGCACGCGCGCAATCGGGTCGTTTATTTTGAGCTCAACCCGCAAATACGCAAGAGGCGGCGTTTATCCGTCGTGCGGTCACGAGGCGGTGTCCAAAGCCTGCGCTCAAGACTGCACCGAATCCTGCGGGAAAGACCACCTCAACATTTTCGATCCACTACTGCGGATATCGCAAGATGAAGTGATCGAGATCTTTGCTGCGCGTCTTTTTTTGCCGACTGGGTCGGGCCGACGGCGGCGGCGAAAGTTTGGCGAGCGTCACAGAAAGTTCATGGTTTTGATCGAACGCTACGCCGCGAGTCTCGACGGTGAATCCGGGGGCCGTCGCCCGAATGACGTGAGCGCGATTGCTGCGCGGGATTTCAGTCGTGAACGGATTGTCAACCTTGGCGTCGTCGATGAACAGCTCAGCGTCGGACGGATCGGTGTGAATCGTGATCTTCGCCATGGGAGGAGCAGGCGCCACCCGCTCGATGGGCGGAGAAGACGGCGCGACCGCAATTTGAGATTCCGGCTGCGGCGCTGGCTTGGTCAATGTGCGAATGAGAACGACTCCCGCGAGAAGCGCAGCAACTCCCCAAGGCGCCCAACGTCGCACCGCTGAAGTGTGCGCGCGCAGCTGCGGCGCGGTGGAATCGGACACTGCGAGCGAGCGGACGACGTCCTCGATATTTTCGAAACGGTTCTCCGGCTCACGCGCGAGGCAGCGAAGAATGGCGGTCTCCCAACGCGGATCGAGATCGGGGATAAAATTTCGCGGCGACGGCGCGGGCTCCTGCAGGCGCTTGAGCGCCGTGAGCACCGCGGTCTGGTCGACAAACGGCCATGCGCCGGTGACCATCTCGAACATCACCACGCCGAGCGCATACTGATCCGCAGTGGCGCTCACGTCGAGACCAGCGACCTGTTCCGGCGCCATGTACGCGGGACTGCCGATGAGGCCGCGCTGATCGGTGGCCGTCGAAGCGAGGCTGTCTGCCACCGCCCCGCGCGCAAGCCCAAAGTCGGTGACCACCACGCGCACATCGTTTCCGCGTGACACCAGCATCACGTTCGGGCTCTTGAAGTCGCGGTGAACCACGCCTTCGCGGTGCGCAGCGGACAGACCTAATACCATCTGTGTGACCAGCGGCAGCGCCTCCGCGGTCGACATTCGCCCGACGCGCTTCAGCCGTTCGGCCAACGTCTCTCCGTCGAGAAACTCCATAGTCAAAAACGCGATGCGCTCGCCGCCTGAAATATGAAACCCGATATCGAAGATGCGGCAGACGTTGGGATGACTCACTTTGTGGGCGATGTTGATCTCGCGCTTGAATCGATCGAGCACGCGCGGGTGCGCCGAGATCTCCTGGCGCACGGTCTTGAGCGCGACGCGCCGATGGAGCTCGAGATCTTCCGCTTCGTACACTTCGCCCATGCCACCTTCGGCGATGAAGCGCACGATGCGATAGCGCTCGCCGACACGATCTTCCGGCCTAAAGATCGCGCCTTGATTTGCCGGCGGCACTTCCAGTTGCGGATATCCAAGCCGCGTGCCGGTCGGCGAGATCGCGGCCGCTTCGACCGGCAGATCGCGCGCCATCTCCGACACGAGGGTCCGACATTCAGCGCACGTCGCGAGATGCTCAACCAATTCTGCGCGCGCGGGCTCCACGATGTCGCCAGCGACGAATCGCGAAATGGCATCTTCGCTTGGACAGGCCATCAAGCTGCTGGATTCCACGAAATATGCATAATCCTAGCACGTGCGATCGCTTCGTGAGGCATTCCTGACCGCGCTTCCGCCTACACTCCGCGAGCGATGGGAAAACTACGCCGCGCTGGAGACCGAGCTCGACTCAGCGGTGCGCGTGGCGAGCGAACGATGGACCCGTTTCTCGATTGAGCCTGAGGCATTTGTCACCTATCTCGCGGCGAGAATTCAGCCCGAGCAAGCGCCGGACACTACCGCCTTCGTGCACGCCGCCGAGCTGTATCTATCGTGTGCAATCGCCGAGGGACAATCCGCAGCGATGCGCGAGTTCGATCGCGAATATATGGCAAAGGTCGCGGGCGCGGTCAGCCGTTTTCGACTCTCATCCGACGAGCTCGACGACTTGAAGCAGATTCTGCGTCAGCAATTGCTCATGGGCAACCCTCCGAAGATCGTCGACTACTCTGGCCTCGGCGAATTGTCAGCTTGGTTGCGCGTCGCCGCAGTGCGTGCTGCGATCAAGATGAAAAAGGCGCGCCTCGAAGGTTTGACTGGCGACGATGAACTCGAAAATCTGCCCGGCTTCGAGCCGAACGCCGAGCTAAAATATGTCGCTGCGGAGCACCGAGTCGCGTTTCGCGAATCGTTTCGGCAGGCGATTGCATCGCTCGATGCGCAGGAGCAAAACGTGCTTCGGCAGCATCATCTCGACGGACTCACGCTCGATCAACTCGCGTCACTCTATCGCGTGCACCGCACCACTACCGCGTACTGGCTCGAGCGCGCACGCGATCGACTGCTCAAGCGCACCCGCCAAACGCTCATGCAGCGCACGAAAATGAGCGCCTCCGACTGCGACAGCCTCTTTCAGCAGGCTCAAAGTCAGTTTCCCAGCACCATAAAAAGCCTGTTTCGTTAGGGTTTTCAGTCCCCAACCAGCTAGTAGGGTTGCCATATCCGAGCGCCAGACAAT
>PLXG01000415.1 GCA_003153195.1 Myxococcales bacterium
GGTGAATCTCGCGGTGGCTGCGACCTAGCACCCACTTCAGCCGCAACACCTCTTTCGTCCTCCGCATGGACAGTCGCTCCGTGGCCATCTCGCCTCGCTTTCGAGAGGCAGATTGCCTGGACCATCCAGCGTCGCTTCGACCTGATTAGCCGTTCAGTTCATCAGGTGATCGCCATTTCCGATTTCGATGATCGCCATCGGCCGAATTTGCTGATCGGCATCGTCCGATTTCGGTGATCGCCATGCTCCTATTTTGGTGATCGCGATGCTCCGAAACCCGCAGTTGACCTTCGTCATGGCCTCCGCGCCTCTTCCGTGCGCCGCGTACTCGGTTGCGCAGAGGATGAAGGTTGGCTGGCGACGAAGGTGGAAGATGCACTTGCTAACGGGCGGCAGACCGCCGAGTACGGTTGGTCTTATTTGACCTGGTCACGGGCTCTTTGTTTCTCCTGTTGCACATTGAGGCGGCTGAGGGATGAGAGGCATTGGAACAAAGCAGACCCGTCCGTGAAACCATTCCTTGTGACTCAGGTGTTCACCCAATTGACGAATGGCAGACGTATTTTGTACGGTGACAATCCCGTAGCCCATTCACTCACACAGGGGAGGTCGCTCCATGGCGGTAAACAGTCTGAAAGTCGACACCAGTAACGGATCAATATTTATCAAGGGATCCGACGGAACCGGGGAGGAGATCTATAACACCGGCTTCATCTACACCAAAATAGCTACTGGTACCGTCTCGAATTACGACAACAACGGTCTACATATGGCCGGCGCAGTATATTTATCTGACTACGGTCCGTTCACCGCCAACCATACAATTGCTCCCTATGAAAACATGGTTCGGTGCAACCCTTCCGGTGGCGGTTTCACTGTGAGTTTGCCGAGCACGGTGCCATCGGGAGGAGGCCTGTGGTTTTGCATTATCAAGAATGTAAACTCTTCGGCCAATACGATCACTATTAGTCCAAATGGACATAATATCGACGGTGCATCGTCGAATCTAACCATCACATCAGGATTTGGAGTGGTTCGCATATTCACTGACGGATCGAACTATTTTACATGGTGAAAAATCAGCACTAATGCTGAGTCCAGCTCAGCACGTCGCCACCGGTCGAAGAGGGGACGTCGCCTCAATCGTACAGAAAAGATGACGAACGGATAACTATTGGATTTCGCCGTGAGATCGACAGTGGTGGCATATGCAACTTCGAGCAACTCGAACCCTTCGCCGTCGAAGGAGGAGATCAAAGATGAGCCAAGGTATTCTTGAAGTGGACATCAGCACCAGTGAGTTGACTCTAGATTCTGCATCGGCAGTGAACGTGGGCACCGGCACGGCTACGTCGGTCAACTTGGCTGCCACGGGAATTCTAACCAATGTGCAAGGTCCTTTGTCTGTGAGCAGCTATTCCGATTTTTCAGGAATACCCAAGCCTGGATTGAATCCTGCGACCGGTGTCGCGCGCCTCTATTACAAAAATGCGAACGATGGATTTTACTATCTTGACCATGCGGGGGTGACAGAGCACAAGATTGCTAGCGGAGCATCCGTCGATGTCCTCTACACAGCACTCGCGGATTGTCCAGTCTCGAACACGGCTTCATACACGTCGCTTATTTCCAGCACTGCTACGACTGGTTCGAGTTCGGCTTATACACCCGCGCAAGGAGAGACAATCGTTATAGATGCTGGAGGAACATACTCGTGTACAAGTGCGCAGACGTTTTTGTTTCGACTGATTAAGAAACCGTCATCACCTGTCACGCTCGCAGCTGTAAGCCTCACGACCCCAGGTGGAACTTCATCAGCTAGTTGGACCGTTCACATAGAATTTACCTTTAGAACGACTTCAACTGGTGAGGCGATGGGGAATCTGAGCTACGTAAAAGCCGCTGCACCAACCCAGTGTGTCTATTGCGAAGCAGATCAAGGTGCGATCTCAGGAATTTCCACCGCGAGTGATAATATCGATTTCCAGGTACAGCCTCCATCGATGAGCCCGTCAATCGGTATTACCTGCACAGGGTTCATTATGAGCAAGAAACGCGCGCCGTAAGATGTTCAACAGCGCGAACTTGCAAGCCAAGACAGATCACGGCCGTTAGGAGATCATACAATGAGCCAAGGTGTGTTCGACATTGACACAAGTACGAGCGAGTCGACGATAGATTCCGGAGCCGCAGTGAATATCGGAACCGGAACTGCCAGGTCGGTAAATCTGGCTGCCAGTGGGGTTCCGACCAACGTTAAGGGGCCGGTCTCCTTGAACAGCTATTCCGAAAGCGCGGGAATTGCAACACCGGGAACGAATCCTGCGACGGGTGCAGCGCGTCTCTATTATAGAGACACAAATGATGGATTCTATTACCTAGACCATGCGGGAGCTGAACACGCTGTTGCTAACGGCGGTACCGGCATGACCGTCCTCTATACAGCGACTGCGGACTGCTTAGTATCAGGCCCGACCTCATATACTTCCCTTATTTCCGGCACTGCTACCGCTGGATCGAGTTTGGCCTACACGCCGGTGCAAGGAGATACGATAGTTATCGATGCCGGAGGAACGTTCGTCGCCACGAATGCTGCTACCTTTACGTTTCGACTAATCAAGAATCCATCCTCTGCGGTCACGCTTGCAGCTCTACAGATAGTGGATTCGGGCGGGGTTGCAAACTACTGGAGCGTACACATCGAATTCACGTTCAGAACGGCCTCAACAGGTCGCGCAATGGGAAACAACGTTTATTCGCTAACCGGTCAATACGTATATTATCCGGCGGATATAGGGGCGGTCTCTGGAATTTCCACTGCAAGCAACAATATGGATTTTCAGGTGCTACCGTCTCTCGCGACCAACAGTATTACCTGCACAAACTTTATCATGACTAAGAAGCCTGGACCCTAACCTCGACGGTCCGCCGCGACTGTCTTACGGCGCAAGAAACAAGGCAGGCTATGCCCAGAAGGAGCGTCACATATGAGCCAAGGAATATTTGAAGCCGATACCAGTACCAGTGAGCTAACTGTAGATTCTGGGGCCGCAGTGAATGTGGGAACCGGTGCCACCTCGGTCAACCTCGCTGCAGCCGGGGTTTCGACGAGCGTGCAGGGACCGCTGTCTCTCAGCAACTATTCTGATTTTCCAGGAATAGCAACACCCGGATCGAATCCTGCGTCGGGTGCGGCGCGTCTCTATTACAAGAGCAGTAACCTGGGATTCTACTACCTCAACAATGCGGGGAGCGAGTATCCGATAGCGACTACTGGCGGAAGTTCGCGAGTAACTGTCCTTTACACCGCACGTGCGAGCGTATCACCAACGAACACTGCCGGATGGACATCAGTTGTATCCAATACCGCTACTTCCGGCTCGAGTTTAGTCTATACGCCCGTGGCAGGAGACACGATAGTAGTGGATGCAGGAGGATTCATCACAGCAGTCAATGGATTAGCCACTGTTGCCTTCCGAGTAATCAAGAATAGAAATACGCCGGTCTTCCTTTCGGGTGGAGGGCTCCCATATGGGGGCGGAGGAGGGACTATTCCGTGGACTATTCATGTGGATNNTCGATCGATGGGATACCTAACCTGGATTACGTCCAGTGGACCGGCTAATGGTTCCTTCAGTCAAGTTGATATGGGTCCAATCTCAGGAGTTTCGGCGGCTGCCGATGAAATTGACTTTCAAGTGACATCCGCTGGGAGTGCCAACCCCCCAACGTCTGTTACTTGTACGAACTTCACGCTGACCAACAAACCAGCACCTTAGCTTCCTGTACGAAACGAGATCGCACCTCCCTCGCCGGCCGAGCCGCTTCTTGCCAGGATCCGCTGCTTCTTTGCAGTACAGTACCTACGCAATCGAAAGCTTTCGACCGCGAAGAATCCGTAAAGATCAGCGGCAATCGTAGAAGGTCAAGGTCGGCCTCGTCACGCGAACGCAATTTCCAAACAGCGTTTTTTCCGCCGACCCACCGAGGAAGACTTTCCGAAGACTTTGTACGACGAACTGTTTGCCCCGGACTTCGTCGGGTTCGAGCTTGCGATAGGTGCCTTCTTCTCGAATCGACAGCGCACTCTCGTCCTGAGACAGGAACAGCGGCGTCAGTGAACGTCGCGCGCCGAGGTAGAAACTGTAGATGTGCGCACCGTCGACAAGTGCGGGTGCGTCTGTGAGCCGCGTGCCGAGCCACTCGATATCGGCGCGAAAGTCGGGGCCCTCGCTGGCGTGATTCTCACCAGGGCTGACCAGTGTCAGTCCCAAGCACACTGCGACCGGCAACCACTTGAACCAGCGGCGAGGTAACTGGTCAACCGCAAAGCCGACCAAACAGATCAGCGGACAAAGCACCGGCACAAGGTACTTCGCCAAGATCAAGAAGCGGATAACGGCCATGAGATAAATACAGCTGACGAGAAGAAACGGTCCCCAGATTGCGATCGACGATCGGCGGCGAACCAACAGCCAAAGCACCGCGAGCGATGCTGCCGCCACCGGTGGGAGCATCGCTCGAAACACTTTTCCCCGATCGGCCGATGCAAAGGCTTCGCCCACCTTCGAACGGTAGACGTTCACTGCAATCTCCTTCACCAACGAAATCTTGAGCAGCGCTCCTGGCCACAAGACAAAGACCATCAGACCGACAAGCCCACCGCCCACAATCAATCGGACGAGCAAACGTTCCCGACGCCATACGATCAGTCCCACCGCTGCGCTTGCAACCAGGAAGGGGCCCGGATCGAGGGTCACCATGCCGAGGGCGAGAGCGGCGCACAGCGCCAAACCTCGACTGCGACTGGGAAGCGCAATGAAACGGCTGAGCGTAAGTGCGGTCAACACACTCCAGACCGCCTCTGAACCATGAAACGTGATGCTGTCGAAAACGAAATAACAGATCCAGATCCCGAGGACGGCGACCGTGATCGCTCCCGGCAGGCTCCAGGAATCGCCGACGAGCCAGGCGTGTCCCAAAATGAGCATCGTCAAAAGCGCGAGCGCGAAGACGAGCAGCACACCTCGAATCACGTGCTCGTTGGTCGATGAAGAGACAGCAGAAAGGAGATAGCAGGTGAAGGGCGGATGATAGTGCCGCTCGAGCAGTGGGTCGCCGAGCTCGCTGTACCCAGGCGGGAGCGCCGCCACCATCCCGTTCTTTTTAGCTTTCACAAATTGGATGAACTCGCGCGGACTGAGCGATCCCTCTTCTAAATAGTTTGCCGTGAATCCGAGCTTCGCCGCGTTCAAATACTCGACCTCGTCCCAGTCGAGCGGAGCGCTCTGCGCACGCCAAAGAACTCCGACGGTAGCGGACCAGGCGAGGAGCACCATTCCAACGAGCTGGCAGATACGAGGTGAAGCGAAACGCATCGGTATTTTTTGCCCCTTTAATTCAGGCGATTAGCTACTGGGCTGCTGAAACGGTGAAGTTGTCCCAGCGTGCTAGTCCTGAAATTCCGTCCGAGCTGATTTGGGCGCGGTTCGCGATCCCGACGCCGTGGGCGGTTTGGTATTGAGTCTGGTTGTGTTGGACGATCGCTGGCACATCATCGAAGAGGACCGTAATGTCCCCGCCCTTGGCGACAACCCGCATCGTCGCCCAGTTGCCGCCCGCGGGAAGAGTGAACGCTTGGACCAAATACGCCTGTCCGTTTGTCCAATAGTTCAGTCGCACTCGGCTTTCGATCGAATTATTCACATAGTATGCAGACCAATAGTTCTGTGCATCAACGACGCGAAACGCGATTCCGGTTTCGCCATTACCTGCTGTACCGTGACGGCGATCGATGCGGACATCCAGATCAGATGGAAGGCTCGGGTTGTCTACCCAGGCGACCGACGGGATCCCTTCCAATATAACCGCACGTCCATTAAAAATTCCCCATAGCGAGATGAGCTGCTGCGTTCCTTGCGTGAGTCCCGATTGCCAAAGCAGCGGCCCCAGGGAGCCAGCTTCTGTGGAGCCGAGCGTCGGCGCGTTCGAGTGCGCATAGGTCTGATCGTCGCGCGAAAATGAGTCGAATACCAACGCACTTGCAGGTGTCACAGGGGCGATGTTGATTCGCCCGGGTGCTCGGGGTGGTACGACATCGAATGGCGTTCCAGCGACGAAGGTCGGCGCAGGATTCGGATCCTGTGCCTGCGTTCCCATGCTTTCTCCAGACATATTGGTAACATTTTCTGGAGTTCCCGGATGGTGTTCGAGCGCACCGGAGCCGCCGTTATATCCGACTGACAGATCGGGAATCGTCCCTGGAAGTGGGCTCATGTAGCTGGCGAGAAAATCGGCGGCATAGCCGTTCTCTTCGTTGGTGAAGAATCGCTGTGGCGAAAAAGGAGATGTCGCATTCGGGCCGAAGGGATAGACCGTATCGTAGGCGCGTAGCTGCGAGAGATAGCCGGTGAGGTTTTGATGATCGCTCCCACCGACGAAAAGCGTACCTAAGCCTCCAGCAGAACCGTGCGTCGTGCGGTTCCCGACCATCGGAGTTTGCCCTACTGGAATACCATTGATATAGGTCCAGATGAACACCCGTCCTCCGATGTCGGGTGCCATCGCGACGCGGTAGTGAGACACAACCCCCGTCGGTGCTTCGTCATCTGACAGAAAACTAACGGTGGTCGCGCCGGTCCAAATATTTCCAGTGGTGCCACTCCACAAGAGTGCGTGCTGTCCACTATCGGAGTCGCTGACGAGATAGTGGCCCGAGTCACTCACCCGCTCCATCCAGGCGTCCCAGCAGAAGGCATTCGGCAGTACCACGTCGTATTTCCAAAAGGTTCCATGATTGACGTGGGTCGCCTGAGTTCCCCCGGGGAAATAGAGCAAGGGTACTCCGGCCGACCCTCCGTTCTTGCCATTTACGCCATTCATCCCGTTCATGCCATTAGTGCCGTTCGCCCCGTTGGCTCCGTTCGCGCCAGCTTGGCCGTTTTGACCATTCGGGACCGTCACGGAAGTTCCATCCGGACAGGAGATGGTTTGGGACCCATCGCCGTTTTCGGTAATCGAACAGTCGCTGGAGGACTTCACAGCGGATTGACCACCGCAGGTCGCGACGAGCAGTAAGACGGCAACCAGAGGAATTTTCCCTGGGACTGGATCGACAATCATCGCGCTCGCCTTCTAACATGCGCTCGTCGAGACGGCAATTGCCCCGTCATCACTCCCGACTGTATTTTTCTCGACCAGTTCGCTTCCACTCGGCTGAAACCTACGTAAAACACCGCTACCTTTCTTGCTGGAAAAGGAGCGCGGTTGTGACATGCTGGGCTCAATCCGATGGCTGAGGATTCATCCGTTCGACGACCGGAAACGGTCTATCAGCCGTATCGGAAGACCCTTCTTTCGGCGCGTCGCATTGAGGAACTCTCGAAACTGCGTCCGGCGGTCGCTGTGCGCGACATGGTTCTATGCTGGTGCGTGATTGTGTGCGCATGGGCCATGGTTGCCTTTCACACAACATGGTGGACGGTTTTATTGGCCATCCCAATTGTGGGCACACGCGCCTACGCCCTGATGATTCTCGCGCACGACGGCATGCATCGACGACTATTTCCCGGTTTCCGGGCAAACGATCTGTTTAGTGACCTATTCATCGTTGGTAGCTTTGGGGCGATCAATCGAATCAACAATCGCAACCATCTTGCGCACCACCGGCTCTTGACGCTGACGGTGGACCCCGACCGTTACAAATATTCATGTCTGAATAAGAACACGCCTCTGAAGTTGGTCGGTTACCTTATTGGCGGACATGTTGCGCTTTCCATCTGGAACGTTTTGGTCGGCTCCAATAAGAGCAGCGCGAAGTCCGAGCAACGTGGTTATACGCTGCGCGACCTGGCGATCTTAGTGGGATGGCAAGGTATCTTATGGACGGCGGGAGTACATTTTATCGGATGGTGGGCAGTGCCGGTGCTTTGGTATTTTCCATTTTTCTCATTTGCCCTGCTCGGCGATAACTTTCGTACTTTCGCCGAACACACACAGCCGGAGCCCGACGAAGTTGGCGACACGCATCGGTTGATTACTTTTGACTCGAATCCTATCGAACGCTTATTTTTTGCGCCGTTCAACATGAACTATCACACGGTGCACCATTTGTGGACGAGCATTCCCTACTACAATCTACCGACAGCCGACGCCGAAATACGCGATAACCCCGCCGCTGTCGGATTGGAATGGCGCAAGTCGTACATTGGATTTTTGATACGCTACTGGCTCTCGCTACCCATCAAAGGCTGTGGTGAGCGTCGCGAGGGAAAGGCCATCCGGAGCTGACATGGACTGGCAAGCGACACTTCCACCGGCTGAGTTTGCGGACAAACCGATCATCGAATCGGAGGAGGTTGAGCGCTGTCCAGTCTGCGACGGATCGCGCTTTCATCAACACGCCGTCGGCTTTGATTACGAATCACTGACCTGCCGTAATCCATGGCGGTTCGTCCGTTGCGAGAAGTGCGCACACGTTTGGCTGAATCCGCGACCTACCGTCGCGAATCTGTCGATCATCTATCCGCCGACCTATTACTCATACAACTATACCCAGCAAGTAAACGCGATCGCGCGAATCGGAAAGCAGTGGCTGGATTCGGGGAAGATGAAATCGATTGTGAAGCGGCTCGATCGCGCGCCTCGCAGTTATTTGGATATCGGTTGTGGTGATGGACGTTTTCTGCGGACCATGGAGAAGCGCGGAATTCCCCGTGACAGATTGTACGGATTGGAGTTGGACGAGCGCGTCGTCGGATCTCTCGTTGCCGAGGGCTACCAAGCCTACAATCGCCGGGTTGAGGATTGCACCGAGATTTCACCTGGCAGTATCGACCTGGCTACGATGTTTCACGTGATCGAGCACGTTGCAGACCCCGCCTCGGTGGTGAGAAAGATTCGCGAATGGCTCCCAGTCGGTGGAGTGCTGGCCGCCGAGACCCCCAACGTGGACAGTCTCGACGCTCGAAAATTCAGCGAGCGATTCTGGGGCGGGTATCACATCCCGCGACACTGGAATCTCTTTTCACCACCAACGCTAAAGAAGCTTTTCGAAGACAATGGATTTGATGTCATCGCAACTTCCTTTCAGACCGGACACAGCTTCTGGATGTACAGCTATCAGCATTCGCTGAATTTTGGAAAGCGTCCCAATAAGCGTTTGGCGCGGTTCTTCAATCCCCTTAAGAGTTTGGCGTTCCTGATGGCATTCACCGCCTTCGACAAGTTACGAGCAGCGATGGGCGCACGAACAAGTGCGATGCTGATGCTCGCGCGGAGACGAGACTGAGGCTGCTGCGACCGGGAGCTGATCAATAGAAATCTCCGGCGAAGCAGCAGCCGCTTCCATCGTCGAGAGAGGGTGAGAATGGCATTCGCTTCCCAATTTGCCACCATCCTTTGCTGTCCCAGGTGTGGCGCACCGATTCCTATAGTGGAAGCCCACCGAAACTCGTGTGCCTTCTGTTCGGAAGAGGTCGATTCTCCTTCTTCGGTAGCGCTACCGGTCGGAAGAGCGCTCGAACTGCCGAAGCGGGCAGCCCGAGAGGTGTCTGCGCTTGCAAAACGGAGAGCGGCACTCGTCCGACTCGATCGAAACAATCGGATCGTCGCTGCGGTTCTTCTGGTGTTCATGGTAGCGGGCGGAGTCACGCTCATTGTCGATCGGATCACTACCGGCGAGGGACGATTGCTCGAGCTCATGGGTCTGGACCTGACGGTCGTGGGAGCGCTCGGCGCGCTCTTCGCTGCGACCATTCGGGAAGCTCGACGCGCGCGTGCCCGGGAACAAGAGTGGGCTGCGCTACCGCTTGCGAAAATGGCCTTTGACTCGCATTGGGTTGCGCTGTGCCCCGAGTGTGGCGGTGAGCTTCGCAAGGCTTCCGACCGAATCGTCGAGAATTGCTCCTATTGCGGAAGCTCCTTCGTGCTCCCCGCTGCCCTCCTCGAACCTCAGATTCTGGCTCAGCACGAACATGTTCGGCTTCTGCGCGCGGGAACTCGGTCGGCGGGCGTCATGTACGCAAATCTGCACATGGGACCCATGCAGCGAAGTGCGCTTGCAATCGCTTGCATGGTCGGAGGCGCAATCTTCGGGGCGATTGTCGCATATCGTGCGAGCCAAAGTGAATGTGTCGACTTCGACAGCTGTGGAGGACAAGCGCTGATCATATCCTTGCTTCTCTTTGGGTCTGGATTCCTCGGCTACCACTTTTGGACCCGTGTTACGAAGGCGCGGTACGAAGGTGATGCTTAGCCGATCAAACCATTGGGTCGGCGGATAGATAGATGTCGCGAGACTCGCCTTGGACATTCTGCCAGATGTCGGATCGAACCTCGACACCTGGAAAATCCTTCGCGAAGAGATCAACGCGACCGGCGATTGTCTTCATGTAGAGCGATCCACCGACAATGTTGATCGCAGGCCCTGCCTCCTCCATCTGACTTCAAAGAAAACTCCTTCCCGATTTTCCAAACCCGTTCTCTTTTCGATTGGTCGCAGGCGGCTCTCGCCCAATCGCCGCACGCCTGCGGCATCGCGCTCCGCCACCGATGGAGCTGGTGTCATAGCGCGTGCCTCGTCTCAGCGCCGCTTGGTCGGCCGCCCGCTCGAGCTCGTTCTTTCCAGCGCCTCAGGATTTGCGAAGGCGCTGGAAACANNAGAAGTTCGCAGTTGAAATCATCACGCAAGAAGGCAAGTGGCCGCGCGCCGGAATCGCCTACGTCAACAAGAACGGAAGCATCAGTCTCTACCTCGGGGACGAGATCGCGATCGCCGGCGGACAGAAACTTTATCTCCGCCCGGTTTCTGAAGGCGCAGCGAAGCCGAAGCCGCAATCCGCCACGACGAAACCAACGACCAAGAACGCAGCGTAACCAAACCACCACAGAGGAAGCGGTCCTCGTGGGCCGCTTCCTCCCGGACTTTCGAATCGAGGATGCTCATGACGAATCGAATTCAGTGCGTTCGCTGCCATCAATTCCTCCCGCCTTCGGTCGCGCCCGTTCATGTCGCCGGCTGTCAGCGTTACTGCGGCTGGACGAACTACGAAACCTGGAACGTTGCACTTTGGCTGACCAACTCGGCGCCGAGCGACCGCTACTGGCGAAACATGGCGAAGATCTGTCGACACTCTGCGAACGAAAAAGACGGACCCGATCATTCCGCGGTCGCGCTTCTCGCCGCGCAGCTTCAATCCGAACACGAAGACGATGCCGAGAATGCCCTTCTCAATCCACCGAGCGTGTTTTCAGATCTCCTTCGCACGGCACTTTGTGAAGTCGATTGGCGAGAGATTGCCGAAAGTCTCCTCGATGGCTAACAACATGACACCAATGACCTTCTCGCCTCATGCAATTGCTTATTCCAAACCGGTAGTATCAACTTCTCGTAGCGCGTCGTCGAGACTACTCGTCGTATATAACGAGACCCATGTCGGCGAGTTCCTGGATGCTGATCTCTGCCCTCAATTCACCAAACAAATGCACGTTCGGAATTCGCAATGGCAGCAGATCCACGACGCTGGAAACAAAGCTACAGGCAGCAGCAGGTGACTCTGTGCTATTCAGGGCGAAGACGCTGCCGTCGCCGAATCCAACTGGACCACCACTCGCTCCACCCGCGACTGGCATACTGGTCTGATAGCAGTTCGAGGGCAACATCACACGGTCTCTTCCTTCAGGGAGATGCTCTTCGATGCGACCTTCCGAAACGCAGGTTGTGAGCGAAACCTTGTAACCAGGGTGATCGCTGATCACTAGCCCTAGGGGATAGGCAAGCGTAACAATTTTCTCACCAGCCACGGGCGCACGGCTAGTGAGGCGAAGTTGCTTATTCAACGTTTGTTGCCGCGTCTCGCTGAAGCCCTTGTCAAAGAGAAATCCGATGGCAACGTCTGCCCTCGGGTGGAGCGCCACCTTGATTACATCGCGAATCCGAATTCTGTTTTCTCGGCGAACCGTCTCCACGCCCGCAAGTCCTGGCAGCAGCTTGCCGCTCGCATCAGTAAGGACGTGCTTTGCCGTCGCAAACAGGCCGTTGTTGGAAATGAAGAACCCCGTGCCGATCGGTTGCCAAGGATGTTCTTGTGCACTGATAATAGGAAAGATGGCCTCCAGACCGTCGACCCGGTTTCCGGACCCGTCTCGAAAGCCTTCCTCAATGGGGGCGCCAGTGCGCAGATCCTCGATTGAGCCAGTTACGTCAAACTGCTGCGACATTGTCTTTTCTGTGCTGTCTGGGCCGTCGGGCATGCTTTGAGTTGCGTCCTTACTATCGACAAACAATTGCCTGAGATCGGTCCCATCGTGGCGGATCCGGGACGCCGCCAAGGTTAGCAGCTCGCTTCGTCTTTCGTCAAAGCACGACGAAGGACTGAATCGTTCCTCGCCTATTACTGCGTACGAGCTACCTCTTCGCAGCCTTTCTTCTCGCCGCCCATCTAGCCTTCATGAGCTCGCTCAAACGTTTTCTCCCCGCAGGGGTTAGATTGCGTTTCTTTTTCTTTGGTGCCCCGTAAGTGGACGTCTGTTTGTTCTTTCGTACACGATATTATAGGTGGACCCCAAAAACTGGACCACTTGCTAAGTAAGGATTTGGCTCTGCTCCAAACGTGTTAAAGGAGCAGAAAATGAGAGCGAAGCGCACGAAGCACGACCCGCAGTTCAAAGCGAAAGTGGCCATGGCGGCGATCCGCGAGGAGGAAACAGTGCCGGAGTTGGCCAAGCGCTTCGGTGTCCACCCGACGCAGATTTCAAATGGAAGAGGGCGCTGCTGGACAATGCGGCCTTGGCGTTTGCAGGTGGCCACAAAGTCGAAGCTGGTCCGTCAAGCGATGAGCTGCTGAAAAAGATCGGAGAGCTGACAGTCGAGCGTGATTTTTTGTCACGCAGCTTGCGGCGGCTGGGCTGAGCGAGCGACGCGAGTTGATTGTGCGTGAGCACGAGAAATTGTCGGTTCGTCGGCAGTGCGAGCTTATCGGACTGGCGCGCTCGACGGCGTATTACCAGTCGTTCGAAACGTCGGACGCAGACCTCGCGCTTATGCGACTTCTCGACGAGGAATATCTCCGGCATCCGTTCAAAGGTAGCCGCAAGATGCGCGAGTGGTTGCTCGACCAAGGACTCGACGTGAATCGCAAACGAGTGCAGCGGCTCATGCGTCTCATGGGAATTTGCGGGCTGAATCCCACGCGCTCGACGTCGAAGCCGCACCCTGGGCACAAGAAATATCCGTATCTGCTCCGAAACGTGACGGTGAGTCGGGCGAATCAGGTTTGGGCCACGGACATCACGTACATCCCGATGGCGCACGGCTTCGTGTATGTGGTGGCGATCATCGATTGGTATTCGCGCATGGTGCTCTCGTGGCGGTTGTCGAACACGCTCGACACGAGTTTTTGCATCGAAGCGCTCAACGAGGCGCTGGCGAAATGGGGCACGCCGGAAATTTTCAACAGTGACCAAGGCGTGCAATTCACCGCTGACGATTTCACGAAAGTACTTTTGGATAAGGGCATCCAGATCAGCATGGACGGCAAAGGCTGCTGGCGAGACAACGTCTTCGTCGAGCGGCTGTGGCGGTCACTCAAATACGAGGAGGTGTATTTACATGCATACGACGACCTCTCCGAGGCGCGGTGCGGCATCGGCAACTACTTTGGCTGGTTCAACGACGAGCGAGCACATCAGGCGCTCGGTTACAGCGTGCCGTCGGCGGTGTACTTCGCATCGCTCGCCGAATCGAACCGGATCAAGATCGCGGCCTGAACCATGCACAGCCAATTCACAGCAATTCACAGTG
>PLXG01000332.1 GCA_003153195.1 Myxococcales bacterium
GCGTCCCAGCAGAAGGCATTCGGCAATACGATGTCGTATTTCCAAAAGGTTCCATGGTTCACGTGGGTCGCTTGGGTTCCCCCGGGAAAATAGAGCAGTGGGACTCCGGCCGTCACTGCGTTGCTGCCATTCACGCCATTCATCCCGTTCATGCCGTTGGTGCCGTTCGACCCGCTTGCCCCGTTCGCGCCAGCTTGGCCGTCTTGACCGGAAGGAATGGTCGTGGAAGTTCCGTCCGGACAGGAGATCGTTTGGGACCCATCTCCGTTGTCGGTAACCAAACAGTTGTCGGAGGCCTTCACGGGTTGGCCACCGCAAGTAGCGACGAGCAGCAAGACGACAACCAGAGGAATCTTCCCTCGGACTGGATCAGCACTCATCGCGGTCGCTTCTAACATGCGGTCGTCGCAACAGCAATTGCCCCGTCATCACTCCCGANNTTCTCGACCAGTTCGCTTCCACTCGACTGAAGCCTACGTACAACACGGCTACCTTCTTGCTGGAAAAGTAGCGCGATTGTTCAATCCCATTAAAAGTTTGGCGTTCCTAATGGCATTCACCGCCTTCGACAAGGTACGAGCAGCGTTCGGCGCACGAACAAGTGCAATGCTGATGTTGGCGCGGAGACGAGACTGAGACTGGTGACATTATTTGTGGTGCATCCCCAAGATGCTCACCACGAAGCTGGACAGCACACCTTGAAATCCGAGCGCTACCAAGGTTACGCCGGGGATAACGAGCCGCATGGTGTGCGCATAGTCGAGCGCACCAAATTGATTGGCGCGCCAGACATTCATCGCGATGCCGATGAGGCAGATTCCGCCCGTCACGGCAACTCCGCCCAAAATGAGTCCGCGCTCGAGCGTGAATACGTCAAAAAACCGATTCATCCTCTGATCGGGTGGCATCAGCCCCTCATTGATCGAGAACATCTTTGCGAAAATCGCGAAGAAGATTGCCTGTTGGCCGGTCAGAAGCGCGAGGCTGGCGACGAGAAGCGTGTGCGCGCCGACGGTTGCGCCACCCAGCGTGACGCCCGGCATCGCCAAGCCGTAGCCGATGAGGCCGAACAGAAACAACATGATGCCCGGAATGAGAAACAGCCAACGCGGGCTACACATGAGAAAGAAACGCAAAGTCCGCCAACCATCGCGGAAGGTTTTCAGATGNNTCATCTCGGTGGCGAACTCCATGCCCGTGCAGCGCAGATCGAGCTTGTCGTAGGCCTCTTTGGTGAAGCCGCGCATTCCACAGTAGACGTCGTGAATGGGCGCGTTGAACATCTGACGTACCATCACCGAGAACATCGGATTTCCCCACCAGCGATGCAAAAACGGCATCGCACCGGGGAGAATGCTCCCGCCGCCTGACGGCAGGCGACAGCCCTGGACGAGATCCGGTCCGCGCCGAAGTCGCTCGACGAACTTCGGAATCTCCTCGAAGTTGTAGCTGTCGTCGGCGTCTCCCATGATGATGTACTTGCCGCGTGCGGCGGCGATCCCGCCCATGAGCGCGTTGCCGTATCCTTTGGCTTCGACTTGCACGACGCGTGCGCCAAGTCGCTCGGCGATAAGCTGGGATCCGTCGGTCGAACCATTGTCAGCGATGAGCACTTCGCCGTCGATGCCGGCTTCGCGAATCGCGGTGAGCGCTTTGACCACGCACACTTCGATCGTGTCGGCCTCGTTCAAGCACGGCATGACCACCGTCAACTCGAGGTGCGACTCAGATTCCGCCGGCGTGACCAGGGGTTGGTTGAATTTCTTAGATCTGTCAGAGCTCTGCAACGTATTCAATCGCTTACCTCAGTTTTGGGGTGGCAGAAAATTGGTTGCCGGAGGCCCCGAAATCGTTCGCGCCTTTTAGCACAGCTGCCGCTCCGACGGGAGCGCCTTTGAGATCGGAATTAACTACATTATTTTAGGTACTTACTACGGTGCGGGTAGAACAGTGAAGTTATCCCAGCGGGCCAGTCCTGAAATTCCATCGGCGCTAATTTGGGCCCGGTTGGAGAGGCCCACTCCATGGGCAGATAGGTATTGGCTCTGATTGTGTTGCTGAATCGCCGGTACGTCGTCGAACAAAACAGAGATGTCGGTGCCTTTCGCGATGACACGCATTGTGATCCAGTTACCGCTGGTGGGAACCAGCAAGGAATCGACAAGCTGCGCCTGTCCGTCCACCCAGTAGTTCAAGCGTACGCGACTTTCGAGGGAGCTGTTGGTGTAGTACGCCGACCAGTAATTCAGAGCGTCGACGACACGAAACGCGATTCCGGTTTCCCCGTTACCCGCACCGCCGCGCCGGCGATCGACGCGAATATCGACGTCCGAGGGAAGTGCCGGATCGTCCACCCACGCGACCGACGGAATGCCTTCCAGTATGACCGCTCGCCCGTTGAAGATTCCCCACAGCGAACCGAGCTGCTGCTGCCCTTGGGTGAGCCCCGACTGCCACAGCAGCGAACCAACCGAACCCGCCTCAGTGGACCCGAGCGAGGGCGCATTCGAGTGAGCGTAGGTTTGATCATCCCGCGAAAAAGAATCGAACACTAGCGCGCTCGCCGGTACCGGGGGCGCAACATTGGTGCGTCCCGGAGCTCGGGGTGGTGTGACATCAAAAGGAGTACCGACGACAAAGGTCGGCGCTGGAATTGGATGTTGCGTGGGATCCTGCTCGAGGCTGGGAGTTCCCAAACTGCCGCCAACATTATTGGTGACGTTCTCGGGTGCACCGGGATGGATCTCGAGCGCTCCGCTCCCGCCGTTGTACCCAATTGAGAGGTCCGGGATGAGCCCCGGCAAAGCCTGCATATAGCTGGCGAGAAAATCGGCGGTGTAACCGTTCTCTTCGTTGGTAAAGAATCGCTGAGGCGCGAAAGGAAAAGAGGCCTGAAATGCGCCAAATGGATACACCGTGTCATAGCCACGGAGCTGCGAAAGATATCCGCTTACGTTTTGATGATCGCTTCCCCCGACGAAAAGCGTGCCTGGCCCTCCGCCCGAACCGTGCGTGGTTCGCGTTCCAACCATGGGGGTTTGACCAACCGGAATTCCGTTGATGTAGGTCCAGATGAAAACTTGTCCGCCAACATCAGTTGCCATCGCCACTCGATAATGAGAGACGACGCCGTCAGGGGCTTCATCATCCGAAATGAAGCTGATCGAGGTTGAGCCGGTCCAGATATTACCGGTCGTCCCGCTCCACAAGAGCGCGTGTTGACCGCCATAGGAGTCACTGACGATATAGTGGTCCGAGTCGCTCTCGCGCTGCATCCACACGTCCCAGCAAAACGCGTTTGGAAGTACGATGTCGTACTTCCAAAACGTTCCGTGAGTCACGTGGGTGGCTTGAGTTCCGCCCGGAAGATAGAGCAACGGAACGCCCGCAGGAAGCCCCCCCGGTCCATCGATGCCATTCGTTCCGTTGGTACCATTCACTCCATCGGTACCGTTCGTACCGTTGAGACCACTTACGCCGTCGACGCCGTTCTTTCCGTCCTGAGCGCCGTGAACGATCGCTGAGGTGCCATCTGGACAGGAGATCGTCGATGTTCCGTCACCGTTGTCGACGACCGTGCAGCTTACTGTCTTCGTTGTAGATCCGCAGGCAGCGACGAGCAGCAAAATAGCAGTAAGTGACAACCGACTGCTCGTACGAGATACCCTCATGTCGACGCTTCTAACACGCGTCTGTCCCGACGGCAATCGAGTCTCCTTCACTCGGCGACCGCCCGGCGCAAAATCGCGTGCACGCGCGGCGCCCACACCGCCGCCGAATAACGAGTCTCGATGGTCTCGCGCCCGGCGCGTCCCATTTTCATGCGTAGCGAGGCGTCGTCGATCAAGCGCGACAGCTTTTCCACCCACTCTGAGTGAGTGCCAGCGAGAAAACCATTCACACCATCTTCGATCAGCTCGCAATTTACGCCCACCGGCGCGGCCACGCAGGGAATTCCCAGGCCCATGTACTGACGAATCTTCAGATGGCTGCGCAGGCGCGTCCATCGATCATCGGGAAGCGGCATGATGCCGATATCGATGACCGAGAGATCTTCGGTCTCGCTCTCCGCTCGCCAAGGACGAGCGTCGACCTCGATGCCTTCGAGCTTCCAGCTCGGCGCGCCGATAACCCGCATGCGAAATGTGCGTAGCTTTCGCAACTCGCTGAGCGCTTCGCGAAGTCCGTCGAGATGGGCGACGGTGGTGTGACTGCCGCTCCAACCGAGCAGCGGTTCAGAGGTGGACTTCTCCGGCCAACTGCGCGCGCGATAAACTTCGGTGTCGATGGTGATCGGCACGGTGGTCACTTGCGAACTGAACCTGCGGGCGTAGTCGCCGAGCTCTTCGTTGCCAACGAGAACGTGCTTTGCCAACTTACAAATGGTGCCGGTTTTACCGAAGAACTTGAGGTAGCTCAGGTAGTGATTGGTGGGGCTTTTGTAGGGCAGAAAAACCGGATCGCAGAAGTCATACACAATCGGCGTACCGGTCAGGCTCATCAGTCGCTCGACGATCGCCGGCCCGATGCGCGACGCCTCTTCGTACAAAAAGACAACGTCATATTTTTTCCGCAGCGATGGCAACAGCTCGAAGCGACGCGCGAATCCGCGCAGCATGCCGGTCGCCTTTTCCCAACGATGCTGCGGCTGATAGACGATGCGATGCAGCGCTTCGTCCTCGAACGACGCGTAGGTGAATTCGACGCCCTCTCGCTCCAGATAGGGCATCCACTGCTCGATGCGAAAGCGCGAACCGGGCGAAGTGTTCCGCAGGCTCGGAGCGACAACCAGCACGCGCACTTTTAGGCGGGTCCCTCGCGATGACCGCGCATGATTCGTCCCCACACCGTGCGCGACAGATTTTGCAGCGGCGCCGGCAGATGGGCGAGCACGTGATCGCGCAGCGATTGCTCGAGTCGCGCCAAGCGACCGCTCTTCTGCGAGAGCTGCGTCAAAATGGGCGCATATTTTCGGCGCAACTCTTCCAGCGGCAGCCGTTCGTGCGCGCCGACCAGCGCCAGCCAATGATCGATCCGATCTTGGTGGGTCACTCCGCGCATCACGTCTTCGGAGAACGCGACGTTCTGATAATTCTGTGCACGCAATCGGGCGCGCAGCGGCGCCTCCCGTCCGCGCAAGGTCGCGCTTCGGCGCACGTCGAATGCGATCATCAAGTTGTACACTTTGCGAAGCTCGCCCGATTCGAGCAGATCCTCGACAATGTCGACTTCCGATCCTTCGCAGTTTAGCTTCATGAAGACGGTGTCGCCGGATGAGATGTTCTTGGCCATCCAATCGCTCGCCTTCACCAGGTCGATCGACATCGTCTTCGAACCGCGCCCCGGATATTCGAGGTCGTTGTAGATGCTGGCGCCCTGACTTCCCGGATCGTGAATCGTGTGTTGGCAGGTTTTGTTCCACAGCCCGAACTTGCACAGCTGAAAGCGCGGATCTTTGATCGCTTCGAGCTCGGGCCAACAGGGCGGCGCCGGCTCGAACGAGATCACCTTGTCGAATCCATACTTCGCATCGAGCGCGGGGCGGGCGGTTTGCCCCATATTCGCACCGACGTCGAGCAGCACTTTCATGGCAGGCATCATTGATCTGGTTGGTTGAACGTTCAAGGTGAAACGATCATCTAATCCGATTGAATCCGACGCTAGAGCATGATTCTACTGCATTGAGCAAATGAAGAGCGCGAGCCATTCGAGACTGAGCGCGGCGCACGCCTGCAGCGCGGGAGGGAGTGGGCTCTGCGCCCATGACCGACCAAGCGAAGCCGTACGGCGTGATCAGGCCGAATGGATCGTGCTCCTATTCGAGGGTATTCCGGGCCTGTGAAGACGCTTTACCTCTGCTATTTCGGACTGCGGGAGCCGCTGGTGCAAACCCAGGTGCTGCCCTACCTGCGCGAGCTGCGCGCGGGTGGGATCGAGGTGTATCTGCTCACCTTCGAGCCAGATTTGCGTACAAAATTTACGGCGGAAGACCGCCAGACCTGGCAGAACAAGTTGGCGGCGGATGGCATTCGCTGGTCGACCTTGGCGTATCACAAACGTCCGACCTTGCCGGCCACGCTCTTCGACATCGCACAAGGCGCGCTGGTAGCGAGTCGCCTCATTCGCCGCGAAAAGATCGATGTAGTGCACACTCGTTCGCAGATTCCGGCGCTGATGGGTCTGATGATTCAGCGCGCCACCGGGTGTAAATTCGTGTTCGACGTTCGCGGGCTGATCGCCGAGGAATACGTCGACTCCGGTATCTGGACGGAAGATTCGCTCACTTTTCGCGCAGTGAAGTCGGTCGAGCGCGCCGCCATGAAGCACGCCGATCAGCTGATCGTTC
The DNA here is from genome assembly GCA_003153195.1 of Myxococcales bacterium. GTDB lineage: Bacteria > Myxococcota_A > Polyangia > Palsa-1104 > Palsa-1104 > PALSA-1153. Next base: position 6,347 of record PLXG01000332.1, read on the forward strand.
TGACCCATCGACTGAGTGACTATCTTTCCGCGCAAGGTCTGGCCTCGGCAGACAAGATCGAAGTTATCCCCTGCTGCGTGGACTTCACGCGCGGCGCCGAGCTCGCGTCTCCCGCTCAATCGGGCGACGATCGCTTCGAGCTCGTCTATGCCGGATCGACTTCCGGTCTCTACCTCGTCGAGGAAATGGGCAAATTCTTCGTCGCGCTACGCGCGCGCCGGCCCGACGCCTTCTTTCGCGTGCTCACGCAGGGCGATCCCGCGCGGGTTCAAACCATTTTCGGCCAGCTGGGACTACCGGTCGAGTCCTATTCAGTTGGCTCGGCGGCACCGGCGGAAGTTCCTGCGCTTTTGCGTAGAGCTCGTTTGGGAGTCTCGTTTCGCAAGTCGACCTTCTCGCAAATCGGCGCATCTCCGACAAAGATTCCCGAATACTTGTCGGTCGGATTGCCGGTGGTCTGTAACGCCGGCATCGGCGACATGGACGCACTGGTCTCGACGGAAAAGGTGGGCGTGGTGGTTTCATCCTTCGGCGCGAGCGACCTTCAGCGCGCCGTCGATGAATCCCTTGCCCTACTCGAGGATTCTACCTTGCGAGATCGTTGCGTGCGTGTGGCACGGGCGGAGTTCGATCTCAAGCAAGTGGGCGGGCCGCGCTATCGACACGTCTATCAGCGCCTCGGTGCGTTGTGATTCGCTGTCCGCTCTGCGCTGGTAAAAAAGTGCGATCGTCATGGATCGGTACGCTTCGCTATCACGGACAAGATTTCGGATTCTTAGAATGCGAAACCTGCCGATCCTCGTTCTGCAATCCGATGCCGAACGGCGAGACGTTGCAGCGAATGTACGGCACCGACTATGAGTCTGCCTTCGAAGCAACTGTTGGCGGAGAGGACCCCAAAGAGCCCGAGCGCGCTGCGCGTTTTCTTGATCGTCTGCCACGCGGAACTTTCATCGACTACGGATGCGGGCCCGGCGCGTTGCTTGATCTGGTACAGGCGCGCGGTTGGAACGCGGCCGGCGTAGAGCTCAATCGTGACGTGGCCGTACGTACCCAATCACGAACCGGCGCGCGTGTCGGTACCAGTGTTGACGAGCTACTCGGCGAATCGATCCGCGCCGATGTGCTTCACTTGGGTGACGTGATCGAGCACCTCACCGACCTCGATCACCAGTTGCCGGACATTCTACGACTGCTCAAACCGGGCGGAACGCTGCTGGTACAAGGTCCACTGGAAGCCAACGCCAACCTGTTCTTCTTTGCGATTCGCGCGGCGCGACGTCGAAAGCGGACCACAACCCCCATGCAGATGGCGCCCTATCACGTGCTTCTGGCCACCGCCTCGGGACAGCGGACGCTGTTCGCGCGACAAGGCCTGGCCGAAATCGAATTCTCCATCGAAGAGGTCGACTGGCCAGCGCCGAGCCAACTCACCGCGAAAAACTGGAAAGATCCGCGCGCGATCGGCCTTTTCATGCTGCGCAAGCTCTCGCGATTCGCGTCCGCCAATTTCTCCAAGCTGAGTGGCAATCGCTTTTTCTACGCTGGAACGACTCCGCTCCACTCGCGATAGAGCTTTTCGTGCGCGGCCACCATCTCTTGCGCCGAAAATCCGGTCGCCCGACGCTGACCTTCGCGTCCCATCTCCGGCCACTTCTCGTGTAACGCGATCATTTTCTCGAGCGTCCGAGCGAAGGAGTCACCCTCTCCCGGAGGAACCAAAAAACCATTCTGGCCGTTTTCGATGAGCTCGCGGGCGATGCCGACTGAGGTCGCCACCATCGGCTTGCCGAGCGTGAACGCCTCGACGATCACTTGGCCGAACGATTCCGATTGCGAAGGATGCACGAACAGGTCCATCGCCGACATGACATCGACGATGTCCTTACGAGCACCGGCCAATATCACGCGGCGCTTCAGGCCAAGGCGCGCGATCTGCGCTTCTAAACTGGCGCGCTCAGGTCCATCTCCAACGATGAGCAAGGTCAAATCGCTACGCTGGCGCGCGATCTGGGCGAATGCCTCCAGAAGAATCGGGTAGTTCTTCACCCAAAACAGGCGTCCGACCGCGCCCAACACCTTTTGATCGCCGAGATCAAACTCGGCGCGCACCCGCGCTCGGCCCGCCACACTCGGACGCCAATGCGAAAGATCGAAGCCGAGGTGGACCACCTTCATTTTCTCGAGCGGCACTTTCTCGGTGCGCAGAAGATCGTCACGCATCTCGAGCGAGTGAACGATGATCCGATCGGCTAGCACTCGCGTGGCTAGACAGTCGAGATAAAACGCCGTCCGATTGTTCTTGAGCACGATCTCGTGCGAGTGGTGCCCGGAAAAGATCTTCAGCGGCGTGCGCGCCAGATTTGCAGCGGTCAGACCGACCAAGCTGGCGTCGAAAAGATGCACCTGAATCACGTCGAACTTCTCGCGACGCAAGATCCGAGCAAGCTTCCAAATCGCCTTAGGAAAATCTTTTCGCTGCGCGCAGTCGAGCGCGAAAGTCGGCGTATTTCTCTTCTGAATCTCTGCAAACAGCGGACCTCGACCGTCGTCGAGCGATGCGATGGTGAAATCGGTTCTTTCGCGATCGATGAATTCGGCAAATGAGCAGAGGTAGTGGCTCGGGGTCGAAGCGCTGATAAAATGGAGCACCTTGAGGCGGCGCGCGCCTCCGCTCATTTTCGCAGACCGTACTTCACGATGCAGGTGAGTGCCTGCACCCCGTCTTTCCATCCAATCTTTTTTCCTTCTTCGTAGGTTCGGCCAGCGTACGAAATCGGAACCTCAAAGATGCGCGCGCCCAGTTGCGCCACCTTGGCGGTCACCTCCGGCTCGAAACCAAAACGGTCTTGCTCGATCTCGATCTGCTTGATGACGTTGGCACGGAAGACTTTGTAACAAGTCTCCATATCGGTGAGGTTCAGATTGGAAAACATGTTGCTGAGCGTGGTGAGTCCCCAGTTGCCGACGGAGTGCCAATAGTAAAGCACTCGATGCGGGCCGCCGAGAAAGCGACTGCCATAGACCACATCCGCTTTACCGTCCAAAATGGGCTTGAGCAGGACCGGATAGTCACGTGGATCATATTCTAGATCGGCGTCTTGAACGAGGATGATGTCGCCGGTCGCCTCTTTGAATCCACGACGGAGCGCCGCGCCTTTTCCTTGATTGCGGTCTTGCAGAAAGATCTTCAACTCGGGATGCTTCACCTTCAGCTTTTCTAGAATCTCGCGCGATCCATCGATCGAACAGTCGTCGACCACCACGATTTCGGGCGTGCAACCGGACAGATCGGCGGCAAACACGCGCTCGAGCACCGTCTCGATCCATCGCTCTTCGTTGAAAACCGGAACTACTATTGAGACCAGCACCGCACGACCTCACCCATTGGCTCACCCATTGGCGACTTTGGCTGAAGGCGCCGACAGGTCTGGTAGCATGGGGGAGACCGTTTTGGGAAGAGGCAGGATCTGCGTTTCAAATTGCGCCCGACGACGACGCCCGAGAATCAAGAAAATCAGCGCCAGTGATAGGCAATAGAGGATTCCGACACGCAGCACCCACTGAGCGCCGCCGTATCGAAACCAGCCCGACCCAACCAGCGCGAATTTCCCGAGAAACGGCCAGGAAGTCGAGCGCGGACCCGTGCGCGTATAGCGCCACGGCGACGGATAGAGGATGGTGCCGCCCATTGCCGAAGCGTTCTTGTAGAATTTGTTGTCTAACGAAGCTGCGCGAATATCACCGAGCAGGGTGAGATCTCCTCGAGTCGCCAGCGCCCGTTCCGCCGAAATGGGCTTTCCACCAATTCCCAGTGTTCCACCAAAACTCGGGTCGAAGNNGCGTTGTCCCAAACTTCGGCGATGTTGTGGCCCCGCCCATCGTTCCAGAAGATCTGCGTCACGCGTGCCGGAATCCCCACCGAGAGCAGCTGATTGACGAGGATCTCGCTGCGCGTCACGCAGTGCCCCGCCTCACCCGCCATATGGGCGCGAAAATCCGAAACCGCGTCGAAGTTGCGCGAATAGAAATCGTTCGCGGGCATTCCCCACGGAAAGCGGTCGGTCATCTTTTCCGCGACGCATCGCGCCGCGTCGAGACCCAGCTTGCCAGCGCAGTTGGCCAAAAACTCCTCGCGAAATGGCGCCAGCTCGACGGCAGTCGCGTATTGAGTGGTGTCCCAAGTGATTTCTGCGATGTGAAAATTAGGCGAAGGTGCACGCTTGAGCTCGTCGACTTGGGTGGTGAACACCAGGCAGCTCGAATAGTGCAGCGCCTTGAGAATCCAAAGTTGTGCGGCGGCGAGCAGCAGGAGAACCGCTAGCACCGTTCGTGTGCGCGTGCCTCGCGATCTCCTGAGTCCGATGAACATCTCCATTTTCCGTAACCTTTCCGCGCGATCTCGTCAATTGGCAATAATTGCACGATTTCCGTCGGTGAGGTGCATCGCATCAGGTGATCACCCTGGCTTGCCGCAATAGATTTTCGTAGATTCGCTCGAGATCTGCGCAGAGTCGACGCTCGCCAAATTGCTCGATCACCTCGCGACGAATTCGCATCGCCCGATCGCGGGCTTCGCGAGTGAGTGATCGATCGATCCCGTCCGCCAGCGAATTCGGATCTTTGACCGGCACCAGCTCACCTCGTTCACCTTGCCCGAGCAGGTCGGCCACGCCACCCACCCGCGTCGCAACCACTGGCACGCCCGAGCACATGGCCTCGATGAGCGCGACGGGAGTGCCCTCATTCACCGACGAGAGCGCCACCACGT
>PLXG01000418.1 GCA_003153195.1 Myxococcales bacterium
CACTTTCACGCCGCCGCGCCCAATAGGAGCGCCTCGAATAGCTGGTTGAACCTTTCCTTCAGCTTTCGGTCGAGCGAAAGCTCTCGCACCGATGCAACGCCCAGCTCTTGAAGAAAATCGTCCAACGTCCTTGCCAAAGTGGCCTCCGTTTTTCGACGGGATCGCCCCGTTCACTTGAGGGTCTCATTTGATGGAGCTGCTCAAGCAACGCTGCGAGATGATGAACAACATGATGATGATGGGCGCGCCGATGATGATGATGTGCGGCGGAATGCCGATGATGATGGGGATGTGCGCGCCGAAGTAGTTCATCCCGAAACCTCGTCGGCATAGGTCATGACGAGGTGCATGACCGTTTCGTCATCGCCCGGATTTCGATAGACGTGCGCTACATCGGCTTCGAAGACAATGGAGTCGCCGGGTGAGAGCAGATGTCGCTTTTCACCGATCTTCATCTCCAATGTTCCTTGGTTGACCACGAGATTTTCGAACGTTCCAGGTGCGTGCGGATCAGCCGACTCTGCGCTGTGAGCAGCGAGTCTCAGCTCGTAAAATTCAACTCGACGAGGAAGGTCAAACGGGAAGAGTGCGCGTGACGTGAACGAGCCGTCCGCTGAGGTGAGCTTCTTGGTCTCCTGCGCCTTCAGGATTCGAGTTCCGCCTCGTTCCCGGTTGGCGAGGAGTGCCGAAAAAGGAACTTTGAGCGCACTGGCGATCTTCCAAACTACGTTGATGGTGGGCGCACTCTGGCCGAGTTCGATCTGTCCGAGCATCGAGCGGCTCACGCCCGATATTTTGGCGAGGCGTTCAAGCGAGTGGCCGCTGCGAACGCGCAAACGACGCAGATTTTGCCCAACGGTCTGCGTGAGCTCGCCCGCGGACGAACCATCTACCGGCGCAAGATTCGGTGCTCCTTTCGCCACTGGTGCTTTCGCACGAGTGGCCTTGCCGGGACGCACGCCGCGCCTTGGAGCCGCCATGTTCAGGCTACAAACCAAATGTAGATCGGAACCCATACCAAGCAGCAGGCGGGGAGTGTGATCGGGGTGGAGTCCTTCGAATGGAGCTGCCGCCTTCGCTGGTTCAAGTCGATGATGTCGGCGTCGACAATTTTTGCCAGCGTCATTGTCCGTTCCTCATTGGATAATTATCCGCTATAGTGGACGTGGTTGTCAAGACAGATATCCGCTATGGCGGATGAGCTGTGGATTTGCTATTTAATATTAAACGGATCCATTCCACCGCCTGGCCGATGCCTGATAAAAGTACAGAGAGGAGAGTCCCACTCGCTTCATTCCTCGTTGATGCTTTGCTCGCTTGGCGGATGGGCGCACTTAAATAGGATAGGCGGACATTTCATTTCGGAAACTTTGATCCGTCTGGAGATGGAAACACTTATAGAGGCGACTCGACCGCAGAGGTAGGTGCGTAGGCGATTTTTCGCACCGTTGACGGCGATCGCGCAATCCAACTACGCTGACCGTGTCCTCATGTGCGCGCGTTGTCCAGTCTGTCGCCGCGAATTCGATCCGTTGCGCGGCCGTGCAATGGTTGTTCAGAATCAGCGCGTGCGCGCTTTCTGTTCGAACGAATGCAAGAAGCGCGACGCAGAGCAGGCGCTCAGCGCAGAGCTGGCGCTGAACGCAGAACAGGCGCTGAACGCAGAGCCGCCAACTCTTCCGCCGTGGGGATTACAAAAGCAAACAGCACCGGTGCAATCGACAGAGCTGACGTCTCGAAGTGCGAAGCCATCCTCTCAGTTGCCGCCGTGGGTGCCGCCAACCGCGACGCTGCCCGTCGCGAATCCGCCCATCTCGACACCACCGGACCTACCACCGATTCTTGCGGTGGAAGTACCGCGTCGCACAGCCGTCGTCGACCGACAGCGTCATCCGCGAGGGCGGACCGTATTGATCGCGAGCGCGCTGCTGTCAGCGGGGTTCATCCTGAGCGCGAAGCTCGAACGCACTGCGCCTGCGGCTCGAATTCCGGTGCCGGTCGCGCCGGCGATCCCACCGCTGCCGATCGTGTTGAGACCGCCTCCAACCACCAGCGAAGCGATCGCGCTGTTTACCAAGGACTCGCACGGTCCCGAGAGCGAACGCGACGAGTGGGTACATCCGCTTTACGGTCCACGTCGTGTGCTCCCGATCCGAAATACCCGGCGCTTCGGCGCGGCGCGCGAAGGATTGCGACCCGACGAGTGCCGCGATGGACATTGCGGCGTCGACCTCGGCAGTGATCGCGGCGATCCGGTCCTGGCGGCGCACGACGGAGTCATCGAGCGCATCCAACGCGACCCAGATCAAGGGGGCCGCATCGGCAACGAGGGCCGCTTCGTCCGCATCAACCATTTGGACAGCACGGTCGTGACCACCTACATCCACCTCGATACCATTCGCGCAAATCTGCGCACCGGGCAGAAGGTGAAGGCGGGCGAGCCGATCGGCACCGTCGGGTCTACCGGCGTGCAGCACTCGGGACCGCATCTTCACTTCGCAGTCAGCGTGCGGAAGGGATTCGAGGAATCGGAGCTCTACATCGATCCAGAGCCGCTGCTTCATCTTTGGGCAGTGCGCGCTCCACCTTCCGCCCCGACTCGGAAGCTGGCCTCGTCTGACAAGGTCGTTGCACGAGCTTCCTTGTCTGACGAGGACTAAATCCCACAGTAGGCCGATGAGACCACGTCGGCCAAAGGGTGGCTCATCGATTCGTTGGCGTTCTCCGACGCGCTCGAGACCACCGATACCGGCGCCCAGCTATTCGAGCGCGAGCTCATCTCCACGCTCGAATCGAGCGACGGATACGACGGCGGACAAAATCAGATCGCCGCGCTCAGCGAACGGCTCACCAGCGCTCACTTCGGCGCCGAAGATTGGCAGATCCTCTATCGCAAGCTCCTGCAGCTCGATCGCGCGCTACGCGGAAAATCGCCTGCTCCTGCAGGCCAGAGCGGAAGCGCGTCATTAGGACTCTGTCTCGATAGGCGGCCTTCGTCATTTTTTTCCAGGTGACTTGACGCCGCCCTCGATGGGCGCTTTGATTCCCACCCAGGGTCTTTCATCTCGAATCGGAGTGTGTGCATGAGACTGTCGATCGGACTGATTTCTGTAATTGGCACGATGGTGGGTCTGCAATCGTTGGCGACGGCCGCTCCCAAGGCGGCGCCGCCTGATGATCAGGCGACCGCCGAGCTCAAGGAGCATCACCGGCACCATCATCATGGCGGCGTCACGCAGTTCATCGCCATGAGCCTCGACACGCTGGGCGAAGACGAGGCCAAGCGTCCTCAAGTCGAGAAAGTGCAAGATCAGTTGCACGCGTGTATGGCGGCGGCGCGAGAGGGAGAGAAGAAGGTGCATCTCGCCATCGCCGACGGAGTGGAGGTGGGCAACGTCGACACCGCCAAAGTGGAAACCGCCATCGCCCAGCTCGGTGTCGCATCGGCCAGCATTCACGACTGCAGCGCCAACGCGCTGAACGAGCTGCACGCGATTCTTTCGCCCGCGGAACGCGGTGCCCTGGTGCACAAGGTGCAGGCGCACTGGGCGGTTTGGCGACATGTCAATCACGAGGCCACCGTCGGCGGAAAAGAGCCGGGCGGCCGTCTGGCCGAGCTGACGCGCGAGCTCGATCTGACCAGCGACCAGGTCGAAACGATTTCGACCGCGCTCAAGGCGACGCACGCTGCGAATCCGCTCCAGTTTGAGCCCACCAAGGGACACGCACACGTTCAAGGGTTCGCTACCGCCTTCGCCAGCGAGACCTTCGATGCAAAATCGATCAACGAGAACGCCAACGCCCATCTCGCGATCCACGGCGCGAAGCGAATGGCGCACTTCTATCAAACGGTGACGCCGCTGCTTACGCCGCCGCAACGCCACACGCTCGCCGAACATTTGCGCGAGCATGCCAGCCACGAACCCATGAGCCCGGCCAAGTGAGGACCACCATGAAAAAAATGATGTTGAATGTGCTCGGCGCGCTGTCGATGGGCGTGCTCTCGTCGTGCATGGTCGATGTTGCCGACGACATGGATGTCTATCCGCCCGACGCGTACATCGCCACCGCGACGCCAGTGTACTTCGAGGGCCGCGCCGCCTATTGGTACGGCGACCGCTGGTACTATCGCGATGGCGGACATTGGCGCAACTACCATTCAGAGCCGGCCTATCTTCACTCGTATCGCGCGCGCGCAGTGCCGGTTCGCGGCGTGGTGGCTCGCCCGGCGATGGGGAGGGCGTACTATGGCCGAGCCCACGGAGGCGGATACCGCCGCCGCTAACGCACGAGTCCAGTCGGCCTGATCACGGCGTACGGCTTCGCTTGGTCGGTCATGGGCGCAGAGCCCACTCCCTTCCGCGCTGCAGGCGTGCGCCATGCTCAGTCTCGACTGGACTCGCGCTCATTGTCAGTTGATCGATCACTGGATTGACTTGTTTTCACTGGGAGGTTTTGGATGAAGACGATTACTCCGTTTCTTTGGTTTGATGATCAGGCGGAAGAGGCTGCGAAGTTTTATACTTCGATCTTCCGGAATTCGAAGATCGGCAAGATCGCTCGTTATGGAAAGGGCGCCGAGAAGACCACTGGGCGTCCGACGGGCTCGGTCATGACCGTCGCGTTCAAGCTCGATGGTCAAAAGTTCGTCGCGCTCAACGGCGGTCCGAATTTCAAGTTCACCGAAGCAATCTCGTTTGTGGTGAATTGCAAGACGCAAGCGGAAGTCGATCGATATTGGAAGCGACTGTCGGCCGGCGGCAAAGAGGTGCAGTGCGGTTGGTTGAAGGACAAATACGGACTCTCGTGGCAGATCGTTCCCACCATCTTGCCGAAGCTGATGAGCGAGAACTCGGCGCGATCGCAGCGCGTCATGAAGGCGATGCTGAAGATGGTCAAGCTCGATATCCGCAAGTTGAAGCGCGCCGCAAAAGGCCGATAGCCCGCTAGAGCGCATCTCATAAATCCNNCATAAATCCGGACCGAGCCGGTTCGCGCTTCGCAGGCCGGATCGCAAGGCGCGACGACCGCGAATACCCGTCGGTATTTAAGGGAGGAGCAACGCAGCGAGCCGCGCCGAGAAGCCGAAACGGCGACGGGAGGATTTGTGAGATGCGCTCTAGTCGCCGTGGCGAATTCGATGCGATTTTGTGATATAGCCCGCTCATGACGCTCACCCCCGAACTGCTGGCAAAACCGCTGGCCGCCTTGACCACCGCCAATCGTGCGTTTACCGCGCAATATCCGGGAGACTCAGGCGATCGCCAGCCGGTGCATACGGTGTACGGCGGCGCGCAGCTCTTCAAAGCCGAGACCGCGCAAAAGATGGGCGAGATCGCGCTGCGCTCGATGCAGGAATATTATCCGACCGCGGCTGCGCTCGGTGCTGCGCTCGATCTGCGCGCCGATCTGGCCGAGACCATCTTCACGCGCGTCAAAGAGAAGCTCAAGCGCGAGCCGGTGGAAGATTTTCGCATCGACTTCGAGGACGGCTACGGCAATCGGCCCGATGCCGAAGAAGATGGGCACGCGATCTCGGCCGCCGACGAAGTGGCGCGCGGTTTGGCGTCGGGCACGCTCCCGCCCTATCTCGGAATTCGCATCAAGACTTTTTCCGAAGAGCTGCGTGGGCGATCGATCCGCACGCTCGACCATTTCATCACTCGGCTGGCGGAGAAGACCGGCAAGAAGCTGCCGCCGCACTTTTTCATCACGCTGCCCAAGGTGGTCAATCCCGAGCAGGTTCAGACGCTGGCGACGCTGCTCGACATCTTGGAAGACAAGCTCGGGCTGCCGAAGAGGGCGCTCAAGATCGAGCTCATGGTAGAGACCACGCAGTCGATCTTGCGATCGAATGGCGAGCTGGCGCTTCCGCTCCTGGTGGCGGCGGCCGGTGGTCGTTGCACCGGCGCGCACTTTGGCACCTACGACTATACTGCCGGCTACGACATCACCGCCGCGTATCAGGGCATGACCCACCCGGCCTGCGACTTCGCCAAGCACATGATGAAGATCGCGCTCGCCGGCACCGGCGTGAATTTGTCTGACGGCGCCACCAACGTCATGCCGGTAGCGCGCCATCGCGCCGCCGCCGGGCAGGCGCTGACTGTCGATCAGGTTCGCGAGAACAATGAGACGGTACACGCGGCGTCCAAGCTGCACTACGATCAGGCGCGCAACTCACTGCTCAATGCATTCTATCAAGGTTGGGATCTCCATCCGGCGCAGCTCATCACGCGCTATGCGGCGGTCTACGCATTTTTCCTCGAAGGATTGGTGCCGGCTTCGGTGCGACTGAAAAATTTCATCGAGAAAGCGGCCCAGGCCACCCTAGTCGGCGACGTGTTCGACGACGCGGCGACGGGGCAGGGACTGCTCAACTACTTTCTGCGCGGCATGAACTGCGGCGCCCTCACCTTCGATGAGGCGCGCGTGACTGGACTTACGCTCGACGAGTTCCGCACGCGATCGTTCGTGAAAATTCTGGCCGGCCGCCGCGGCTAACTTCCGCGATACGTCGAATATCCAAATGGGCTGAGCAAAAGCGGCACGTGGTGGTGCTGCGATACGTCTTTGATCTCGAACACGATCGACACCAACGGGAAGAATCCTGGCGTACCAGTCTTGGCAAAGTAGGCGGCGGTGTCGAAGGTGATCTGATAGACGCCAGCCTTGAAGGTCTTGGCGTCGGCGATGAGCGTCTTCAATCGGCCGTCCACGTCGGTTGTGCCCTGACCGATCTGCGAAAATGCGCCTGACGAGTCGCGATAGGCGAGGGTGACCGGCACACCTTGGGCCGGCTGGCCCTTGGCGGTGTCGAGGACGTGGGTGGTGATGGGACTCATGGCGCTCCTTCGTTGAGTAGCTTGTCGAGTCGGAGGTGGGCGATCTTTTCCTGCTCGGCGGCGGCGATGCGCAGCTCTACATCGGGTGCGTGATCGATTCGCGCCCGCAAAAGCGCGAGCATCTCAGCGGCGCTCTTGCCGGTCGCGCAGACGATGAAGATGTGGCCGAAGCGCGCTTCGTAGTCGCGGTTGCCTTGCGCCAGGTCGCGCAGCACTGCTTCCGATGCCGCCTGAGCGCCCGACTGTTCCGAGGTGGCCCAGTCGGCCGTTGTCGCGAACTTCTTTCGTAGCGAGTCGACGTCGCCAATGCGCGGATGGTGCGAGAACGCTTCTAAAATATCGACGCGCTCCATTCGACTCCACGCGTCCGAGACGATTTGGTGAAGTGACTCTGCCGACGCAAACGGCCGTTTGGCGATCACCAGCTCGATGAACCGGCGCGCACCGCAAATACGCTCGAGCGCAGCGCGCAGTCTGACTTCGTTAAGCGAATTGACCTGTGAAAGACTCACGCCGGCTGGCCGAACAGCCGTAGTCGCGCCACGCCACCATCGGGAAAAATGTTGAAGCGCACGTGCGTAAACGGACCCTTGTCGCCGAGCTCGAACGAATGGCGTCGGTTGGCTTCGAGCTTGGTCTGCGGCAGGATCTCTTGCCAGCGCACGCTACCGCCGGTGAGAAAGTCGTTCGACACCTCTTTGTCGAAGCGCGCGCCTTCGAGCGAGCAGCGATCGGGATAGTTGCCTTTGAAATGACTGGTGTCGACCTCGATGCGTGAAAGCGTGCCCAGATGTCCGAGCGAAAGGATCATCCAGTCGTTGCCCGGACCGCGTTTGCGCCGCGTCTCCCAGCCGTCGCCCATGTTCGCAGACGGGCCCGGCATGGTGAGGTTGTCTTTGTGGCTGAAGTACATGTCATTGGTGATGAGCGCGCGGCCGCCGTGTTCGACCGCGAGAAGATCGATCGGTTCATCCTTCTTTTTGAGCGCGGCCCAGTCTGGTAGCACCACGCCACGAACGCGTAGACGCGCTACGCCACCGTCGGGAAAAATGTTCAAACGCACGTGGGTGAAGCGTCGATCGCTCGATACCGCAAAAAGATTCTGCGAGCCGCCTTTGAGCTGCGCCCGCGGAACGAGCTCCACCCAGCTCGCGTTTCTCAGCTCTTCGGCTGTCGCGCTCGGCGCCGCCTCGCACGCTTCCAGCGACGCGGATTCGGGATGGTTGCCGGTGAAAAAGTTGGTGTCGATGTCGACGCCGCGAATCTGGCCGGGAAGTCCGAGTTGGACAATGCACCAGTCATATCCGGGCGTGCGCTTGCGGCGCGATTCCCAGCCGTCCATCCATTTTCCGCGATCGGTATATTTGTCGGCGATGAAGACGCCTCGCCCCGGTTTGAGAAGATTTTCCTTTTCGGCGAAAAATTCGTCGCTGGCTTCGAGCGCTTTTCCGCCCACGCGTTCGGCTACCAAATCGACCAAGTCGACCAGATCGGTGAACTCACTCATGTCGTCCTCATGTTGACCAGTTGCCGTCCCATCGGCGCACCTTCATGCGCACCGCGCGCAAAGATTGGTCGGCCGGCGAGATAGGTTTCGCGAACCACGCCGTGCAACTCCTGCCCGTGGTAGGGCGTGACCTTGTGGCGATGAAACAGCTGCTTGCCGTCGACGCAGAAGGTGGCGTCGGGATCCCAGATCACCAGATCGGCATCAGCGCCGACCGCGATCGCTCCCTTGCCGGCGAGCCCGGCGAATGCCGCCGGTCCCGCGCTCATCCACTTGGCCAGCTTTTCGATGCCGACCCCGCGATCGCGCGCGCGCGTCCAGAGAGTCGATAGCCCGAGCTGCAGTGACGAGATTCCGCCCCACGATCCCATGAAATCGCCGGTTTCGCGCAACTTCAAATGTGGCGTGCAGGGCGAGTGATCGGAGACCACGAACGCCAGCTCGTCAGACAAAAGCGCTTTCCACAGTGCGGCCTGATTGTCGCGTCCGCGAATCGGCGGTGCGCATTTGTATTCGGTGTGACCGTCGGGAATCTCTTCGGCGGCGAAATAGAGATAGTGCGGGCAGGTCTCCGCGCTGATCGGCACCCCTTCGGCGCGTGCCTGACGCAAGATCGGCAGCGCCTCCGCCGACGAGAGATGAACGATGTGTACGCGACATCCGGTCTCGCGCGACAGCCGAACCAGGAGCGCGATCGCTTCGTTTTCCATCTGCGGTGGACGGCTGTCGAGAAATGTTTGATATGCGCACGGATCGGCAGTCGCACTCGGCGGCGATACGCAGTCGAGCTCGGCGTGCGCCAAAAGTGGTACGCCCAACCTCGCCAAGATCGGCATGGCGACGCGCAAGTCCGATTCGGTGACGTGCGGAAAATCGTCGATGCCCGAGTGAATGAGAAAGCATTTGAAGCCGCGCACGCCCGCGCGAACCATTGGCTCGAGCTCCGGTGCGTTACCGGGAATCACGCCGCCCCAAAAGCCGACGTCGACGAAGCAGGTGCCGGCGATTGCTTCGCGCTTCTCTTTCAGCGCGGCCAGCGTGGTGGTCACCGGAATGCAATTGAGCGGCATGTCGACGATGGTGGTGATTCCACCGGCGGCAGCAGCGCGCGTGGCGGTGGCGAACCCTTCCCACTCGGTGCGCCCCGGTTCGTTGACGTGCACGTGACAGTCGACCAGACCGGGCAGAATCACCGCGTCGGTCTCCACCGCGCTGTTCACATCGCTGCGCAGCTCGACGATCTTGTCACCATCGACGACGATGGTGGCCGGACGAATTCCATCGGGCGTGACCACTCGGCGGCTGGAGAGGAGGTCAGCCATTCGCGCCTTCGCTCACTTGGATCGCGGCCATCGGTTTGGGCGGACGAATGTACAGCGCGCGGCCGATCCATCCTACGATCACCAGGCCGGCCAGCGCCGCCCATCCGTATTCCGATCCGTACAGGGTCGGAAAGTGATTGCTGATCATGATCAAGACCACCGACGTGCCCATGTAGGTGTTGTGCTTGGAGCGCTGTTTGGCGCGATCGCCCAAGCTGTAGTCGATGGGGCGATTTTCACGCACCGCCGCCAGCATCTTCGCTTGGCCGGGCAGAATGCGCATCCAGACGTTGGCCACCATAATGGTGCCCATGATCGCGCCAACGTGAATGAAAGCCGCGCGTCCGGTGATCACTTTGGACAGTCCGAACGCCGCACCGACGAGAAGTAGATAACAAATCGCGATGCCGAGCTTGTCGTGCTTGGCGATGGGCGAACTCCAGATGAGATCGTAGATGACCCAACCCACCACCATCGAGCCGATGCCGACCGCGACCGCCGCGCCGAGCCCGAGCGGCGATTCGCTCGAAACCATCGCGCCGCCCAAATAGTAGACGATGACGAGCAGGATGACTCCGCTCACCCAAGTGAGCAGCGCCTCCCAGCGAAACCAGTGCAGCACCGGCGGCATCTGTCCGGGCACGAACTTTTGTTTTTGCACGTAGTAAAAGCCGCCCGAGTGGACCAGATAGGTTTCGCCAGTGATCTGGTCGCGCACCGCGCCGAGATTTTCGAGCGTGCGATCGAGCCAGCTGAAAAACCAGGTCGAACCGATCCAAAGAATGCCGGCAAATACGTGAAACCATCGCAAAAACAGGTGGAACCATTCGGACAAGGTGGCATCCATGCCCCCTTGTTCCCTGTAGACGGGCCTCGTGTCAAGGGCGGACGGCGGAGCGGCTCTAGTCTACTTTCCAATCCTGGTTGCCGAGGTAGTCGGCTTTGCCGATCTCCACGCCGCTCGCGCGCAGGATGTCGTACGCGGTCGTCATATGAAAATAGAAGTTCGGAATCGCGTGCTGCACCAGATAGGCGCGTCCCTCGAAATGTCCGCCCGGCCGGAACGAGAAGGTGATGGTGCGCTTTTCGAAATCGGAGAACTGCTCCGGCTTGATGGTGCGCAAAAAGGCGATGGTCTTGTCGATGCGCGCCACGAACTCGTCGTAGGTCTGTTCCTTGTCCTCGAACACCGGTGGAGTGATGCCGGCCAGCTTGGCGGCGGCCATCTTGGCAGAGTCCGACGCGATCTGAATCTGCCGCGAGAGCGGAAATTGATCGGGCACGAGGCGGGTCTGCAGCAGCACCGTGAAGTCGATCTTCTTGTGGTCGGCGTAGGCGTGGCCCTTTTGCAAAACGCTCTTGAGCGCTTCCAGGCTGCGGCTGAATTGAGAGACTAGAATCTCGTGCACGGTCAGGTTCATGGGGCCCTCGTCATGGTCGATTTGACTGCCCGAACGCTAAGTCCTCTCATTGGGGCTGGCAAGACACAATCCGGCCGATTCGCCGCGCCGCGGCGCCTGTTCGTCGGTGAGGTCGTGATATAATCGCCTCGTTCATGCGCTTTTTTGCAACAGCGAGCCCCTCCTGCCGACTGGCTTTAGCGGTGACCTTCGCCGGCTCGGTAGGCTGCGGTCAATCTTCGCCTGGATCAATATCATCAAGTAAATCATCCATTTGCGCGGGTCAGGTGAAATCCGACCAGGCTGGCGGCGATTTCACGCTCGGCTCTCAATTGGGCACGGCATGGGACGCGCAAAATGGAGTCTTGGTGCTCGACTCGTCCGGGACGCCCACCAACAATGCCGAGCTCGACCAGAGCTGGGCGCCCAAGTAGGCAAATTTGGTCGCCTACTTTCATCTGAACGGCGCAGTCGAATCGATCGCAAATGGCGAGGCGATTCCGGCCGCGATCGGATCGGGTGGTACCGCTGTGAACCCGAACGGCGTCGGCATGAGCTACGCCGCCGGACAGCTCCGTGAAGGCATCGTGTTCGATGGCATCGACGATTCGATCGACCTCGGGGGTGTCACGCCATCGGTCGGCTCGGTGAGCCTATGGGTATGGCTGAATCGCGTCGGGAGCAACGATAGCTACCCGCTCATCTATGCCGGCAACGACGCGTTCGACGGCAACCAGTGGAGTTGGGGAATCTACGTCTATGAGGGCGCCCTGTATGTGATCGACTTCAGCGCCGGCGGCGGGATTAACGTTCCCGGCACTCCTTCGACGGGGCAATGGACGCACATCGTCATGGTTCGCAACGACGGCGGAGCATTCAAACTCTATATTAATGGTGTCGCCTATTCGACCGCGACTGGAGTTGCCACCAATCGGGTCCTGCGGATCGCCAAGGCGGGATCGTACTATTTCAGCGGAGCACTCGACGAGATCGCGGTGTGGAGCGGCGCGCTTTCAGCAGCCGATGTGCGCACTCTCTACCAGCGACAATCGCCGAAATTTTCCGGCACGTTTACGTCGCGAGTGATCAGCGTCGGCGCCACCTCGCCATGGACCAGTCTGTCCTGGACGCCGTCCTCGCCCGGTTTCAAGGAGCTTCCCGATCAGATCGGCGGCGCTCAAAACGAAACGGTCGCCAACTATTCGGCGCTGCCCACAGACACGATCATGAACGGTGTGGTCGGACTTTGGCATCTCGACGGGTCGGGCTGGTCGGGCGCTGCCGGCGAAATCGCCGACTCATCGGGGCACGGTCATTCGGGCAACGCTGTCGCGGGCGCGGCTTCACGTACCAACGGAAAATTCGCCGGTGCCGCAGCCTTTTCCGGCAGTGCCGCAATCAACGTCGACGACGGCAGCGACTTGAGGATGCAAACCATGACGCTCGCGGCGTGGATTCAGGTCGCGCCCGGCGCCGGATGGCGAGAGATCGTCGGCAAAGACAACTACCAAGATCCGACGCGAAACTACTGGTTCGGCCTGAGCTACGGATACGCGCAGTATGGCGCGGCCGGACGGCTGGTGCTGCTCGCGCAAAAAGATGGCGTCAACGACGGGCTGGTGGCCTTCGGCACCACCGCGCTCGACGATGCGCGATGGCATCACGTCGCCGTCACCACCGACGGCGCCACCGCGCGCATCTATGTCGACGGACAAGAAGAGGGATCGACGTCCTATTCGGGGATTCTCTACAATGGCGGCGAGCCGATCTTGATCGGCGGCGGGTCCGCTTGGAATTTCGGCGGACTCATCGACGAGCTCGGCATCTGGAGCCGCGCGCTTTCGGCCGCGGAGGTCCAGTCCCTCTACTTGCGCGGCGCGAACGGCATCCGCTTTCAGGTGCGCACGTGCCAGTCGATCGATTGTTCGGACGGAATTTGGCAGGGACCCGATGGGACCAA
Source organism: Myxococcales bacterium (assembly GCA_003153195.1). Taxonomy (GTDB): domain Bacteria; phylum Myxococcota_A; class Polyangia; order Palsa-1104; family Palsa-1104; genus PALSA-1153. Next base: position 13,035 of record PLXG01000418.1, read on the forward strand.
CCAGACCTACTTTTCCGAGTTGAACGACAACGCGGTGCCCGCCGATGGGGCCGACATCGCGGCGAACGACTCGGTGCTGGCGGGACTTCCGTCGCTGAGCTTTGCGGCATTTCCGCCAGTGAATTTTCCCAACGCTCGCTACGCTCAGTATCGCGCCATATTGGAAAGCTACGATTCTGCCGCCGTAGATGGGCCGGCGCTCAAACGAGTGGACGTGGGGTACACCGGTTGTCTGATGACCGACGGATTTCACTACTTCGATGCCCAGTTCCTCGGCAGCGGTGTCGAGCTCAGCTTTCAGTTCGGCTACGATGCGAGCAACGTCGGCTACGATCTCTATCGCGACGACGGGTCGGGAGCGCGCGAAAAGCTCAACGCACAGACCATCCCTTCGCTCGGCGCATTTGGTGGAACCTATTCTTTCTTCGACGCGACGCCGGGAAGTGGCGCCGTTCAGTACTGGCTGAACGATCTCTACGCCGATTCCACCAGCATGATGTACGGGCCGGCGATTCCGCAGAAGGTGATCCCCGACATGAGCCAGCCGGGAGCGAATTTGTCGGACCTCGCTTCTTCGCCGCCCGATCTCGCAGTGGCCCCCGTCACAGACGGCTCGATTTCAGACATGAAGGATAGCGGCTGTAACGTTGCCGCCTCTCCGGTGAGCCCGCCGTGGCCGATCTTGTTTGCAGTTACGCTGATCGCCTTCGCACGCCGCCGCCGCAAGAGCTGAGCGTGCAGAGTGTGCACGAGCTCAGCCGGCGTTTTGAAATAAGCGTGCNNAAACCATCCTCGTCGTCGAGGACGACACCGAGCTCCGTGAGACCGTGCGTGACTTCCTGGAAGAGGAAGGCTACGGCGTGAAGGTTGCGCCCAACGGTGCGGTGGCGCTCGAGATGCTGCGGTCCTATCGCCCGTGTCTGATTCTGCTCGATCTGCAGATGCCGGAGCTAGACGGTTGGCAATTTCATGAGGCGCTGAAGTCCGATCCGAAGCTTTCGGATCTGCACGTGCTCCTGTCGACGTCGCACTCCGATCGCGCGCCCGTCGGTGTGCCGCTGCTCAAAAAACCGCTCCATCTCGATCAACTTTCCGACTACGTGAAGAATCACTGCGGCTGAACTTTCACTGCGAGAGAATGATCGTTTCGTAAGCACCGAGCGGCATTGCTGCCTCTTGTGAAAAACCGTCACGCGTAGCCGCGCTGGTGACCAGATCCGCAGCGGGCGTGTCGGCGTAGTCGGACGAGTAGCTCTTTGCGTCGGAGTGAAAGCGCACGTGCCAGGTACCCTCGCGCGGCAACCCAAGCGTGTAGATGGGAAAGGCCTTGGCGGAGAAGTTGGCCAAGATCACCACGTCGTCGCCGGCGCCGCCCTGATCCCAGCGATGATAGGCGATTACCTTGGCCGCTTCGTTCAAGTGAAAGACGTTCAGGTTGGCTCCTTCCATCCCGGCGGTGTGGCCGCCCTGATTTTTTCGTAGCGCGATCAGATCGCGATACTCGGCGAGGATGCCGCTATAGCTCTGCACCTTGGACCAGTCGAGCGGAATGGTGTCGGAGAAGTGGCCGCTTTCGAGAAACTCCTGGCCCATGAAGATCATCGGAATTCCGGGCGCAGTCAGGACGATCGCCGCCGCCAAAGTCGAGCGCTGCCGGGCAATCAGACTGCCCGCGTCGCCGGGCGAGATCATCTCGGGGATTCGCGAGCGGCCGTTGGCCACCTCGTCGTGATCCTCGGAGTAGACCACGCGCTCGAGTGGGGAGTCGCCGTAGCGATGCGAAATCGCGCTCGAGATCGACGCCATCGATCGGTCGGCGTCGCTTTCGGTGATGACGTTGTCCTCGACTGGATGAAAGAAGGCCGCGTCCCATTGCGAGTCGAAGCCGAGCCCGCCCGCGCTGGTCGCCTGGGTGATGTAGTCGATGGTCTGCAGATCTTCGGCGATCTGAATCGTGTGCGGAAACTGCATGTGCACCGTGTTCATGATGTCGGTGATCATGGCGATGCCGTCGGGGTTGGCCGGCCCACCGCCATTTTCGGTGGCGCGAATGTTCGACACTGAGTCCCAGCGCAATCCGTCGCAGTGATATTCGGACAGCCACAAGAGCACGTTGTCGCGTAAGTAGTCGCGCACCTCGGCGCGGCCGTAGTCGGGACGCGGACCCCACGAGGTGTTGGCGCGCGCGGCGTCGGAGTAAAAATAGATTCCGCGATCGCCGGAAGAGGCATCGCAGTCGCCGTCGAAACAGTCGAGCGGCTGATTGCTGCCGGCCAAGTGGTTGTAGACCACGTCGATGATCACGCCGATGCCATGACTGTGCGCCGCATCGACGAAGCGCTTCAGATCGTCCGGCGTTCCGTACTGCTGCGCGATCCCGTAGAGAAAGTTCGGGCTGTAGCCCCAACTGGTGGTGGTGGAAAATGCCGCCGGCGGCATGACCTCGATCATGTTGATTCCGAGCGCGCGCAAATAGTCGAGCTTGGCCATGGCGGTGGCGAAGTTGCCGGCCACGGTGCCCGCCGGAGGATTGAACGTCCCGAGATGCAACTCGTAGATCACCTGCGCTTTGGCCGCAGGAGTCACAAACGACGATGAGGTCCAAGCGAAGCGTGGATCGACGATGAGACTCGGACCTTTGGGCACTTTCACAGCGCGCGCGCGCGGATCTTGTCTGACAAGTTTGTCGCCGCCGAGATGAATGAGATATTGATAGGATTGGCCGGGTCGCGCGCCCGAAACATCGCCAGCAAACACGCCGCCGTCGGCCGCGCTGAGCTCGATTCCGTTCGGATCGGGCGTGATCTCGCCGGCCACGAACACCTGTTCGGCCGCCGGTGCCCATACCCGAAAGGAAACTCCGCCGTCGTATGGAATCGCCCCGAGCGTGCCCACAAAATCGCCCGAGAGCGGAGGAGTGCCGAGGTCCACCGCGGCCGAGAGATCGTCCGGCGCGGGAAAATCCGGCTGGACCACGGACGTGGTCAACCGACCGACGCAGCCCATCGAAATGGACAGCCACGGGAGCATGAGCAGGACCCGGCTCAGGAACGCGGGCATGGGCGGCTCTCCTCTAGTGACCAAGTAGTACTAGCTCGCTCGTAGCGTATTCCGCGTACCGTTGTCCAGTGGAAAGCCGGCACGACAAATCGCTTGTATGCGTCGGGGCGACATGCTTCTTTTCCCTGAGCAAGATGGAGTCCACGAAGATGAGCTCGACGACGCCAGCGCGCGCGACTGCGACGCGCAGTTTGATGCTCACCTTGATCCTCGGCCTTGGCCTATTGGGGATCGCGCTCGGATCGTGCTCCACGCCCGCTAGCTGTCCCGACTTGCCCACTCAATGTCAGTGCTCGGACACCTGCTTTGCCTCGCAGATCTGCGTGAACACCAAGTGGACCTGCACCGGCGCTTGCACCAACTGCGGCATGGTTGGCGATGGTGGCGTTGCCGACGCGGGCTTCACTTGCATGATCGACAACGACTGTAACGGCAGCACCCCGCCGACTTGCACCAGCACTTGTGGCGACGGATCGAACCCGTGCCTGAAGACCTGCGTGACTGGTCAATGCCTCGAGCGAGGATGTCCATGAATTCGCGTTTACGTGCGGTGACGATTCTGCTGGTGGCGCTTCCCGACGGCACCTGCGGCTGATCAGATCATGAGTGCATCGCCTCCGAATTCGTCGCCGCGTCTCTCCAGTCGCATCGCGGAGTTTCTATCGCAGCTCGCGCTTCGCCGTGCGCCGCTGATCCTCGTCGGAGCGCTCGTTTTGATCGTGGCCGGTGCGCTGCTCGGATCGAAGCTCGCGCTGCAGACCGATCTCTCCGAGCTGCTGCCGCCCGAGGCCGCCAGCGTGGTCGAGCTCAAGGCGCTCAATCGCCGCGTCGGTGGCACCGGCTCAGTGGCGATCGCGCTCGAAGGTGAACCGGCGGCACTGCGCGTCTTCATTCCGAAATTGGTCACCGCGCTGCGCGCCGATCTGGGCTCGAATCTTTTGGCGCTCAAGTATCAGCGCAAAGAAATAGCCGACTACTTCACGCGCTTCGCCGCCTATTACGCGCCGCTTCCCGATCTGCAGCGCTGGAGTCAAAAGCTTCACGAGGTCCTATCGGAAGAAAAGGCGGCGGCCAATCCGGCCTTCGTTTCGCTCGACGACGACCCCCACGCCGCCGCGCGCGCGCTCATCGCCGATGTCCGTTCGACCCAAAAACAGCTCGGCCCCAAGATGGCCAGCGACGATGAGACTGGACTACTCATGGCGGAAGAGGGACATCTGGGCGTAATCTTTTTGCGGCCGGCGGCCAACTCGTTCAACTTGGCGGCCTCCGGCGTACTGCTCGATCGACTGCGCAAGATCATCTCCGATGTCGGCGCGTCCGAGAGCGGCGTCAAGCTGGCCGGCTTCACCGGATCGATCCCCTCGGCGCTGGCCGAGATGGACTCGGTCAAACGCGACATCGTCGGCACCGCCGCGCTGGTGATCTTGCTGGTCGGCGGAGTAGTGGCGCTCTATTTCGGCGGCATTCGCGAGCTGCTGCTCATGTCGGTAGCGCTGCTCATCGGCGCGGCCACCGCGTTCGCGTTCGCCTATTTGTGGATCGGCCACGTCAATGCGCAGACCGCGTTTTTAGGATCGATCATCGTCGGCACCGGCATCAACTACGGGATCATTCTGCTGGCGCGCTACACTTCGCTGAGGAGGGAGGGCGCCACGCTTGAGCGCGCGCTGCCCGACGCCATCGGCATCACTTTGCGCGCCACCTCCATCGCCGCCTGCGCCACCGCGGTCAGCTTCGGCGTCTTGGCCGCTGGCACCGTCGAGAGCTTTCATCAGTTCGGCTGGATCGGCGGAATCGGAATCCTCGCCTGCTGGGTGGCCACCTTCACCGTGGTGCCGGCCGCGCTGGTGATGTTCGATCGCAACCGCGTCTACAAACCGCGGCGTCGCGTCGAGCCACTGGTGGCGATCTGCCGCGCGGTCACCGGCTGGGCATCCGCGCACTCCGGCTTAGTGCTGGGCATATGCGGCGTGCTTTCGATCGTCGCGCTCGGCGCCACTTACCGTCGTCGCAACGACGCGCTCGAGACCAACTACAACAAGCTCGGCACCAAGAGCTCGCGCCTGCACGGGATGCAGAAGCTCGACAACCGCTTACGCAAAATGGACAACACCTCCTCGTCGCCGGCGATCATCCCCACCGACGATCCGGAAGAGGCGGAAGAGGTGTGCAAGGTCCTGCGTCCGATCGCCAAGGAGACGCACGAGCGCTGCATGGGCCGCTGCTTCACGGTGCGGGCGGCGCTGCCGGGCGATCTCTCCGAACGTGCGCCGCTCATCGATCGACTGCGCAAAGATCTTTCGCAGGTGCCGAGCTCAGCGCTCGATGGCCCCGATCAAAAAGAGCTGGAAAAGCTCAGGCACACACTGGCCGAGCGCGTGCCGGTGGCGACCGATCTGCCGCCCACCATCGCCGAGCCCTTCGTGGAGCGTGACGGCTCGATGGGCAAGCTCGCCTTCGTCGAGCCGCGTCATGACGAGATTCAAGACAATCTTTACGCCTTCGCCGATTCGATTCGCACCATCACGCTGCCGTCGGGAAAAGTGATTCATGCGAGCGGCGAAAATGTGGTGTTCGCTGACGTGCTACGCGCGGTGGCCAAAGACGCCAAGCGACTCACCGCGGCGGCGGCGGCGCTGGTGCTCTTGGTGCTACTGCTGCTGACGCGGCGGGCCGGCCCGTTTGTGCGCGTCTCGATTGCGCTTTTGACCGGCGTGATCTGGATGTTGGGCGCCGCGGCGCTGCTCGGTGACAAGCTCAACTTTTTCAACTTCGTCGCGCTACCCACCACCTTTGGAATCGGAATTGACTACGCCATCAATGTGGACGAGCGCCTCGAGCGTCGCGGATCGGGATCGATCGCCGACGCGCTGGCCGAGATCGGCCCGCCGGTAATTTTGGCGTCGTCGACCACCATCCTTGGATACGTCACACTTCTCATCGCCGACAATCAGGCCCTGGCGTCGTTTGGACATCTGGCGATCCTCGGCGAGGTCACCTGTCTCATCGCGGCGATCGTGCTCGAGCCGGCGCTGTGGGCGCGAAGGCGGGGATGAGCGACCGGCCCCTCGGCGCCCAGGTGCGTCTCGGGCTTGCCCTCGGTCTGCTTGCTTTCGCGATCGGATCGATTCCATTTTTGATGGCGCCCCGCGCCTGTCCCGATTTGGTCTTCAGCGGCGTGCTCGGCAACTGGCCCGACACCGAACAGCACCTCGCGTTCATTCACCATTACGAACGAGCGTGGGTCATTCCCAATGTGCTGACCAGCGAGCCGGGCCAGCCGTTCATGCTCAACCTGTGGTTCGGGCTCGGCGGAGTCATCGCCGGCGCATTCGGCGACAATCCACTCATTGGTTGGCATGCACTGCGGCTGATCGGCCTCTGTCTGTTTGGCGTCGCGGTGGTGCTGGCCTGCAACCATTTCATTCCGCGCGGTCGTCGCACGCTGGGCGGCGCACTGGCGCTTTTGCCGCTCTCGCTCGCGCTCGTTCCCGAGACGGTGAGTTGGTTGTCTTTTTTGCGTGGCGCTAGCTCGCAGGACGGCAACAGCGTTCGCTATTTGTTCGAGCAGCCGCAGCTCACCATCAGTGCCGCGCTGGTGGTGCTGGCGATGATCTCGATCGATCGCTTTCACGCCCAAGGCGGCGGGCGAATGCCGAGGATGGCCATCTTTTCGGTGGTCGCCATTTGGCTGTTTCACCCGTTCGAATTCTGGGCGGTGG
>PLXG01000137.1 GCA_003153195.1 Myxococcales bacterium
GAGCAACAACATCAGCGCCAGCTGCGCCAGCGGATCATGCAGTGGTACTTGCACAGCTGGCTTTGCCGACTGCAACGGCAACAAGCAGGCCGATGGCTGTGAGATCGCCACGCTCACCGACGCGGTCAACTGCGGCGGTTGCGGAAACGCCTGCTCGACCAGCCACATCAGCGCCAGCTGCAGCAGCGGATCGTGCAGCGGTGGGTGCGCGATCGGCTACGCCGATTGTGATGGCAACAAGCGAACCAACGGATGCGAAGTGCAGATCGGCGGCAGCGATGTGAGCAACTGCGGCAGTTGCGGCAACGTGTGCAACTTGACGAACGCCACCTCCGGCTGCTCGAGTGGAAGTTGCACGGTGTCGGCCTGCAACAGCGGTTTCGCCAACTGCGACGGCAACGCCATCAACGGCTGCGAAAAAAACATCAACAGCGACACGTCGAACTGCGGAGCTTGTGCTCACACCTGCTCGGCGGTGGCCAATGGCAACCCAACCTGCGTTGCCGGCAGTTGCGGCGCGATGTGTAACAGTGGATTTCACCTGTGCGGCGGCTCGTGCGTCTCGAACAGCAGCATAAGCAGCTGCGGCCCGAGCTCGTGCACCGCCTGCGCGGCTCCGGCGCATTCGAGCGCCACTTGCAATGGGACCAGCTGCGGGATTCAGTGCGCGACCAACTTCGGCGATTGCAACGGCAACACCGCCGACGGTTGCGAAACCGACCTCACCACCGCGACCAATTGCGGCTCGTGTGGACATGCATGTACCGCCGGAATGAGCTCGTCGGGCAGCTGCAATAGCGGCGCTTGCGGGATCAGCTGTAGCAACAATACGGTGGCCGACTGTAACGACAACGCATCGGACGGTTGCGAGACCAGTCTGCTCACCGACTCGAATTGCGCCGGATGCGGCATCGCGTGCACCGCCGGGGCCAACGCCACCGCGTCGTGCACCACCCGCAGCTGTGTGGTCACCTGCGACACCGGCTTCCGAGACTGCGACGGCAACGCCGCCAACGGTTGTGAAGTTTCGACCAGCGACGATTTGTCCAATTGCGGCACCTGCGCGACGGTCTGCCCGGCGCGCGCGAACAGCACGCGCACCTGCGTGAGCGGAAGTTGCGGGATCGTCTGTGACGTCGGATTCGGCGATTGCGACGGCAACACTAGCAACGGGTGTGAACAGGCGCTCGACGATCTAAACCACTGCGGAAACTGCGGTACCGCGTGCAGCGTTCCCGCCAATGCTTCACCGAGCTGCACCACCGGTATCTGTCAGTTCACCTGCAACGCCGGATTCTTCGACTGCGACGGCAGCGCATCCAACGGCTGCGAGTCCAGCTTCGCCTGCAACGCCGATTTCTCGGTGGCGCCAAGTGATCTGTCGTCGTCGATTGTGGATCTCGCCGCGGACGATTTGCATCTCGGAGGACTGGACTTTGCGAGCGCGCCCGATTTGACGAGCGCACCCGATCTATCGGACTCGAGTGGGGGGAACCTTAGCGTTGGTGGCGGTGGAGGTTGCTCGTTCGGATCCGAACCACGCTCGCCGCTTTCAGCCTTGCTTCTTTGGGCGATTCTCTACGCGATTCTCTCCACGCGAGGGCGTCGACGAGCTCGCGCGGGCTGATTCGCCGGCACTCGATCAATCGATGGCGGGCACCCGTACCGGTTTCGGCGCGTAAAAGAACGCCCACGGTCGAGAGACGAAGCGGCGCAGGACCGCGGAGATCAGCGCCACTTGCTCGGCGGCACGAACCTCGCGGGCGCGGAAGGCGACGGTCAGCGCCAGTGAGAAGCTCACCAAAAAATTGATGAGGCCGATGAAGACGATCGCCGAAAGCGCCCATTTGAAGTCGGCGAGCATCATGCCGTCTAGTCCGCGCTGTGATCCGGCGAATGCGAGCTGACCGGTGGAGAAGGTGATGTGTCTGACTTCGATGGGGAGACCCACCAGCTTGGCCAACGTCGGAACGAAGCCGAGCAGGAGACCCAAAGAGACGTTGCCGCCGAAGGCCGCGATGTGATCGACGAAGAAGCGCGAGATTTTTCTCGTCCGCGTTGCACCTAAGATTCCACGTAGCGCGCGGTTCGATTCGATCGCGCCGGGCAGCTTGCGCATCACGAACCAATTTTCGAGCGTGCCGCCACACACGCTGGAAGCCCAAAGGCAGACCCCTGTCACCGCCGCGAAAAGCAGCGTCCCACTGTGCAGAGGGTGGTGCGCGTGAATGACTTTGTCGGCATATTCGGCGTCGAGAAAATGGTGGTGGGTCAGCAGGGTGTAGAGATAGTCGATGGCGACGCAGGTCGGCGCCACGATTCCGATGTTTCCCAAGAACGCGGCTAGCTGACTGCGGCTGGTCTGCTCGACCAGATCGATGAGCGGCTCTGCATCGCTCGCCTGTCGCGACTCGTGTGCCTTGATCGCGCCGGCGATGGTGGCCGCGGTCATCGACGGCTGTTTGGTAGCCAGCGTGAAGTGACAGAACTGCATGCCTAAAAATGCGAGCGAATAGTTCATCGAGATGGTGAAGGCCTCGATGAGAATCGGCAGATGCGCCCAGGTGATGAGAAACTTGAGCACCACCGTCGGCGCGGTCAGAAGCCCGCCGCCACTCGCTGAGAAGAGCATGTGCCGCTGCTCCGCGCGCGTTTTGGTGATGTAGTGATCGCCGGTGTGGCCGGCGCGCTCGATGACGCGACGGGCGAGCAGGCGGCTGCCGCGGCGAAGATGATCGATCACGCTGCGATCGCGCACGCAGCCCCAGATGAGCGCGCGCAGCATCGACAGGCTGGCGCCAGCCGGTGCTTCCGGCGAGATCAGCGTTAGCACCGTTTTCAAACGGAAGAGCAGCGTCTCGATCAGATCGAGCCGATAGACCAGGTTTACCGAGATGCCGGTCTGGTCGAGCGTCTGTAAGACGTGCGCGGTCTCGCGCCGGCATTCGGCCATCATGGTCCGAATATCTTCGGCATCTTTGCCGCCTTCGAGCGTGGACTGCACTACGTGCGGCAGATTCAGAAAGGCCGACTCTTCGAGCAGTCGTTTGCCGTTTCGCTCGCGCACTTCGTCGGAGGTGCCGTGCACCGCCACCCGAATGGCCAAAAGTGATGCCGCTTCGCGCAGTCCGCGCTGCCAATATTTCGCAGCGTCCTCGTGGGTGACGTCGAGATGATTGAGCAGCCGTGCAACCGTTTTCGCGTCGAGCTTACCGAACCATTCGGCCGCTTGCGCGTTCGGAAACAGCCGCGTGAGCAGATGCGCACAGTCGCCCTCCACGGGAGCCGCCGGCAGCATGTTTCGCATCAGACGATCGAGCGTCTCAGAAAAATATCCGTGCTGCGAGGGAAGGCCGGTGTCGGTGAACAGCCGCACTGGATCGGTGTCGGTGAACACGTGACTGGTGATCGCACGCAGTCGCTTGAGCTTGGCCTCGGAAGCATCGAGCGCGTCGAGCAGCGAAATCAGCCGCGCCGATCCAGCATCGCGACGCATCCAAGCGGCTGCGTCCTCCAGCCACTCGCACTCTTCACTAAAGGAGGCGAGCTCATCGAGCCGATCGAGAAGCTGAGAGAGCTGGGAGGTCGGGCTCACGTTGTCATCAATCTTGTCACAAAGACCCGTGAGAGAAGGCTCAGTGGCCGTGAATCTGCCATCTCCTATGGAAGTATGTGTAAAATCAGCAAGTTGTGTTCTTTTCTGTCCGCCTTTAGCTGGTTTTTGATAAAATGGTTCCCGCGCGGCTATCACCGCCGCGCGAAACACGAGGTCCATGCATATACGAGCGATGCTGTTCGGAATCTTGCCGCTCGCGGCATGCCTCGGTCGTTTTCACGCCGGTTCGACCCCTGCGCCCGCGACGACCGAGAGCGGAATTTCGTTCGCCTGCGATCCGACCGCCTCGGCGCTCACCGCGGCGCCGGTCAAACGGATGGCCAAGGTCTATGTCGAAAACTCGATCAGAGAATTCGTCTCGGGTTTTAGCGCCACCTCGCAGACCACGCTGCTCTCCGTGATTCAGTCGCGCTTCGATCTGATCCCCGACGACCAGATTCCTAGCACCGCCGGCGGCGCCTACTATAGCGTCGACGATGCCACGCTGGCGCAAGAGCACGTCGACAACATCGTCTACTTGGGGCTCTCTCTCGCCACCTCGATCACCGGCAATCCCACCTACGTGAGCGACATGTTGAACGTGTGCGGTCCGGGCCTGGACAAGACCGCGCTCTTGGGCGACGCCTGTCTCACCAGCTTCGTGCAGTACTATGGGCGCAAAGCGTTTCGCCGGCCGCTCGCTGACGCGGAGACGACCGATTTCAAAAGCTTCTTCACGCAAGTGAACAGCGCTGGTCTCGATGGATTCACCGCGCTCATCGCCCGCTTCATCTCGCATCCCTATTTCTACTATCGCATCGACGAGGACGGCACTCTCCTCTCCGGCACCGAGGGCACCGACGCGATCTATCAGCTCACCAAGTGGGAGCTGCTCTCCAAGATCACCTTCCTGTTTTGGCAGGCGCCGCCCACCGATGCGCTTTACGATCTGGTCGAGAGCCTCGACATCACCACCGACGAGAATTTGAGCACCATCCTCGATTCGATCTTGGCCGATCCCAAGGCGCAGCAGGGAATTCTCGGCTTCTATTCGGAGTGGCTCAAGCTCGAGCAGACGCTCATTCCCGGCTCGACTGGAAACATCATGGCCATCGCTACGCAGGTCGCAGACGACGGTCTCGATGCGGTGCCGCCGACGCAAAAAGACGATATGAATCAGGAGATCCTCGATTTGGTGAATCACTATTCGCTGGCCACCGACGGTCGCTTCGAGGACATCCTGGTGAGTCCCTATTCGTTCGCCAAAACGCCGGCGCTGGCCAAGATCTACGGAGTCGATGCGTGGGACGGAACCGCCGGCAACCTGGTTTCGTTTCCGGTGGGCGAGCGCTCGGGACTCTTGACCCGCGCCGCCTTCGTGGCGTCGAATACCGAGTACACGCGGCCGGTCATCAAGGGCAAGCTCATTCGCACCCAGATCTTGTGCGAGGACATTCCGCCGCCGCCGCCGGGAGTGAACATCAAGCCGCTGGTGCACATGCCGGGCGAAACCACGCGCGAGGCGACCAGCGAAGTCACCGCCGACACCACCTGTACCACCTGCCATCAGCCCATGGACGCGCTCGGCTTTGCCACCGAGAACTACGATCCGCTCGGCCGCATTCGTCAGATAGAGCTCGATTTTACCGACGGTCAGGGCATGCCTTCCGGTCAGGCGCAGATCGATACCTCTGTCACGCCGATGCTGACCGATGGCGATATGAGCAGCGCCAAGGACGGCGTCGAGCTCAGCCAGAAGATCGCTGATTCGGGGCTGGCGCACCTGTGCCTGGTTCGCAACTACTTCCGCTACGTCAATGGCAGACAAGAAGACGATTCGGCCGACGGCTGCGATCTCGAGTCGATGCGCAAGAAGCTCATGAACGCCGGCGGATCGGTAAAGCAGATGCTGAAGCAGACCATCTTGCAGTCTTCGTTCCGCCAAAAGAAGGTCGGTTGAGATGAAGTACAATCGCATCACCCGTCGGCACTTCCTTCAAGGCGCAGGCGCCGCGGCGCTGGCGTTGCCGCTCTTGCCGTCGCTCTTTCCCAAGGGCGCGCGCGCTGACGCCACGCCGCCGAAGAGCTTCATTGGCATCGGCGCTTGGAACGGGCTCTACCGCATGTACGGAGCCGATTCGCAGCTCATGCCGCGCACTACCGTCGACGCGAGCGGCACGCTTTTGAGCGCCACCGGCACCGCGGTTCCTTACGCGCCGCTGATGCTGCCGCAGCACACCATTTACTCGGCACAGCTCACCGACATTGCCGCGGCGAACAACGGCGCCATCTCCGACATCATCGATGCCAACTACACGCCGCTTCTGAACAAGGTGCTGATGCTGCAAGGATTCGACTACATCGGCCTCGGCTACTATCATCACTCGGGCCACTTCGGAAACTGGCACGAGACCTCGGGACAGACCGAGGGCAATCCGACCATGGCCTCGCTCGACGTGGTGATCTCGAACTACTTGAAGTCCGCCCTCTTGCCGAGCGACATCGTCTGTTACACCGCGTCTTACCCCGATCGAGGTCAGACAACTTCGTTTTTGGCCGACGGTACGCCCACCAGCGATATCTTCTACAATCCGGCCACGCTGTGGGACAGCTACTTCGGCACCTCGAACATTCCCATCAACCTAAAGAAGACGCTGGTCGATCAAGTGCTCGTCGACTACAAGTCGGTGCGTCAAAGCGCTCGGCTGGGCGCGCAAGATCGCCTGAAGCTCGATACGCACATCGCGCTCCTCTCGCAGACCGAAGCCAACGTGCAGAAGATCGCCGGCATGTGTCAGCTGATGCGGCCCGACGCCAGCCTCACCGATCGGGCCACCATCTTGAAGACGATGAACGACGTAATTGTCTCGCTCATCGCCTGCGGTTTGTGCAACACGTTCATGGGCTGGGCGTGGGCGCTCAACGATTCCGATCCCAACAACTGGCACGTCTGGTCGCACCTCGGCTTCTCCAACGACACCGACGCCATCGCCGATCAGACCAACTACACCAACATGGTGGAGCAGAGTCGCTCGGTCATGAACGACATGTGCCTCGATCTGGCGCAAAAGCTCGACGCGGTGCAGCTCCTCGACAGCTCGCTCATCGTCTGCCTGCAGGAGCACTCCAAGCGCGGTCACGAAAGTTGGAACATTCCAGTGATCGCATTCGGTTCGGCGGGCGGCACCTTCAAGACCGGCCAGTACATCGACTATCGCCAGCTTCCCGGGCGCGACGACGCGATGTTCACTCGCTTCGGCTTTCCCATGAATCAGCTCTACGCCAACATCTTGGGCGCGATGGGTGTTCCGACCAGCACCTTCGAGGCGCTCAATAAGACGCGCGCCGACGCGACCATGCCGTTCAAAGCGAACTCCGGTTACGGCGTATGCGCCATTCATCCCGACTTCACCCAGGGCGCGGGCTACTACGCGAGCTGGACTGGCTACGACATGAGCTCGTGGTTGCCGCTGCTCAAAGCCTGAGCGCTTCGCAGTTGCCATTGCGCTGGTTTTTTGAGTTACTCACCTTCGTTCCCGACCTGGTGCACAATTCCGTGAGAAAAATTTCCGTAACCGTGCTGCTTGCCGTTTTGGCGTTCGCCGCTCCAGCCATCGCTGCGGATGCTGACCACGCGTTTGGATTTTCCGACTCGTCGGTTCTCATCGATATAGTTGGAGGCGGCGCCACGGTTCTGGTGGGCAGCGCACTTTGGGCCGACGGGCAGAATCGCCTTGACGCGGGCGCCTCGCGCTCGCCGTTCATTACCCTGCGCGCCGAAGGCGTGGGATTGGTGGCGTTCGGCGGAACGGCCGCCACTGACGCCATCTTGCACGCGCTCATTCCCGCGCATCGTTCGCTCAACTGGTGGAAGGACTGGCCGTCGCACATCTTTCTGATTGGCGGCGTGCTGGAGGTCGCCCTCGGCGCGTCGCTTTGGGGCGTGGCCGCATCGCGAGCTTCGAACGAGACCGCCGTCGGAAATTCCAAACCGTCAGACAGTTTACTGCTCGGCGGGGTTGGCATTACTTCGGTCGGAATCGGCTGCCTCTTGGTGGCGGGCGGGCGCATCGCTGAAATCGTGAGTCGAAAGCATCGGCTGCGACTCGGCTCGACCGGCCAGATTGGATTTTCGATCGCGGGAGATTTCTAGACCCCTTCGGAGTCTAGCGACGCGATGGGGAACGCGGTTTTTTGCGATTTTTCTGGGCTCACGCTCGTTTCGCTGGCCGCCCTCCTGTGGGTCGAACGCTCGTCACTTGAATCGAGCAGGCGGCTTCCGCTTCGCGCCGTGTGCAAGACGTTAGCGTCGGTGGGTTTCGTAGCGGCCGGCGGGGTTGCCGCGCGCGCCACACCGGCCGATCCGATCGCGCTCGCGATGCTCATTGGACTTTCGCTCTCGCTTTTGGGCGATCTGTTTTTGCTTTCGTCCTCGCGCCGGGCCTTCTTGTTCGGACTGTTCAGTTTCTTTGTCGCGCATGGCGCCTACGCGTTCGCGTTTTATCAGCGTCGCCCATCGCCGAAGATCACCGCGCTCGCGTTTTGCGCGCTGTTGCTCCTGGATGTGGGAATCTCTCGCTGGCTGCTGCCGCACGTTCCGAAAAAAATGCGAGTGCCGGTGATCTCCTACATCGCGATCATTTCGATCATGGTGGCGCTGGCCGCGGGGGTGGCAAGTGAGCACGGCTCGATCGGGCTTGTCGGTGCGGCGATCGCCTTTTACCTCTCCGATCTCTCGGTCGCGCGCGATCGCTTCGTGGCGCCCGGCTTCGTCAATAAAGCGTGGGGGCTGCCGCTCTATTACTTTGCGCAACTTTTTTTTGCGTGGAGCGTGAGCCG
The DNA here is from genome assembly GCA_003153195.1 of Myxococcales bacterium. GTDB lineage: Bacteria > Myxococcota_A > Polyangia > Palsa-1104 > Palsa-1104 > PALSA-1153. Next base: position 8,435 of record PLXG01000137.1, read on the forward strand.
TCCAGCTTGATCGTCAAATCCGATCCGAAATTTTGTTCATGCGCGGATCCTGTGTTGTAGTGAAGCGACGAAGATGGCCATCGCTACCGAAGATCGTAGAGCCGAAGTCCGCTATCGCTGTGACCTGCTCGGCCAGCAGATGTGCGGACCCGGTCGTTATGAAAAGCTCATTCACAACCTGAGCTCGAACGGGTTCGGCTATCGAGATCCGGTACCGGCGAGCGACGTGGGCGCGCCGGTGACCATGGTGATCTCCACGCCGCTCGGCCCCATCACCATGTTAGGGCGCATCGTTCACATCGACAGAAATGGATTTGTGCGGGTCAGGACCGATCAGGTCGATCGCCAGCGCCTGGAACAATTTCTGATCTCGCTCGACTAAGCTTCTTCTATACTGCAGCCATGGATCCCGCTCAGCTAGAGAACGCACTCTCCGGCCACGATCTGGTGGCCGCCGTCGAAATGTCGATTCCCGACGCCAAGCGAACGGTGGAGCGCTGCTTGGCCGCGGCGATTCCCGCCGTACTCGGTGGCGACGACTGTTGCGAGACCGGTGGCTGCGCGCCGAAAGCACAGGTGCTGGTGCGCGAAGAAGATGTGGCCAAAGTTCGCCAACTACTCGAAAAGGAGTGGCTCGAGGCGGCTGCGCGCGAAGGCACGCTTACACCCGAGTATCTGGAAAAGCTGCGCGTCGAAGTAGCGCCCGACGGGGATCCACCCTGTCCGGCCTGCGGGACCGCAGCCCCGCTCCGCAAGGGAGCCTGTAGCGACTGCGGCCTGCAACTGGAATAGTCGCACGCCGCGCTTTTCTCTTTGAAAGGTCCACAGTCGACGGTTGACAGTCGACGGTGCGAACCGAGATTTTTCCGAAACCGTTGACAGTCGACCGTTGACCGTCGACTTCTCTGTTTTTTGAAAGGTCCACAGTCGACGGTTGACAGTCGACGGTGCGAACCGAGACTTTTCCGAAACTGTTGACAGTCGACCGTTGACTGTCGACTTCTCTGTTTTTGAAAGGTCCACAGTCGACGGTTGACAGTCGACGGTGCGAACCGAGACTTTTCCGAAACCGTTGACTGTCGACCGTCGACTTCTCTATTACCTTTTGAAAGGTCCACAGTCGACGGTTGACAGTCGACGGCGCGGACCGTGACTTTTCCGAAACCGTTGACTGTCGACCGTCGACCGTCGACTGTCGACCTCTCGTGATTCTAACGGGCAGCGATTACTTCGGTTGATACCAGGCGGGGAGTGGTGCGGGCGTCGGATGGCGCATCACCAACTGATAGGTGTAGAGCCCCATCGATAGGAGTAGCGCGGTCGAAGCCCACGCTGCCATGAGCCCCAAGGTCCGTTCGGTCACTTTTCGTCGGCGCAAGAGTACGAACACCAGTGCGAACGCTGCCGTCGAGATGACCGTCGCCAGTAGATTGCGACCGTAGAAATCCATCGCAATTCCGTTCGATTTGACCTCGAAGCGCCACTCGTGGGCGAGCGGGTAATACCAGAGCACGCGCGTCGGTGAGAACGCCGGAAAGGCGAACGCCAGCGAGAAGGCGATGATGGCGGTGCACAGCGCGCAGTAGAGGGCCTGTTTGCGCTCCACGTCAGACACCCTTGGTCATAGTGATGAGCAGCCCGGAAATGACGTTGAACCAAACGATGGCGGTGGTGCCGAACACCATCACCGCGTAGCCGGAGAGCAGGGGGCGGTCTTCTTGCGGGTTCATGGTGCGGCTGAGCACGAACGCGCCGATCACTAGCGGCAGCCCGAGCGCGGCGAAGTTTTCTTTGATGTCGAAAAGGTTCGAAGCCCATGTTGCGTAGCGGTCGAGGTACAGCCCACGCACGAAGTATCGATAGGTGGGATAGGCGAGGCTGCCGAACACAAAGGTGATTCCGTACGCCCATAAGATGATGGCGGCGTAGATGCGTCCCAAGCGAGCTTTGTAGCGGCCGCGAAGATAGCCGAGGGTCACGAGAAAGTTGTGCGTGCTGGCGCCGACCAAGACGATGGCCGCCGCAGCGTGCACAAGCACAATCCACTTGGCGTGCGGCTGAAGGAAGGTCTGCTCCATCGCGATGACGAGGTCGAGAATACGCCGATCGACGCCGCGATTCGGAAATTATTCCTCAAGCCCGCCGCGGATCTCGTGTCGCGAAGTCCACGCGGAGCTGTGTTCGAACCGCCACGTTACACGCTAGCTGCCTGAAACAAACTCGCTTTTTTCCTGGTGCGCGCCCTGCACTTTGTCCGGTGCGGAGGGTCGAGCATGCGTGCATTGCGGCGAATCGGAACGTTTTTTCAGGGCGTGGCGGGCGGACTCAAGAAGGTGAGCTATCTGGTGCGAGCCGCCGGATGGGGCGTGCTGCTCGGCATCATCGAGACCATTTCGTCTGAGCGGGGACGGCGCGTGCTCGGCCTGCTGGTGCTCGCCTCAGGAATCGGCGTTGCGNNCAGTGCGCACGGTGGTGCCGGGCGAAGTCGCGGTGCGCGTCAATCGTCTGACCGGCGGCATGACTGAAGTACGTCGCGGTTGGGCGCTGGTGCTCCCCGGAATTCAGGAGCTCAAGCGCTATCCGCTGCGCGATCAAATCTATCGGCCAGTCGCGTCGGCCAAGTCGAATAGCGAGCGCGCGTTTCAATCGGTGGAGGGACTCTCGATTGGCGTGGATGTGACCGTTCGCTACGCACTCGATCCCGAGCACATCGAAGAGGTGGCGCGCGACATGCCCGAGGACATGGGTCGACAGCTGGTAGAGCCGGTGGTCGACGGCGTGCTTCATCGCACGCTGACCCACTATACCGTACGCGAAATTTTCTCCACCAAGCGCGCCGAGATTCAACAGTCGATCGAAGGCGAGCTTCGCCCACTACTCGCCAAAGACGGCGTGCTGCTGCGTTCGCTATTCATCGGCAACATCGACCTGCCGAGCGAATACAAAAATGGATTGGAATCACTGCTCAGCGAGGAGCTGTCGTCGGAGAAGATGCGTTACACGCNNAGGAAGAGGCGATGAAGCACGTGCTGCCGTTCAAAGAAAAAGAGATTCAGCAGAAGCGGCTCGAGGCCGAGGCGGCCAAGGTGACTCGGCTCAAACAGGCGGAGGGCGAGGCAGAGGCGCGTCGCATCGAAGCCGGTGGCGAGGCCGATGCTCGTCGCAAACTGGCCGACTCCGACGCCTACCGCATGGACGTGACCGGCCGAGCGCAGTCGGCGCAGCTCGAGCGCGAGTCGATCCTCATCGCCAAGAACCCGCTGCTCATTCAAAAGACCTTGGCCGACAAGTTGTCTGACAAGATTCAGGTCATCATCGCGCCGCCGCAGGCAGGCGGCTTCTTCGCGCAGGGACTTCTCGGCAAGGATCCGGGGTCCAAGGTCGAGGCCAACGCCCCGGCGGAAGGGGAGTAGCCCATGTTGGCGCTGATGGTGGTGGCGGCGCTTGTCGCCGACGACAACGTCGCACTTCGCTCCATCCCGCACGAGACTGCTCCCCGCCAAGCGCTGCTCGGTCGAGGGGATTGGTTGGAAGTGCGCGGTGAGCACGCCGGATTCGTGCAGGTCTACGATCACCGGCGGGAGCGTCCCGGATACGTTCGGCCTTGGCAGGTACGTCGATATGACGTCGACCCGTCGAGCGCTGCCAGCTTGCGCGCGGTGATCGATTTTTTGCGCGAGCAGCCGGGCGCCGAATCGCTCGGCATTGGATACGTCGCGCTCTATCTGCGCATCGCGCCGGCGCAGAAGATCGATTCGGATCTCTTCGACGCGCTCGGGAGCATGGCCGATCGCCTGGCCAGGCGCGCTTCGCTCTTTCATGCGACCGCGGGCGATTTGGCGACGCAGCGCGAGGTAGCGGAGAGCTACGGCATTCACTTCACCACGCTCGAGAGCGAAGGTCGCGCCACCCTCTGTTACGACGGCGAAGCATTTCGTCGCGTGCTAGCCATGAACGCGCCACCACTTTTGAAAGCACGCGCGGCGCTCGGTCTCACTCGCCCCGAATGTGTGCCGGAGACCCTTTCTCCATGGGAGATGCAGCAGATCGCCGAGTGGCAAAGGGATGTGGACGATCGTGCGGACGCGGGGACCTTACCGAGTTGGATGGCCAACCGACTGCATCTGCGACGCGCCACGGTGCTGACCGGGCTCGCTTTCGGCGACACCCGCCGCGGCGATCAGGAGCGGGCGAAATCATCGAGCGCGTCGGCGTTGCGCGAGCTCGCGCTGGTGGAACGAACCGAGCTCACCGACGAAGATCTTGGCTGGTATGACGACGCCCGCGTGCGCGTGGCGGCGACTCGCTGGGCCGATGAGTCGGTGCCGCCTCCCGCCAAGCTGCACATTGTTACCAGCAAGGGCGAGCCCGGTCAGACCTGCATTGCGCTCGTCGAGGGCAAGACCGAGCTGCTTCACCGCTGTACCTTCGCGATCGTATGGGAGGCGTCGGCGCAGACTTCGCCGCGGGCCAACGCGCTGGCCCTGGCAGTTCAGCCGCTCGCCGGTTGGGTGGAGCTGTGGGTCTTTCATCGCACGCGCGAGGGCGCCGACAAGGACCCTCATTGGACGGTCGATCTACTCGCACCCGCCATCAGCGATCCGCGCCTAGGTTATGTGGAGCTGGCGGGCTTCTCGCCCGACGGTACACGGCTTCTGGTGGCGCGAGAATTTCGCGGCAACACCGGAAAAGGCGAGCCTCCGAGTGCGCGCTGGTTTCAGGTGCTCAGGCTCGACGCACCTGCATTGCCGATCGAAAAGGAGGCGCATCTAGCTGATCGATTGATCGCGTTCAATAAGTGGTCATCGACGGGCTGGCGTGCGAAGACCTTGGCTCTCAGATAGGTTCGTGGTTGGTGAATCGACCCACTCTTGATACGATCGCAGCATGATCGCCGGATATCGCAAGAAGCCTCTGTGGATCTATCTATTCGCCGTCGGCTTGACCATCTCTCCCGTGATCATGCTGAGCTACGCGTTCGGCAGCCGCGCCGGCTGGCATTCACCCGGTCGCTGGCTCACGCTGCTGCGCTTCGTCTCGATCTCCACCTGGATCCTCTGCACCATGCAGGTGCTCGCTGGATTGGGATTGCTGTTCGTGCGGCGTTGGTCGTGGCAGTTTGCGCTGCTCACCATGGGAGCCATCACCGCGTTCGATATCGTTCAGTGGAAGAGCGTTGGCTCTGCCGGCATAGCGACCTTGGCGGTGATGGTGGTCGTGACCTTGGGATTTGCTGCCCTCATCTCGGCTGAGATGTTTCGACGCCCCTACTTGAACCCTCGGCTGCGGTGGTGGGAGACCAGCCTTCGTTTTCGCGCCGACCTTCCGGTGCAGGTCGAGGCCGGAGTCTCTGCCGTTCTCGTCGACATTTCGCGCACCGGTCTGCTCATCGAATGGGCCGAAGGCGAGAGTCCGCCATTGAAGGACCAGATCACCATCTCACTGCCGAGCGAGTTGCGGCTGCCTTGTCGGTTGGTCCGCCGCACCGATCGTGGCTGCGGCCTTCAGTTCATGCCGCTCGACGGTGCGCAGCGGACGGCGCTCAACGGATTTCTGAAAACGCTGGCTGAAGAGCCTTCTCGCTTAGCGCGCTGAGCCGCGCTCCCTCATTTGAGGTCTCTGACATCTGCGCTGGCGATGGTTATTTCAAAGTGCCGGTAGCGCTGTCGACGCGCATCGCGCGATCTTGATCGAATACCATCCAGTTCGACGTGTTGGGATGACCTGGCGTGCTCACTTCAACCAGGTGTCGCCAGTCTCCTTTGGGGAATGTGCCGGTGAATGGATTTTCCACTCGCTCGCCGTCGATGGTGAGCGCCGAGCCGGGAACTTCGTCGACGATATGAACGGTGACAGTGTGAGCGCCAAGTCCGATCGCCGCTTTCGCCGGTGACGGAACTGCCGAAGTCGGAAGGAGCGCCGCCGGAATGGGCACCGATGCCGAGGTGGAGCGCATCGCCAGCGGAGTCAGCGCTTCGATTCCGGATGGATGCGATTGAGCGAGCGTCGCCCGCTCGTTCGGCGCCAGGCGCCTCGCCGACACATACTTACGGTCCTGTGCTCCTCCCATCGCTTTGGGTTCTGCGTCGAGTGCTTCAAGCGAAGCGGGCGGCCCGCCCATTTGGTTCTCAGCACCGTTGATGATCGTCGGTTGCTGGTACGAAATGGTCGCAGCTTCCGCACGACTGTGCGGTCGCGCCATCCAAGCCGCTCCGATCGAAAGGCACGCGATCGCCGCCGAGCTGCCGAGCACCCACCTGGGATGTTGTCCGTTGCGACGATGCGCCGAGCGTCGAGCGGGTGGTTGCGCCAGCCACGATTTCTCCTCAGGTGCCGCGGCCGACTCGAGCGCCGCCAGCTCCTCCTCTGAAGAATTGAAGAAGGCGTCGTGCTCGGTTTCAAAGTCTCGTGCCTGCGGTTCGACGACCACTTTGGCGATCGCCGGCCGATCCATCTTTTGCGTAATGTCCGGCGAGATCTGCGGCACCATCATCACCGCCGGTTCGAGGGCCACAATCACCTCCGCGGTCGTTGGCGTCGGCGCTGTCAGCGTCGGGACCGGCAACTTTTCCAGCGCGGCCACTAGCTCGGCTACGAAACTGTCGATCTGGGGGAACCGCTCGTCGGGCGATTTGGCGAGTGCTCTTTGCACCGCCAGCGCGATCTCCTCCGGAAGGCTGGGATCGATGGTTCGAAGATCGACGGGCGTTTCACGGATCTGTTTCAAGATCATGTCGCCGACGTTGTTGGCCTCGAATGCCGGTCTACCCGCCAGCATTTCGTAGACCATGAGACCGAGACCGTAGACGTCGCTGCGACGGTCGAGCTGCGCGCCTTTGCACTGCTCGGGCGACATATATTGAGGCGTACCGAACAGCGCACCCTCTTTGGTCAGGGCGAAGCGCTGCTGATCGACCGCTAATTTGGCGATTCCAAAATCGAGCAGCTTCACAAAATCAGCGTCGTCTTGGCGATGAACGAGAAGAATGTTCTCCGGCTTGAGATCGCGATGAATGATTCCGTGCGCATGAACCGCGGCCAGTGCCTCTCCCACGCCGCGCGCGATTTGAATGGCGCGAAAGCAGGTAAACCGCGGCTCGGCGGCCAAAATGTCTGACAATCGAACGCCTTCCAGCCACTCCATGGTGAAGTAGGCCAGGCCGTCCTCGAGCTCGCCGGTGTCGATGATGTCGACCAGATGCTCGTGCTCAATTGCGCCCGCCAATCGCGCTTCGCGGCGAAAGCGACTGGCGATCTCGCGGTTCTCTTGAAATGCCGGGTGGAGCACTTTGAGGGCGCGGTTTCGTCCGTGCGCATCGGTCATTCGGTAGACCGCCGCCGTCACACCGGTGGCGACCTGCTCCACGACCGTGAAAGCCCCGATCTTCCGCCCGATGACGACTTCAGAATTATCGGACATGAGTGCCCCCTTCGTTCTGGATATGCAATCCATGTGCCCCGAAAGCGGCGCTTTCGCTCGTGCACAGATTCGTTGGATCTTTTGCCCGATCTGCTGGTCGTTCGGGGGGCACGGGCCCCGGGAACTGCGGGACATTTCGTCTCATCGTCGGTCTCGCAGCGATGACAAACGCCATGGCGCCTCCACCAGACAGATTGGGTGGACGGTGTTAAAACCGTCACGGAACCTCAAAAAACTGGAGCCTCAACCCCCAATCATGAATAGGGTCGCAGGCTCCTAAAAGTTACGGAAGGGGTGTGAGAAAAGCTCATGCGTCAGGAACTTGAAATTATTCGGCTTCTTCTTTGCTCAAAAGGGCTTTAGCTCGCCGTTCGATTGATCGCGCGGTGGCCGCGCCGGTTGGGTGGGTTCGCTCGAGTGCTCTGCGCGCACCGGCTTGGCGTGTTTTGAAGACGAGCGATGGGACGAATCCACCTTCGCCGCGGGAACGGAGACATGAGGCGCACCGGAAGCATGGGCGGTTGCAGCCGCTGCAGTTGTCGGCGCTGCTCGCGAAGGTGCGGACGGAGGCAGGATGGGCGCGAGCGGTGTGGACGGCGGAGCCGCCTTTCGATCCGTTGGTACAGGCGCTGCGACGGGCGCGGGCACTGCGACGGGCGCGGGCACTGCGACGGGCGCGGGCGCTGCGACGGGCGCGGGCGCTACAGGCGTCACGGCGCCGGCGGTGGACGGGGAAGTCGTACTGTGATTTCCCGCGAATGAGATCACGGTGAACACCAGCGCCGCGGCGACCGCCGCCGCCACCGCTGCTTTGAACGCGGGCAGACGCTTCTTGATGATCGCCGTGCGGTTCGACTCGCCAAAGCGCAGATCGAGCTGCGCTCCGGCGCGTCCCTGAAACTCACTCAGGCGACGTCTGACATCAGCCAGTCTGGGCCGGCGGTCGGGCTCGCGTTCGAGCAGTTGCAGCACCAATTGGTTGAGCGCGGCAGGAAGCTCGGGCCAAATCGAATTGGGCACTGGCGGGGGCGAATGCAGACGCATTCCCACCAGCTCGAGCACGGTGCGTCCCTCGAACGGACAGCGGCCGAGCAGCATCTCGAACATCATGACACCGAGCGAATAGATGTCGCTTCTGCCGTCGAGCACCTGTCCGAGCGCCTGTTCGGGCGAAACGTAGTGCGCGGTTCCGAGAATGACGCCGGTCTC
>PLXG01000375.1 GCA_003153195.1 Myxococcales bacterium
AGATTTCCACCGACCGCCGCCGAGATGGTGGTGATGAGATGCAGCGACAGGAACAGGCCGAACAGAAGGCCGGAGATCGACTGCATCACCTGAATGTTGCGCGGCGTGCGGTCGATGATATTTTTGCGCCGGCGAAACGGCATTAGTGGGGCAGAAATGCGCGCGTCAGGTTGCGTGGCGCATCTTTGGTGATCTGAATGTCGTCCTCGATGCGGACGCCCCCGAGCGGCGTGAGCTGGTCGACCAAGGCCCAGTCGATCGAAGCCGCCGCCGGCGACGCGCGCAGCGGCTCGAGCAGCATCTCGATAAAATAAACTCCTGGCTCGACGGTAAAGACCTGCTCCGGCGCGATGAGCGTGGTGTTGCGCAGGAACGGATTGTCCTTTTGCGGACGAATCAGCGCGCAGCCGACATCATGACACTGAAGGCCGAGCGAGTGACCGAGCCCGTGCGGGAAAAACGATCGCGTGAGCCCCGCGGCCACGTTCTCTTCGGCGCTCACGCGCGAGACGCCGATGTCTTTGAGAATCTCGCCCACGCGGAGGTGCGCACGCTCGTGGAGCTGCTCGTAAGGCATACCGAGCTTGATCTCGCTGCACAGCCGCTGCTGCATGTTTTCGACGGCGGCGATGAGCCCACCGAAGACCGAGGCCGCTTCACCTTTCCCTTTGACATAGGTGCGGGTGATGTCGCTGGTGTAACCGAAACAGACCGCGCCCGCGTCGAGCAGAAGCGATTGTGCGCCGCGCGGCTTGCGCTCGTAGCTGATGTGATGGAGCGTGGCGGCGTTGTGTCCCACCGCCACGATGTTTTTGTACGGCGTCTCCGGATCGTCCTGCTCGGTCACCTTTAGATAGAGCAGGTGCAGATCGAGCTCGCTCAGATCGCTCGCGCCGAATGTCTCGGCGATTTTTGCGTGACCGATGGAAGCGATTCGATTCGCCTCTTCGATGCAAAGGATTTCGTATTCGCTCTTGGTCACCCGCAGCTGATCTAGCGCGGCGACCAGATGGCTGGGATTGAAGCGCTCGACGAGCCCCCACGACTTAGCGTGCGCCTCTTCTTCGCCGATGAACGCCACCTTGCCTTTGGGTAGGTGCTCGATCATTTTTTCGCGCCCGTCGAGCTGGACGATCTCGAATCCCGACTGCCAATGATTTCCCGGCGCCGGTCCTGGACGCTCCCAAAAATTTTGCTCGCGCAGCCACAAGAGCTTCGGCTTTTTTCCGTTCTCAATCACCAGCGCGCATTCGGGCTCGGCGAGTGGCAGCCAATGTTGGAAATGCGGCACCACGCGGAACGGCCAATATTGATCGTCGAATCGCGTACGCGACTTGGCCGCGCCCGAATGCAGGATTACGGCGTCGAATCCTTCCGACGACAAAACGCGCGCGTAGCTCGCGCTCAGCCGGGCCAAATGTGTGGAATAACAGGCCTGTAGTTGCGGTGGTGAAAACATTGCGCTCTTTTCCTACCTCGTAACTGTGAGGCGACGCAACGACTTCTTGCACTCGGAAGAGTGTGGTAAAAGCTCACCCCGTGCAACGCGCAGCGTATGTCGTGATCATGGCTGGTGGAGGCGGAACGCGCCTCTGGCCCGCCAGCCGACGGAAACGTCCTAAGCAGTTTCTCCCCATTTTGCCGGGTGGCCAGACCCTGCTCGGCGCTACGGTCGCGCGCCTTTTGCCGCTCGTGCCCGCTGAGCGAATTTTAGTAGTGACCGCCCGCAGCCAAGTCGGCGAGGTCGAGCGCTGCGTCCCAGAGATTCCCAAGGCCAACATCGTGGTCGAGCCGATCGGGCGAAACACCGCGCCCTGCATCGGACTGGCCGCCGTCGACGTGATGGGACGGGATCCCAACGGGATTATGGCGGTGGTTCCGTCCGATCAATATGTCACCGACGCCGATACCTATCGACAATCGGTGGCGCGCGCGATCGCGGTCGCCTCGTCGGGCGACATCTGCACCATCGGGATTCCGGCGCGAACGCCGGAGACTGGATTTGGTTATCTCGAGCGGGGCGACCAGGCGGCAAACGGCGCCTACGCACTCACCCGTTTTGTCGAAAAGCCCGACGCGAAAACCGCCCAAGACTATGTCGCATCGGGTCGCTTTGTCTGGAACTCGGGCATGTTCTTTTTCGCCGCCGAGCGCATCTTGAGTGAGATCGATCGCCACATGCCGGCGCTGGGAAAGATCCTTAGCGAGATTCGAAAGAATCGTGGCGAGACCGATCGACTTTATCCGGATGCACCGTCGGAAAGCATCGACTACGGCGTGATGGAAAAGCTCCCCGCCGGTCAGGTGTTCGTCGAGCTGGGCGACTTCGGCTGGAATGATGTCGGCTCGTGGAGCGCAATCGGTGAGATTCGCAACTCGGACGAAAACGGAAATGTCCCGACCGGCGAAACGGTCACCGTAGACGCACAGAACAACATTCTCTACGCCGGCGAAGGACGAGTGATCGCCGCCGTCGGTGTATCCGATCTGATCATCGTCGCCGAAGGCGATGCGGTTTTGATCATGCCACGATCGCGCGCGCAGGACGTCCGTGAGATCGTCAAGGCGCTTGAAAAAACCAAGCGCGAGACTTACCTCTAACTCTCATGCACAGGAGCGACTGGTGAATCCACGCGTCTTTCGCGAGTACGACATTCGCGGCAATGCCGATCGCGATCTCTCCAATGAGTTCGCCACCGACCTGGGGCGGGCGATCGGAACCTTTCTCAAACGCGCCGGCGCGAAGCGAATCACACTCGGCCGCGACTGCCGTGTGACGTCGCCCCGTTTGCACAAATCGCTGCTTTCCGGATTGGCCTCGACCGGTATCGCGGTCATCGATGTCGGCATCGTGGCAACCCCGGTGCAATACTACTCCGTTTTCCATTTCGATACCGACGGCGGCGTGCAGATCACTGGCAGCCACAATCCGGGCGAAGACAACGGCTTCAAGATCTTGAAAGGCAAGTCGACCATCCACGGAGCCGAGATTCAGGAGCTGCGCAAGCTCATCGAAGCGCACGACTTTGTGGAGGAGGGCGGGCACGAATACGAGGAGCGCGACATCATCGCACCCTATCTCGACATGGCGGTTTCGCGCATCGAGATGGGACCGCGCCGCTTCAAGGTGGTGGTGGACGCCGGTAACGGTGTGGGCGGAATCGCCGCGCCGCTCATCAAGCGACTCGGCTTCGACGTGACCGAGCTCTACTGCGAGCCGGACGGACGTTTTCCCAATCATCATCCCGATCCGACGGTGGAAAAGAACGTCGCCGACCTCATCGCCAAAGTGAAAGAGGTCGGTGCCGAAGTGGGCATCGCGCTCGACGGCGACGCCGATCGCATCGGTGTGGTGGACGCCAAGGGGCGCATCGTTTGGGGCGATCAGCTGATGATCCTGTTCGCCCGCTCCATCCTCAAGGAGATTCCGGGCGCGACCTTCGTGTCGGAGGTCAAGTGCTCAAAGGCGCTCTACGACGAGATCGAGCGCGCCGGCGGGCGGGCCATCATGTGGAAGGTGGGCCACTCGCTCATCAAAGAAAAAATGAAAGAAGAGAAGGCGCAGCTGGCCGGCGAAATGTCCGGGCACATCTTCTTCGCCCATCGCTATTTCGGTTATGACGACGCGATCTATTCGGCGGCGCGCTTGGTCGAGCTGCTCTCGCGCTCGGACATGACGCTCTCCGATCACGTCGACACGCTGCCCAAGCTCTACAACACGCCGGAGATTCGCTACGAGCTCGCCGACGAGGTGAAGTTCGAAGTGGTCAAGCGTGCGATAGCGCGGTTCAAGCAGAAGTTCGAGGTCAACGACGTCGATGGTGCACGCGTGACTTGGCCGAGCAAAAATCCGCATGAAGGCGGTTGGGCGCTGGTGCGCGCTTCGAACACACAGGCGGCGCTGGTGCTCCGCTTCGAAGCAGAGACGCCGGAGCGACTCGCCGAAATTCAGAAATATGTAGAGGGCGAGCTCAAGTCGATCGAAGCCGAGCTAAAGAAGTGACGCTCGCGGTCGGCGTCGATCTGGGCGGAACCAACATCCGCGCCGCGCTCATCGACGTAGAGGGCGGACGCGAGACCGGTGACGTCAAGGCACCGGTCCAAAACAAAAATCCCGAGGCGGTGGCCGATCTGGTGGCCAAGCTGGTCGCCGAGGTCGATCCCGATAAGAAGCGTGTCGGTGTCGGCGTGGGCTTCGCCGGAATGCTGCGCGGCTGGACCGGTGTGGTGGTCAACTCGCCGAACTTCGGCTGGCGCGAGGTTCCGCTGCGTGCGCTTCTGCGCGATCGAATTGGCGAGCGCACCGAGCTCTACAACGATCTGAACGCCATCGCATTCGGCGAAGCGAAATACGGCGGCGCCAAAAATATCGCCGACGTCTTGTGTGTGTACGTCGGCACCGGGGTCGGCGGCGGACTGGTTCTCGACGGAAAGCTCTACATCGGCTCCACTCATTTGGCCGGCGAAATTGGGCATACCAAAGTAGTGCCGAACGGACGGCTGTGCGGTTGCGGTCAGCGCGGCTGTCTGGAGGCCTACGTCTCGGGAGTACATCTACAGGCGCGCGCGCAAGAAGAGCTGCACGCGGGCAAACAGAGCAGCGTCATTGCGCTGGCGAAATCGATCGACAATGTTCACGCCGGATTTCTCGATCAGGCGGCGAGCGCGGGTGACGCCTACGCCAGCGAGCTGTGGAACGAGGCGTCGGGGCTGCTCGGCTTGGTGTTGGCCAACGCGGTGACGCTCATCAACCCGCAACGACTAGTCATGGGTGGCGGGGTTTGGCAGGGCGCGCCGGAGCTCAAGCGGCGAACGCTCGACGTGATGCGATCATTGGCCAATAAGCCTTCCATCGATTCGGGATTCTCGGTGTCCGACACCCTGCTCGGCGACTCGGCGGGACGACTCGGCGCGGCGGCACTGGTGAGCGGCGTATTTTCGTGAGAGGCCCCGTTCTGTTCGCGCTCGCCAGTCTGCTCGGCGGCTGCGGCGGCGGAGCGACCTCCAAGATTTTCGACGGTGGGAGCGATGCGGCGATCGATGCGACCGTGGCCGACGCGAACCTCGGACAGTGCGCCAGCGATTTTGGCGCCGCGCTGACCAACGCCTTCGGCCGGCTCGACGGAACCTTGGTTGCGATTGTCGAGCCCGCCAACCCGATGTGCGCGATCATCAACGGCACTCACTTGGTGTTGCAAGTGAGCGTCGGCGGCGACGCCTATCGAATGGTGGTGAACGTGCTCTCCGATCGAACATCGGATCCCGATCCGCAAGTGCGCATGCTGGTCGCCGGTAACGCGCTCATCGGCGATGCATGGTCGGCCGGTTGGCATCCGACCATGCTCGACTACGTAACCCATCTACAGGTCAGCTCCGATGCGTTCACCACCTATTCGCAGGCCGATCTGATACAGACCGTCGAGTCCTATCTAGAGATCGGATCTCCGATCTCCGTCTACGCCACCAGCACCGGCGGAAACAGCGCACATCTGATTCACCGCAACCTGGCCAATCAGGACGGCGCCATCGTCATCGATCCGATGTCAGACAAGCCCCGCTATCTGCTGTTTCACTTCGACGATCAAACGTTCTAATCCTACAGAATCAGCTCGATGAGATCGATGCCACGCAAGACGAAAAGATATGCGAGCCCGCCGGCCACTAGAAACGGGCCATAAGGAATTTCGAGTCGAAAGCTTTTCTTTCCAATGAACATGATCGGTAGTGTCACTAGTAGCCCGACGAACGGCGCCACGAAAAACGCTACGATCACCGCGTGCCAACCGAGCAGTGCGCCGATGATCGCCAGCAATTTGGCGTCGCCGTATCCCATTACTTCAGAGCCGCGAATCGCATAGCCAAGCTCGATGGTAACCGCGGTCATCGCATATCCAATCACGGCGCCGAGAGCCAATTCGGCCGGGGAATGTTCGCGAAGCACCACACCGAGAATGAAGAAGATCGGAATGGCCGGATAGGTGATGCGATCGGGAATGAGCGTGTGCTCGAGGTCGAGTCCGCTCAGAACGATCAACGTTCCAACGAACGCGAAGTAGATGAAGAAGCGTAAAAGCGCGACGGACAGATCGTCCGCGCTGACCACGAAGCGCCACCAGATCGCCAGCGCCAAAAGCGCGGTGCCTGCTTCTACTAGCGGATAACGAATCGAGATCCGCATTCCGCAGCCTCGACATCGGCCGCGCAACCAAAGCCAGCTCAGTATGGGAATATTGTCGACGGCCCGAATCGCGATACCGCAGCGCGGACAGCGCGATCGCGGCCGCACCACCGACTCATAAAGTCCGACGCGGTGAATGCACACGTTGAAGAAGCTGCCCCAAATCGTGCCCCAAAGCCCCGCGAAAAAATAGCCTAAGGGCGTCTTGAGCAGGGCTTCGAGCTCGGCGGGCACGCAGCAAGTGTAGCGCGCCGGGCCGGGCCTCCCAAATTCGTAGCGCTGTGCTACGCTTTTTCGCGTGATCGGCACCCTCCTCGCTCGCTCGTTGACGTTGCTCGCGATTTCAGCGGCCGCTTTGACATCTTGTCATCGCGAAAGCGACGAAAACCTCGGGCTCGGCGAGCGCTCGATCTACAAGGTCCGCGCGGTGGCGATCAACTCACTCGACAAGCCGAGCGAGCTTCTGCACGCGCTGTCGCTTCCCGGCAGTGAGCGCGATCGCTACCTCGGCGCGCATAAGGTCGAAGCCAAATCAACGCTGCGCATGTCGATGGCGGGCAGCGCGTCCAAAGAAGCGCTCGACGAGACCTACGCCTTTTCGACCGATGGCCGGGGAAATTTCGCGCTGGTCCACGACAACGATCACGGGTACGGCACCGAAGCGCGACTCAAGGACGGCGAGCTTTTCGTGCGACCGCGCTACGGAAAGTTCATTCGGCGGCGGCCCGAAGCCGAGGAGCCGGAAACGCTGCGCGCGGGCGTCGAACGCGTGGCCGCGGACTACGTCGATCTGCTCCAAAGCGGCTTGGCGATCGACGTGGCCGGCAAGGGCGACTGGCAGGGACATCCGGTGATCGCGCTCAAGTTCTCACGCGCCAGCAAGCCGTCTCGTCCGGAAGTACAACGCGAAATCGAGCGCAAATGGCGCGACAGCGTGGTGGTCGATCGCATCGATGGCGCCGCCACGCTGGATGCCGCCACCGGCGCACCACTGGCGTTCAAGATCGACGCGGCCTATCATTTCGATCGCGAAGGAAAGCAGATCGACGTCGCGCTCAGCTATCAGGAGAAAGTTTCACCAACGATGGAGCCGATCTCGGTTCCAGTCGACGTAGTCGAATCGCCGCGACGACCGCGCCCGATGCTCGATCGGCAGCAGCTGCTGGAAGGACTCGCCGAAAGACCGGCCAGTCAAGGCGCAGACACGCATTGAATCCGCGCGATCTGATCATCGGTCACGCGGGGTGGAGCGGCGCGGCGGCGCTCATTCCCATCCCGTTTGTCGACGATCTATTTTCCGCGTCGGTCAGAAAAGCGCTGCTCGCACGGCTGGGAAAACATCGCAAGGCGGAGATCGACAAAGCGGCGCTGGAAAAACTGGGCGGTGCGCTTTCCGGTCGCAAATTGGTCTCGCTGCTCGGTGCGCGCCGGTTGATCGGAAAGTGGTCGGTGCCGCTGCAGGTGCTCATGCGATCGAGTGACATCATCGGAACGTTTCAGCTGGGCACGCTGTTCGATCATCATCTGCGGACACGCGACGAGAACGCCGGTCCCGTCGACGTCGCCGAAGCAGGACATCTTTTGCGAGCGGTCGAAGTCGCGACCAAATCCGCTCGCGGCGAAGCCACCGAGCGCGCCTTTATGGGGATTCTCAAACAGTCGAGCTCGATGGCGCTGGCGGTGCCACGTCAGGTTCGGGCGATCGCCGCCAAATACACCACGCGCAAGAAGAGCCGCGCACCTGAATTGCTGGTCAAAACGGTTCCCAAACCGATTGTCGCGCAGGCGATCGGTTTCATGGGCTCGCGCGCGTCGACGGTGGAGCGATCGTACGTCGAGCTCTTGCGCGATGCCTTCGATCGATCTTGGCGGACAAAATGAAATCTCGCTCCGATCTATCTGGCGCCAAGCGGATCGTGATCAAGATCGGAAGTCGGCTCTTAGCCGATGACGTCGAAGGCCGAGTCGCCATGCTGGCGCGTGAGGTGGCGGCACAAAAAGTACGCGGCGTGGAGTGCCTGATCGTCACCTCGGGCGCCATTGCGCTCGGTCGAAAACGATTGGGCATGAAGGAGCGTCCGCGCACCATTCCCGGCCTGCAGGCCGCCGCCGCTGTTGGACAGGGACATCTAGTGCACTACTACGAGCGCGCGCTGTCCGCGGTCGGCCTCACCGCCGCTCAGGTTCTGCTCACGCACGACGATGTGCGCAACCGCCGGCGCTATTTGAACGCGCGACACGCCATGATCGAGATGATCGGTCTGGGCGCGGTGCCCATCATCAATGAGAACGACACCGTGAGCGTCGACGAGATCAAGTTCGGCGACAACGATCGCCTGGCGGCGCTGGTGTGCTCGATTTGCGAAGCCGATCTGCTCATCATCCTCACCGATGTCGACGGGCTCTACGACGGCGATCCCCATGACGCGACCGCCAAGATCGTCACCGAAGCGCACGGACCGGATGCCATCGACGCGCTCATGAGCGTAGCCGGCGGCTCGAACTCGGGCGTGGGTACCGGCGGAATGTCGTCGAAGCTGCAGGCCGCCAAGATCGCCGGTCGATTTGGAGTGGCCACGGTGATCGCCTCTGGCAGACAAGATGATCCAGTGAGCGCTATCTTGCGCGGCGACTCGATGGGCAGCGCCTTCTGGCCGGCGGTCACTACGCTACAGAGTCGCAAACACTGGATCGCCTTTGCGCTCAAACCGGCGGGGAAGATCATCGTCGATGCCGGGGCGAGGCGCGCGCTGGTCGAGAGCGGAAAGTCACTTTTACCGTCGGGATGTCGCGCCATTGATGGCTCCTTCGGCGTAGGTGATGCAGTCAGCGTGGTAGACGAAGCCGGTTACGAATTTGCGCGCGGCCTATGCAACTACGACTCGGCCGAAATCGAAAAGCTGGCGGGCAGGAAATCGGCCGAGATCGAAACGATCCTCGGCTACAAGTCGGTCGACGAAATCGTCCACCGCGACGACCTGGTATTGCTATGAAATTTTCTCACGTCGGTAGAGAATAAAATAGTGAGCGACGTCGAGCAAATCGCCAAGGCCGCCAAAGCCGCGGGGCGTACGCTGGCCAAGATCGGTGAGCACAAACGCACGTCCGCGCTGACCGCCATCGCCTTCGCGCTGGAATCGGAGCGCGCGCAGATCCTCATCGCCAACAAAGAAGACTACGCCGAAGCACGCATGAACGGCCTCGCCGGCGCGATGCTCGATCGGCTCATGCTCGACGAATCACGGATTCGCAAGATGGCAGACGCGGTGCGCGAGATTTCGGCGTTGCCCGATCCGGTCGGACAAACCGTCAAAGAGTGGACTCGCCCGAATGGATTGCGCGTTGCCAAAGTCCGGATTCCACTCGGCGCCATTGTCATCATTTATGAATCTCGTCCCAACGTGACCTCGGATGCAGCCGCATTATGCTTACGATCAGGAAATGCAGTGGTGTTGCGCGGCGGCTCTGAAGCGTTTCGAAGCAACCGAGCCATCGCTCGTGCCATCGGCCACGGGCTCGAGGCGGTGGGCGTCCCCTCTACCGCGGTTCAATTTCTGCCCTCCACGGATCGCGACGTGATGCGTGAGTTACTGCAGCAGGACGGCGAGCTCGACCTGGTCATCCCACGAGGNNGCTCATTCGCTTCGTGGCGGAGCATTCGCGCATTCCGGTGATCAAGCATTACCGCGGAAATTGTCATGTTTTCGTCGAACGCACCGCACCTGAACAAATGGCCCTCAAGATCTGCTATAATTCAAAGGTGCAGCGCCCTGGCGTATGTAACGCCGCGGAGACGATCCTCATAGACGACGCGATTGCGAGCACGTTTCTTCCCAAGCTGGCCGCGGAGCTCGGCCGCGCCGGCGTGGAATTGCGCGGCGATGAACGCGCCCGACAGATCGTCCCCGAGCTCTCCGTCGCGACTGCCGAAGATTGGGATGCGGAATACCTGGATCTCATCTGTGCGGTCGGCGTGGTCGATGGAATCGACGGTGCGCTGAAACACATCGAACGCCACTCGTCTTCGCACACCGAAGCCATCGTCACCAGCGACGACAAAATCGCCGAGCGATTCGTCAGCGAAGTGGGATCGTCGACGGTGCTGATCAACGCGTCCACTCGATTTGCCGATGGGAGCGAGCTGGGATTGGGCGCCGAAATTGGCGTTTCGACCACGCGGCTTCATGCTTATGGTCCGATGGGCGCCGAAGAATTGACCACCACCAAGTTCGTGGTGCATGGAACAGGACAACTCCGGCAGTGAGCATCATTAAAAAGAAATGGGAGGTGACACATTCTTGAGTAATCGAAATCGAGATTTTGCCATGGCAGCCGTTCGCGCGGCGCTCGAAAAGAAGGCCCTCGAGCCCGTGCTCCTCGACGTCAGCGACCAGTCGAGCTACACCGACTACATCCTCCTCGTCTCTGCACGCTCTGACCGACATGTACAGATCGTCGCCGATTCAGTGGCGGACAATCTACGCGCGTTGCGCGGACGCATGCCGCTCGGAAGCGAAGGTAGCCGAGACGGAAAGTGGGCGCTCCTCGACTACGGCGACGTGGTGGTGCACGTCTTCTACCATCCCATTCGAGAATTTTACGATCTCGAAGGATTGTGGATTGATGCTCCCCGGGTGCAGTTGGAAGTTCCCGCCGAAGCGCGCTTCGACGTTCAGGACGCGTACGGCATGTAGCTGTCATTTCCGTTGACTCGGCACTCCGACCCGAGTTACGAGCCTCCTGGAGGCCCGAATGTCGCGACTTTGGTGCGTAGTGTTCTGTTTCTTGGCGGGGCCCGCGCTGGCACTCACGCAACCGAGCGGTGCGCCCATTCCGTCTCAGCCGGGATGCGCCAACGGACAGCCCACCGGTCTCGAAGCGGTGTTCGCCTGCCAGTGCACGAGCGGCAGCGGATGCAATATCGGCGCATCGTGTCCCGGTGGATCGCAGAGCTGCGACGACGGAAAACACGGCGTCTGCGAAACCACGCTGTGGCACAGCATCAACGACAACAGCTGCATTCCGTCCAACTTGAGCGGGCTCGATCCGTCGGCCGACGCCAGCCTGACGCCCGAGACGTTCCATCCGACCTGCGCGCTCACCTTCACCGTTCTTTCGCGTGGCACGGCGCGGTTTCAAGACACCTTCGGTTGGTACAACGTCACCGGGCAAAAGCCCGACTCGAGCGACCTGCACGAGATGCTCGGTTGCAGTTCTTCATCGGGGACCAGTGTCGTACTCGATGTGCACAACCATCCCGACTACAAGGGTGGCGACATTGGCTTCTTCCTGGTCACTCCCGAGTCGCATAGCCAAGCGACCAGCTGCGCCGGTGGAGATTGTTGCGCCAAGGTCAGTCGCCTCGCCGCAGGCGAAGGCTATGTCTACTATTCCGAACGGGCGCTCAACCCCGACAATCAAGGCGCCGCGTCGTTCATTCACCTTCTCACCTATGACAGCAAGCTCACGCTGCGAAAATTCTACTTCGCGTGGGAAGACATCTTCGGCGGCTCGAACGACGACTTCACCGATATGGTGACCAGCGTGCAGGGCGTCGATTGCACCGGTGGCGGCGAGACCTGCGACACCGGCCAGAAAGGGGTGTGCGGCCAAGGCGAAAGCACCTGCCTAGACGGCGTTCTGACTTGTCAATCGGTGACCGCCGCCTCTCAGGAGGTGTGCGATGGGTACGACAACGATTGCGATGGGGTAATCGACAATGGCGCGACCTGCCCGGCCGGACAGCAATGTCAGAACGGAATGTGTCGTTCTCCCTGCAGCGACGTGGGTGAGTTCGATCGCTGCCCTTCGGGATGGATCTGTGACGCGCAAACCGGTGTCTGCCATGATCCCGCGTGCAACGGCGTGGTCTGTGGCGACGGCAGTATTTGTCGAAACGGAGCCTGCGTCGGTCCCTGCGACGGCATCGTCTGTCCTCACGGCGAGACCTGCCGCATGGGCGAATGTCTGGATCCCTGTCGCAATCTGCAATGCGCGACCGGTCAAGTATGCGTAGAAGGTCTTTGCACCGCTGGATGCACGCAATGCGGTGGTCTCACCTGCACCGGAGGATCGAGCTGCGACGCGACCTCGGGAGCCTGCATCGATTCGTCCTGCGCCAGTCCCTGCCCAGCAGGCACTTATTGCGACGCGGGGACGTGCAAGGATTCGTGCGACGGAGCCAAATGTCCGAACGGCTACTCGTGTCTGCAAGGCGACTGCGTCTCGCAGACCGACGGCGTCGGGGATATGGGCGCTATGGACGCGCAGAGCAACCCGACGACCAGCCAGCCCGGGAGCCCGTCGCACATTTCGAGCGGCTGCGGCTGCGACGCGAAAGGTGGCAATGCCTCTCGGGCCATCGGAGACGGTCTTCTAATTTTGCTGGTGCTCGCGACACGTGTTCGTTCCCGCAAAAAAGAAAGCCCGTGAAGCTCACCATTCTCGCCGTGGGAAAGCTCAAAGAGTCCTGGGTGCGCGAAGGCTGCGAGGAATACGCGCGGAGACTGCGGCCGCATTTTTCGCTGGAGCTGACCGAGGTGAAGGACGGCAGCGATCTTCTGCGCCGCATTTCGCCGCGCTCGCGGGTGTGGGCGCTCGATGAGCACGGAAAGCAGTTTTCATCGGAAGAGCTGGGTGGACAGCTGCGAACCTTCATGAACACCGGCGAAGCAGGCTGGACATTTCTGATCGGCGGCGCCGATGGGTTGCCGGCCGAGGTGTTGAAGGCTTCGCACCTCAAGTGGTCACTCGGCCGATTGACGCTCCCCCATCGCCTCGCGCGCGTAGTCCTGCTCGAACAGCTCTATCGCGCCAGCAGCATCGTGCGCGGCGAACCCTACCACCGAGCCTGACCACACAGTCAATCTAAAGGGCTCACGCTCTATGGGTCTAATCAGCTAGAATTACAGCGTTTCCGGAGCCAACCGCGCATTTTGCATTCCGTCGCACGGTCAGTCCGCAATTCGCGCGGTTGGTCTGAATTCAGGCTAAAGTTCAATCTGTTACGAGCTAGGAGAGTGAGATGAAATTAGTTTTGCTTCGGCATGGGCAGAGCGCTTGGAATTTGGAAAATCGGTTTACCGGATGGATCGATGTCGACCTCTCCGACGCCGGCCGCGCCGAAGCGCGCGAAGCGGGCGCACTACTCACCAAAGCCGGATTTCGCTTCGACGTCATTCATACCTCGCTGCTGCGTCGGGCGATCCAGACCATGCACCTCGCGCAAGAGTCGATGGACCAACTTTACGTNNAAAACCGCTTCACGGGCTGGACCGATGTGGACCTGTCCGACAAGGGCAGGCAGGAAGCCCTGGACGCGGGTGCCGTGTTGCGCGAGGGAGGCTACGTGTTCGACGTAGCCTACACCTCCGTACTCAAGCGCGCCATCCGCACCCTGTGGACCGCGTTGGACGTGATGGACCTGATGTGGATTCCGGTGCACCGCTCGTGGCGGTTGAACGAGCGTCACTACGGCGCGCTGCAAGGGCTTAATAAGGCTGAGACGGCGGCCAAGTTCGGCGAGGAGCAGGTGAAGATCTGGCGCCGCAGTTACGACACGCCGCCGCCGGCGCTCAAGCCAGACGATCCGATGAACCCGCGCACCGATCCGCGCTATCGCACGCTCGCGCCCGACGTGCTGCCGTCGACCGAATGCTTGAAGGACGTGGTCACGCGCATGCTGCCCTATTGGTACGACGCCATCGTGCCCGACCTGCGCGCGGGCAAACAGGTTCTGATCGTCGCGCACGGCAACAGTCTGCGCGCGCTCATCAAGCACCTGGACAACGTGTCAGACAATGACATCGTAGAGCTCAATATCCCGACCGGCATTCCGCTGGTCTACGATCTCGACACCGACTTGTGTCCGACCGGCCACAAGTATCTCGGCGATCCGCAAGCGGTCGCGCGCGCAGCCGAAGCGGTCAAGAAGCAAGCCTCGGCGAAATAACTCATTTGATCGCCAAACTGGAAACCCAATTCCCACCGTGTGGAATGTAGGTCAGACGTTTGCCGCATCCCGACACGCCCACCTGTGAGGCACAAAACGTCCCATTTACAAAGCGGTTGGTGTTGAGAACGACCAGCTCCAGCTGATTGTCGGCGCATTGCATCTCGAAAGCGGCCACCGTTCGAATTTCCTTCTGCGCAGCCTGCCAACAATCGGCTCTCAACTTGTAGCCCGAGACGTCGATCTGCGTTGGTTGTACCGCAGGCGCGTCGGCGCAGGCGGTCCAGAACAGGGCGGCGGCCATTACTCTTTTCACGGCGATCTCCTTGCGGCGCATTTTATACGGCGACCATCGCAACTTATTCAGAAAAAAGTCAGCAACTTTTTCTGTCGGTAGCCGATACGTTCATGTGCAACTCCTCCTCGACCTGATCTATCCGTCCCGCTGCGCGGCTTGCGACCAGCTGTGCAGTCAAAACGCGGCGTTCTGTGTGACTTGTGCGCGTGCGCTCGAGCCCATCGAAGGCGGCTGCCGCTTTTGCGCGCTGCCCAGCCCCGGAAATCTGTGTCTGAGCTGTCTGGTGCGCCCACCTTCTTATAAGAGAGCGCGATCGATGTTCGCGTTCGGCGGGCCACTGGCCGATGCGATTCGGCGGTTCAAATTTGGGCGCATGCCGGCGCTCGGTCGCACCCTGGCGAGTCTTCTGCGCGAGGATGAAGAGCTGACCGACAAAGAAGCGCTCGAACGGAGACTGATCGTCCCGGTGCCGCTCCACTATCGAAGACTGCGACAGCGCGAGTTCAACCCGGCGTCGCTCCTGGTGCTGGCAGCTCCGCTCACCGGCATCCGCGCGTTCGATGCGCTCAGCCGCGTGCGCGACACTCCGCCGCAGACCGCGCTGTCGGGACGGGCACGACAAAACAATGTTCGGGATGCTTTCGTCGGCCGGCGCGATCGCGTGCGTGGTCGATCGGTGCTGCTCATTGACGACGTGATGACCACCGGCGCAACGGTTGAGGCGTGCACGCGCGCACTTCGGCAAGCCGGCGCCATCGAGGTGTCTGTCTTGACTATGGCTCGCGCGGTGCCATAGTCGCGCGCCGTGGCTGCGCCTCCCAAAAAGAAATCGGACCAAGAGGAGATCAAGGTCATCCTGCGCAACAAGCGCGCCCGGCATGACTACTTCGTCGAGCAGACTTTCGAAGCGGGTTTGGTGCTGCAGGGTTCCGAGGTGAAGTCGCTCAGAGAAGCCAAAGCGGTGATGGGCGACGCTTACGTCGGCGTGCGCAACAACGAAGCATGGTTGTATCAGCTCTCCATCAGTGAGTACGCGTGGGCGAACCGTTTCAACCACGCGCCGAAACGGGATCGAAAGTTGCTGCTCCACCGCCGCGAGATCGACAAGATCGACGAAGCAACCGCGCAAAAAGGCATGACCGCGCTTCCGCTCGAGCTCTATCTCAAGAGCGGTAAGATCAAAGTGCTGATCGGAATTTGTCGCGGTAAGAAAGTTTTCGACAAGCGCGAAGATTCGCGACGAAAAACGGCGGATCGTGAAACCGCGCAGGCCATGAAGCGCCGCTAGCGATCAAGCGCCGCTGACTTTTCCGCGGACCGCTTGGGACGCGCTCAGTCGCCGTAGCGGATTACGTGAACGAATTTGGTCATTGCATCTGGGCGACCGACGAAGGCGCTGCCGATGCGGGCGGCTAGTTGTGCACCGAGCGGACCCTTTTGCGCCACGTCCTGCAATACCTTGGTCGCGCCGGCGCCGTCTTTTCCCGAGGCTTGCGCCGCCAACGCGGCGGCCGCGGCGAATCGCGCATCGGGATGAAGCTCGTCGGCCAATCGATGACGCAATGACTCCGCCGGCTCGGTGGCCCAAAGTCGAGCCAGCCCGTGTGAAGC
Organism: Myxococcales bacterium; assembly: GCA_003153195.1. Classification (GTDB taxonomy): domain Bacteria; phylum Myxococcota_A; class Polyangia; order Palsa-1104; family Palsa-1104; genus PALSA-1153. Next base: position 16,039 of record PLXG01000375.1, read on the forward strand.
GGCTTCGCGAACGTCGCGCGCCGGATCGAGAAGCGCACTCTCCAGCTTGACTGTGAGCTCCGCCCAAGTGGGCGAAACTTTTCCGACCGAATGAACGCGCGAAAGTCCACGCGCCGCCGCGACCCGGTCGCCTTCACTGCCCGCTTCGAGCCCGCGACATAGCGCCGCGAACGCGTCAGGCCCGCCGAGATCGCCGAGCGCCTCGAGCACGCGCGCGCGATCAGTACCTTGAACTCCACCCTGCGCTCGCGATGCTTGAATCAGAACCGAAGTCGCTTTGGCCTGCACCAAGCTGCGCAGCGCCGACGCGCGAATCGCAACATCATCGTCAGTGAGCGCCACCGCAAGCAACGACGCGCCCTGACTTCCGAGATTGCCGGCGTTGTCGACCGCCGCTTTTCTCACCGATGGCTCGACATCCCGCAGTGCCGCGCCCAATGTCTGAAGCGCGCCCGCCCGCGCAGCCAAGGCCGCCGTCTCCGCGCGATCGGCCGTCGACGCGCTGGCGAACGACTGCAAAAGCGCTGCGTCCATTTTTGCATTTCCGCCAGCGGTCGCGCGCGATCCCGACGAAGCCGCCACCCCGATGGCCACCCCGGCCTTGCCCGCCGCGCGCCGAGCAGCGGCCCGTACGCTTGGCTCGCGATCGGAGATCAGCGCAATCAGCGCGCTCTCGCTCGCCGCGCCCGGGCCGAGCTCACCAAAAGATTGCGCCACCATCGCGCGCACGCTCGCATCCGAATCCTGAACGAACGCCGAAAGCGATTTGGCGGCGCTCTGCGCCAGCGGCCCGCGCACCTGACCGAATGCCTCCGCCGCACTTCGCCGCGCCTGCGGATCGGGATCTTTGGCAGCGCCACGCAGCGCGCCGATCGCCTCTTTCACGCCCTCGCGCATGAGCTCGCCGAGCGCCGAAGCAGCATCGGTACGCACATCGGCCACTTTGTCGTGCAGCAGGATCCCGAGCACGGACGCGGCCTGCGCGGGTTTTTGCGTGCCCACGCGACCGATCGCCAAGATCGCCGCGCGCCGGGTCGACTGTCTGGTTCCTTTGATCGCCGACTCGAGCGCGTCGATCACCTGTCCGACCCCAAGTTGCGAGGCATGTGCCGCCAACGTCTCCACCGCCGCGCGCTCTACGTCCGCCCCGCCGCTCTTCGCCTCTTTCACCAGCAGCGGTACCGACTCGCGTCCGAGTGCCGGTAGCGATCGCGTCGCTTCGGCACGCACCTCCGCCGAACGATCGTAGCTGAACAGCTTGAGCAGCTTGGGCGTATCAGCGGTGCGCGGCAAAAGTCCTATCGCCGCCGCAGCCGCCACGCGCATAGGAACCGGGCCGTTCAGCGCCTCTTTTACTTTGGCCTGCGCCTCATCGGGTTTGTCTTTGAGCAGAAGCGGCGCGGCCACCATGAGCAGACGCGGACTGCCGCTGATCTTCTCGAGCGACGCTTTGGGGACGTTCTGACCACGCAGGAGCTTGAGCGCTTCGATGCGCGCGTTAGCGGGTGCTTTACCGTCGAGCGCGATGACCAGCAGCACTTTTGCCGCGGCGGCAGTGGCCGTCGCACGACTGTGCGCATCGCGCATGTTTTCCGGAACGCCACCTTGACCCGGATCCATGATCGGGCCAAGGAGCGAGAGCACGTCCGATCGGGTCGCGCCCAAAACTCCATGCGCGATCGCCGTCCAGGTCTCGGCATATTTTCCCGAAAGTAGTCGCAACGCTTCGAGCGCGCGCCGGCGTGTCTCCGCATCTCGTGCGTCGAGCAGTTGACTCCAAATGGCGGTGGCGCGATCCGGCGGCAACTGCGCGATGGTGTCGAACGCCAGCGCTCTCACTGCGGCCGACTCGTCGCGCGTGGCCGTCTCCAGAAGTCCACCCGATGAACCCGGCGTACGCTGCTCGATAGCGGAAAGCGCGACCACCGCGCGGCGCCGCACCTCTTCGGATGAATCCGCGAGCGCGTTTTGAATCAGCTTGCGCTCCTCATCGCTCCCGCGTCCGGCGGCGGCGAGCGCATCGATTACGCTCGGCCTCAGCGTCGGATCAGCGTAGAGCGCCACCAGCGGCTGCGCGTTTCCTTCCAGAATCAGCGTTGAGAGCGCGCGCGGCAGCGGCCGAAGCGCGGCGATCAATGGATGGAGCCACCCCGAGGTCGGCGCGGTGCCACTTGGCGGTCCGTTCTCGAGCGCGGATGCGAGAAATCCTGGTTCGGCGATCGGCGCACCGAAAGGCGGATGGTGCGGAAGCCCCGACAGCGGCCCCGACTGTTTGCCGAGGCGGACCACCACCGACGCGCCCGGACCGCCATGGGCGTCGAAGGTCACGCTATGTCCGTAACGAAAATAGCTGCCGAACAAAATCAGCAACGGAACTGCCAGCGCCACGCAGAGCGCGCCGCCACCGATTTTGATCGATCGTCCCACCAAGCGCTCTTCGTCCGGTTTGAGCGCGCCGCCAAAACGCCAGACGTCGCGAAGCTCGCGCGGCGAGAGCAGCCCACCCGAAACCATCTTGCGGCGCAGCGCCAACCGCGCACCCACTCCGCGCGCCCGCGTCTCACCGGTAAAAGTACCGAGAATCGGCCGCAGCCACTCGGAGCCGAGCGTGTAACCGCCTGGCGCCGGGCGAAGCACGTGTTGGGCGCCGAGCGCGTGAACAATCTCGCCCGCTGCTTTGTCATCGAGGCCGGCGGCGTGCGCGATGCGATCGAGAGAAACGGAAACGCGCGGCGCAGTGGCGGCCACTTCGGCGAGCACGCGCTCGGCTTTGCGTCCACCCGCGGCTTGGCAGACCATGTGGCAGAAGCGCCAGGTGAACACGTCACTGCCGCCAAGCCGGTGAAACGCCTTCGCGCCGACCACCTTGAGCGCGACCGCGGTGCCGGCCACAATCTGAATCCGCGACGGCGACACGCTGCCTTCGCGCGCCAGATCGGCCGCCATCTCTTTGGCGAGGCCGCCTTCGAAATAGGCGCCGCCGGCCAGCACGGTGCGCTCGATGATGTCCGCCACGCGCTCTTGATCGAGATTTTCCAATCGGAATCGCGCCGCCGGCGCCACCGCGCCCGCTTGGCGCTCGATGACGTCGAGTTTCCACAGCTCTTCATCGTCGACTACATAGAGCACCTTGAGCGCAGCGACCTGATCGGCGCGGCGCAAAAGATCGAATAGCCGTTCGCGCTTGGCCGAATCTTCCAGCGCGCTCACCACGTCGTCCAAAACCAAGAGCCCACTCGCGGTGGCGGCCGACACCGCCGGAAGGGCCTCGTCCGAAAGACGATTCACGTCGACGTAGCGACAAGCGACACCGCGCAGCTTGATCTGCGGCAGGACGCCCGCGCGTAAAAGCGAGCTTTTGCCTACACCCGACGCGCCAGTGAGGAGCAACCTTCGCTCCGAACCTGACGAGCCAACCATATGACTTAATTTTGCAATTTCGTCATCGCGACCAAAAAACAGGGTCCGCTCTGCCTCGCCGAGCGGTTGCAGCGGGCGAAAGGGACCGAATGCGCTGGCCAAGCTTCTAGCGGTTCCGGCACCTTGGCTGCCATAGAGCGCCGCCTGATTGCCGAGGGAGCTTCCTTGAGACGGGGGACTCATGCGGGCGGCAATCTACCCTACCGCCGCGGCCGGTGCCATCCACTTCCGCGGGGATGCATTCGATTGACCGTCTCCGACGGAAAATGCTATCTTTTTAGGGTACTAATGTCGCCCTCTCGGACACAGCGGCACCCGCCTTCGCCGAGTCCTCGCACCGCTTGGCGTGCAGAGCTCATGCGCGGCGCGCAGCTCCATCGACGGGGCGATTCGAACGGCGCATGGGAGTCGTTCTCGCGGGCGCACGCGCTGGCTCCGCAGCAGCCCGAACCAGCGCTCGCGCTCGGTCGTGAAGAGTGGAAGCGCGGACGGCTGGTGGAAGCGGAAAAGCTGGTTCGTCTGGCGCTCAGGTGCCGGCCGGGTTGGCCGCTCGGCACGGCCGCGCTGGTTCGAATTCTGGTCGCGCGCGGCGCGATCGACAAAGCGCGGCGAATGTTGCGAGCGGCGCGGCGACAAAATCCAAAAAATTCAGCGCTGCTGGTGATCGAGGGCGAGCTCCATCTCGATTGCGAAGAGCCCACCAAGGCGCTCGAATCATTCCGCCAGGCGCAGGCGCTCGGCGCCAAGCAGACCGCGGTGGTGGTGGGCCTTTCGCGCGCCGAAAACGGTCACGGCATCGCGCTTTGCGGGCAAGGAAAGTTCAGCGAGGCGGCGTTCGCGTTCAAGCGCGCATCCGATCTCGATCCGCGTTGGCCGGCGCCGCACGTAAACCTGGGCACGGTCATGCAGCGCTTGAACAGCGTGCTTCGCGCTCGCAGCTCTTACGAACGCGCGCTCGCGCTCGATCCCGAGCACCCGACCGCGCATTTCAATATGGGTTTGCTGGCCGCCAGTCGCGGCGAGCTCTCACGCGCTGAACAGTCGTTCTCCGCCGCCAAAGATTCTGGACATCCGCGCGCGCTTCATCATCTGGCGGTGATCCTCGGCGAGCGGGGTCGATTCGCTCAAGCGGTCAAGCTCTTCGAAGAGATTCTCTCGAACGCGAACGAGCTGGCCGATGCATCGGTGCTCAGCAATTATGGCGTAGCACTGCATGGCGCCGGCCGCCGGCAGGAGGCGGAGACGGCATTTCGATTGGCGCTCGAGATCGATGAAACTCATGGCCCGTCGTTGCGTCACCTGATCAAACTTTTGGCCGGCGACGGTCGTCTCATCGAGGCGGCGCGGCTGAACAAACGATTCGATCGTCTGCCGAAAATGATCTCGAACTCCGCGTCCTGATGCGCGCTCACGCCTTCGCTCTTCTCGTCGCTCTCTCGACGTTCGGCTGCTCGCGAATCATGAATGGCTCGGGCGATTCCAAGCCCATCCCCAACTATCCCGGAACGGCCGACGGCCTACGCGCCTTCGCCACCGATCTACTGACCGCCTGCCAGCGCGACGAACGCCAACAGGTGCATGACTATTTCGCATCGACCATCATGACCGATGCAGAGCTGAAGGTTCTCTTTGGCGACGGCGCGGCTGCCATCACGCCTCGCTATCACGGCCTCATGGAGGCGATGGCCAATCGCGGCGCGGTGGAATTGGTAGCGCAAGTCTACGAGCACAAGTACGATGCGGTCGACGTGTTCCCCATCGATCCCGCTGCCAAAGACGTTCGCGCGCCTGATTCGGCGATCGCGCGCGCGCTCAAGACGCCGCTCAATTGGTACGCAATTCAGATTCGCAAGAAGGCGGACAGTGCCGGACTGCGCTACAACTTTTTCTTTTATTTGAACGGCCGCTGGCGAACCGGGAACAAGCTGGGCAGCTATCTGCCCAGTCCCGACGGCGGAGCCCCATGAAGAAGATCTCGCTCATCGCGCTCACGTTCGCGCTACTCGGCGTCGCTTCTGCGCGCGCGGAGCGAGTGGCGGTAAACACGTTCGAGGTGCTGGGCAAAAACAGTGAAGCGACCCACAGGCAGCTTCGCGACGGTCTAATCCAGGGGCTGGCTGCTGCCGGCTTCGCGGTGGTCTCCAGCGAAGAGATGACCAAGGCGTTGCGCGGTTCGAACGGGCTGTCCGGTTGCACCACTCCTGCTTGTGTCAGACAAGTTGGGGAGCTCACCGGTGCCAATTATATCGTGCAAGGAAGCATCGAGACGCTGGGGAATTCGAACTACGTCTTCGTAGTGCAACTGCTCGACACGCGCGACGGACAGCCGACTGCGCGCATCGACGATCATTGCGACGTCTGCTCCCTCGCCGATGCCAAACAGGCGCTGGTGAATGCGGCGGCCGAGCTCAAGCGCAAGACGGCGGTCAGCGTGGTGCCGATCGATCGAACCATCAAGCCCGCGCTCATTTCACCGCCGGTGTCGAAACCGATTTCGCACCGGCGTCCGTTGCGCATCGCAGCGGTGGCGCTGGCGGTGGTAGGACTTCCAGTGTTGGCCTGTGGCGGCGCGCTGTGGGGCGTGGACGGGCTCGAGTACACGCACAAAACCTCGACAGACGGCACCATGAAGATCATTCAGAACTGGGACACGCTCGCCATCGGCATTCCGCTCACCGTCGTCGGCGTGGCCATGCTCGGCACCGCCATCGGACTTTTTGTCCACGATGAAGCGGTTCGCAATAAGACATCGGTCGCGGTGATTTCACTCCCCGGCGGCGGCATGTTTACGCTCGACGCTCCATTCTGAGATGAGCACCACGCTGCGATGAGCACCACGCATCTCCAACTCGAGCCCACCACTCGCTGCAATTTCACCTGCGGTTTTTGCTGCGGCCGCAAAATGGAACAGAACGATCTCAGCTACGAAACGTTCATCCAGACGCTCACCGCGCTACCCAACCTTTCTCAGATCGAGCTGCAGGGCGAAGGCGAATCGCTCATGCATCCGCGCTTCTTTGAGATGGTCGACTTCGCACGCAGTCGCAATGTGCGCGTCTCGTTCATCACCAACGGCAGCTTCTTCGGTGAAGAGGCGGTGCGGCGAATTCTCGACGCCGGCGTGGAGAAGATCAGCGTCTCTCTCGAGTCAGCGGACGCGGAGACCTTTCGCGCGATTCGCGGCGGCAAGCTGGAGAAAGTAATCCGTGGAATCGAGCTGCTGCTCACCGAACGAAAACGCCGCGGCCTGGATCGCCCGGTGGTCGGCTTTTCGGTCACCGTCCTCGACCGCACGCAAGATCACCTGGACGACATCCTCTCGCTCTATGAGCGGCTAGGGCTCGACGGCGGAATCACCATGCAGCCGCTTCAGCACATGCCCATCTACACCGCCGCCTACGATGAGACCACCGCGCGCGAAATGCTCAGCCCGGAAGACGTCGACCGCGTCTGGGTTCGCTTTCGCTCCCACAAACGCGTCAAAAAAATTCAAAAACGACGCCATTCCGATCTGGGCTTTCACGACGATCTAATGGCGGGTTGGAATCCCTCGCAGCGAAAATGTCCGTGGCTGGAAAAGGGGCTCTACGTCGATCGCAACGGCGTGGCCACCGCCTGCTGCATGGTCAAGGAAGAGCGGTTCGCGCTGGGACGCATCGGTCGAGACTCGATGGCAGACATCGAAAAGCGACGCGATGAGATGCGCGCAGAGCTTGCGCGCGGCGTAGTGCCCGAGGCTTGCGGCGGCTGTGAGCTGGCGCGGTTCGCGGTGACGAGCAAGCTCGGATTGGTGCTTTTCGCCATCGCCGGACTCAAAGAGCGCATGCGCGGAAAGCCGGCGCCCAAACCATAGGCGGTACCCATGCCAACAGTCCTTCTGCTGATCTGCTCCAACCTGTTTATGACCATCGCCTGGTACGGCCATTTGCGCTTTCGCAATGTGCCGCTGTGGAAGGCAATCCTCGCCAGCTGGTCCATCGCCCTGTTCGAGTACATGCTGCAGGTTCCGGCCAATCGCTGGGGCTACGGACAGTTCAGCGCATTTCAGCTGAAGATCATGCAGGAGATCATCACGCTGGTGATCTTTACCGGCTTTGCGATCTTGTATCTGCGGGAGACGCCGCGATGGAATCATCTGGTGGCGTTCGCCTGCTTGTGTGCGGCAGCGGCGTTCGCATTTCTGCCGGGAGCGATCAAGCGCTGACGCGCGAAACAGGCTCGTTCAAGGATCGCAGTGCCGCACTACCGCGTCGAGTAGCTCGTCGTAGTCGATCGGCTTGCGCAGCACCGAGTTGACGTGCGGAATCGGCGTCGCATCCACGGCGCCGAGAGCACGCAGATCGGAATGTCTGCCAAATTGGGACTCGACTTCATCTTCTCGAGCAACTCCCACCCCGACATTCCCGGCATGACCAGATCGAGTAGAAGCATGGACGGATGCTGCCCCGCTTCGAGCGCCTCCCATACCTCGGCGGCGCTGTCGAATCCACGTACTGCGTAACCTTCATCGGTCAGCGCATCGGCTACGGTTTCGCGCACGATTGAGTCATCATCGCAACAATAGATCACAGCGGCCGCTGGGCCTTTTGCGGGCATCTAATCTTCTTTATTAGCCCCTTAAGTCTATCAATTCAATACGGATTTAGTTTGCGAGGATCGAGCAAAAGTTTCCTAGTCCCTGACACCTAGCGGTTCGATGTTGACCGCAGGGCCGCCGCCGAGGTAGTGGAAAGGTCGCAAAAACAGCATCATGGTGAGTGTAGCTCAGCCGGTTAGAGCATCGGATTGTGGATCCGAG
>PLXG01000044.1 GCA_003153195.1 Myxococcales bacterium
TGATCGCTGCCACGAATCGCGATCTGCGCGTCGAGGTCAACCGCGGTGCATTTCGGGAAGATCTCTTTTTCCGACTCGCGGTTGTGCCGATTCAGATGCCACCTCTTCGCGATCGCGAAGAGGATGTTCGAATCCTCGCCGATCTGTTTTTCAAAGCGATCAAACCCGGCGAGGAGTTGCCCGAAGTTCTAAAAGAACGCGCGCGAACCTATTCGTGGCCTGGAAACGTGCGCGAGCTCAAGAACGCGGTGGAACAGGCGGCCGCCTTCGGCGAGGATTCTTTCGCCTCCGACCCTGAGCGATCTTCCGCGTCGGTCCATCCGGCCGAGGACATCACCGTCCCGTTCAAAGTCGCCAAGCGAAAGATCGTGGAGGCGTTCGAACGACCTTACTTGGAGCGCCTGCTCAAATCCACCGACGGTAACGCAAGCGCCGCGGCGCGGGCGGCGGGAATCGATCGAGTTCATCTCTTGAAGCTTCTTCGCCAATACGGCCTTCGCTAATCCAGACAGACGGCGCAGCAACCCCCGACGGGCAAAAGCGCGGTATCCCCGCTTGGACATCGTGACCCCGGGGCTGGACACGGGTCGGAAGACGACGCCGGACAGCAGAGTGCGCCTTGTGGATAATAAGGAGACACTTGTTCTCCCGGTGGACAAGTACCGGGCGACATGTCGGCTGGTGGCGAGCTCATGTCGGGTGGCGACCCGAGATCGGAAGGACCGCTCCCGAGATCGGATGCGGAAAACATATCCGATGGTGCGCCCGCATCTTCGACGGGTTCGCTCAGATCCGGCGCGAGGGCCAAGTCGCTCGCAGGACCCGCGCCGTCGGAGACAACACCAGCATCCATAGGTCGATAGGGGCAAGCCGAACAGTAATTCAAACGAACGGAAACGTTGTGACTTTGCCCATCGATTGCGAGCGGCGTCGACCGCGCGCTGAACACCAGCGTCGGGCTCGGATTCTCGTCGTCGCAGCCGCCTTGAGGGTCGCTCAAGATGAGCGCGCGAAGCTCCAAGATGAGGTTGGTCCCGTTCGGCGCATCGTTCAGAAGTGAGACTGGATGAGGAAGCTTTACCAAATCGCAGAAGTTCTGCGGACTCCCCATCTCGGCGGTGCTCAGGCAGACCGATCGCAAGATGTCCCCCGGTGCACCGCTCATGGTCTCGCTCCGCAGTCGAAACTCGACGTGATCGGCGCAATCGAGCGTGAGCGCTTCGCACGTCATGGGTGGTGCAGGATTCGGATCGACTGAGCTGGCGGCCTGACATTGGCTTTGGAGATCCTGATCGAGATGAAGGCTGAGCTGCGGCGCAACCGTGCATCCAGCCAGCAGTACGAGTGCCAGGATCCGATTCATCTCGCTCGACAGTAGCACGGCCATCTTCTAACGAGCAGAGCAGCAACCCTCGTGCCGCCTCCCCAATTCTCTTTTCCATCAGCCGTTCAGTCGCCGCTGTTGGATCGATCCGACGATTTGTTGGCAATATCCAACATCAGGCGCGCTCCTTGCCGGACTCGAGCCCTCCCCAAAACCGCATGGCCCTGGCTGGAGGCTGAGCTGCACCTGGCCCGACTCGTGCTTTCCGCACTGCGCATGAGAATAAATCTCTTCCTGAGTTGGCTCGTTCTACTTGCAAACTGCGGCGGAGGAGTCGCCGCATCGCCGGGGCAATCTGACGGAGGAGATCTAGGCTCCTCGCTCACTCTTAGCTGCTCCTCCGGCGCAGACTCCGGAACCGACCCTTGTTATGACGGGAGGAGTTTCGAGTCACCGCCAAGTTGTTTGGCTGGAAATATCTCGCAGTTTGGCAACCAGATTGGCTACTCGGATGAAGTCGAGTCATTGCGTCAACCGAACACCTGCGCTGATTTTCCGACTGGCCGATACGGAATGGTTCGCAGCGGCACTTGTGGATCGTATCGTTTCATCGAAACTCAAGGCCTCGGCGCGGGGGTTATCGTCCACCGCTTCTACGATCAATCTGGAAATCTGGTGGGCGCCCAAACACGCGATGACGTCGCCGGGAAATGCTATCAAAGTTTTGGTCTGATTCCGCAGTGTCAGTTGGTCCAATGCGAGGTCATTTGCTTCATTCCTGGATGGACCTGTTGAACCGCCTCTTTCGATGCCTGTGTTTGTTGAACTCTGAAATGAGGCGCTGATGAAGAACCGCTGGCTGTTCGGCTGGATGCTAATTCTTGGGTTGGGTTGCGACGGCCGCGCGGCCCCGGTGCCGACCGGCGCTGGAAGCGGTTCCGCCGAGATTGGAGATTGTCGATCAGGTTGTATCCCTGACCTGCGCAGCGACGCCAATGATTGCCAGTTACCATTACCAATGGCTGTGCGGCACCGATTGTCCGCCCAATGCATTTGATCGGCGCTGCGCACAGGGGACGTGGAACGAGGGAGAAGCGTGCAACTTTCCCGGCTTCGAATGTGAAACGTCCTACGGAACGTTCGGCTGCGACTGCAATCGATCGGCCCATTGCGTCGGCGGAGCCTGTCTTAAAAAGGGGTGTCCCGATGGAGGAGATTGTGAGGCTCCTCAATGTGACTCCTTCAAGCCTGGGTGCGCTCCTCTGGCAGCCTGCGTTCAGGAAGAATGGGTGTGCGAATGTCCGCCCGGCTGCAGTATCGATATGTCCTACCCCATCTGATATGGGCGGAGCGATCGATCTCGCCGTGTCGGCAGACCTCGCGTGTGATTCCGCCATCTGCCATTTTCCAAGCCAACTGTGCGTACAAAACTATCCCGGAATCCCGGGAGGCGCAGTTCCGCCGCCCGAGTGTGAATCCCTTCCCGCGTCCTGTAACGGCGTACCGTCCTGTGACTGTTTGCGGACACTTTGTCCTTCTCTCAACTGCGACGAGTCCAGTTCCTGGCAGATCTCCTATCGGTCAACCGGTTATTTCGACTGCATCGGATATTGAGCCACGAAGGTTCTCCCAGAAGAAACGGAGGTTGGGCCATGAGGCGAAATCCATATTGGCTGATCGCGATCATCGCGGCGGCTGGATGTTTCGGCGATCACGATATCGAGCAGACCCTCGATGGAGCAAATGAGGCGGGCGTTAACCATGACCTCTGTCCACCCGGCGCTGCGCGCGAAGGCGCTGTCGACTTGGCGGAGAACGACGACCTCAAATTGGATGGTGAATATTACCCGGACCTCGGAGCGACCTGCAATTGCGCCTACCTCGTGGGGAACTGCCAGACGCCCGGAGAATCGTGCCTATGCTGGGAGAAAGGAACGATGGTCTGCCAACAAAATCACCAGTGGGAGTTGATTCTCGATGTCTCTCACTGCCCAGATCAGGAAGATCCGACCGGCTATGCTGGACTCGGTTGCATCGGCGCCGCGGACAGCTGCGGGGATTGCACCTGCGACAGACAATCGGAGCGTTATGAGTGCCCCGTAGATTTGGGACACACTGATTTGTGAGGACGTTTGCGTCGAGGGCCCGGGGCGATCGCGATAGGCAAATGGTGACGCTCCCTATTGTCGCGGCCTTCCAGCGAACCACTCTCGAGCCGGACCGGTACCGATCTTCGCGTGATCGAAACCAGGGAGGACCAATTGATCGATGGCGTCAAATGTGGTGCTGACAATGGCTTCGCGGCCAGGGCATCCGTACTCCGGCGCCGAAATATCGGGCAGCGTCGCAATTTGCGCAAGCCAGCTCGAAACTTGGGTTTCGAGCAGTCGTGGGATCCAGGATGCAAGGGCGGTGCGCTCCGCACCATCGAGCGCGCCTGAAGCAAGGAACGCCCAACCGATTTGTCCATGCCGGATCTCGTCGCCCAGAATTTCGCGGATGGCAGTGCGCACCTCAGGCTCGGCAGCATTCTCTAGACAAAGTTGCAGAAACCCGCAGGCCATTGTTTCGTTGATGGCCGACATGCCCACCACGTGCAACGTATGGGCAAACCGCGCCGGCACCGCATCATACGAAGGAAACTCGATTGGCGCCGGCCGGCTGAGCGCGACGGGCTCCCCGCCAAAGCGTTCGGCGAGAGCACGGTAGATTTCCGCGTGACGGAGCTCCTCGGAGACGGACCGCGCGGACAGGTCGAGAAGCTTTGGGTCAGCTCGAAGCTCAAGTGAGCTTCCGATCCCATATGCGTTGTATATCATGTTGATAGAATTGATATACAACTTTATCGGAGCGACTCGTTACGAGCGCAAATCCATGTTTCTGCGAGATATTGTCAAATGTCGTGGATCGATGCGCTGATCGAGTGGCGACCTCACTCTGAGAAGTGCATTCATTCTTCGTCACCAGCCAACGAGCTTTCCGACGTCACATGTTTCCGAGCGGCGCATCAGTGCCATCGTGAGCTCCGGTGTTCGGCAGTGACTGAAGGCTGCTAGGAGACGCCGGTTTCTAAGCGTCTTTTCCGAGAGAGCCAGAAAGGCGTCCTGAGCGAGCGTTGCTCTCGGAGTGTGGCTGATCGGACGGTTTGATGTTCACCGGATGGGCAGCTTCCACTCGAAGTATGGGCTGACCAGTCGCTCGAGATCCTGAGCCCCCCTCAGGGCGTCCGCTCCATCATTCGACTCGCCGCCCTTGGTCATCACGGCCTTGAGTCGCTCGTGCACCTCTTGCGTCACTGAGCGGATTGCCTCGAATCTGGCGATCATTTCCTTTCGCAGCGTCGCAGGGACGGAAACCTTGTTCGTAGGGTTTAAGTAGGCAATCACAACGGTCGAAGCCTGCAACGCGATTCGCACGCCCAGTCGCTTTCTTCCTCGATCATTTTTGAACGTCGCGGATTCAACCTCGCCTTCGCTCGCGATGTATTCCAGGACCCGGAGGGCGACCTCGTCTAGTTCCTCCGCCTCGATGAAGATACAGGCAGCATTCAAGAGGAGTAGCCTGTCCAGCCGTTCGACCTCCTCCTTTTGATTGGAGGCGACCGCGTTTTCGATCTGCTTTGCGAGCGCCTCTAGATCCAATAGTCCGGCTGGGATCTCATCGAAGGACATGTTGAATTGGTAGGGATTCTCCGTCGCAGACAGAGGCGTCTTGCTCTCGATATCCCCGGCGAAGAGGTTCTCGGTCCCCACTTTGCCGGCTTGAAAATCGAACGTTGCGTGAAGGCGCTCATGCTCTTCTGCCTCCGTTGGGACCCCCGTCTCGAGTGCGCGCACCGAAACGTTGATGCACATGTCTCGCCGGTTGTAGGAAGCGGCAAGGTCTTCGTCTTTTCCCTTGAACCACAGACAAACTGCATAGGGGCCTTCGCGAAGATCCCGATCAATCTCGAAGGCCAGTTGATTGAGCTCAGAAGCCTTTTCCTTGGGCAAGATCAGGTACGTTTGTCGTCCATCTTTCAATCGCAGGATCTTGAAAGCGACCGAAGGATGGATTTTCGGACGAGCGAGCACCTTGGCTTGCACGATCGCCGAATGGACGCCCACGTGCATGAAGATGAATACGAACAGTGAGCAGCGAGCTGGCGCGGTCAGTTTCACGCGCCGGCAATGATCTGCCGGACGGGGGGGACAGTCAACTGACCTTTCGTTGGAAGTGAAAGGTTCATTCTCCGTCGCTAGCCAATGAGCTTTTTCGACATCGCCTCTTCCGAGCGGCGCGTCTTCGCGCCGTCGTTAGCCTCCGAGAAATTGCACGATCGGACTCTCAAGAATCTTGGTGAGCGAAACACCAGGTGAAGCTGCTCGTGACCAGCGGCCAGTGGATGCGCAGATCGGAGGCTGACGAGAGAGGAACGACGGGAGGGGAGCGGCGCGAGAGCACCCATGATCCCATCGCTTCCTGTTCTTGCTGTAAAATCTCGCGCTATGTCTCGTGTCAGCAAGTTTCTGAGCTATGTGTTGCGTCACAACCCAGGTCAGATCGGCATCATCCTGGAGCGGGACGGATGGGTAGCGGTCGATGCACTGCTCGCCGCAATGGCAACCTCCGACCACGCGATCGACCGAGGTGAACTTGAGGCGATCGTTCGCGACAGCGATAAGCAGCGCTTCGCGTTTGATGCCACGGGTTCAAAAATTCGTGCGAATCAGGGTCACTCGTTGAAAGTCGATCTCGGCTATGAACCGCACCAGCCGCCGGACCGACTCTATCACGGGACGATCGCGAAGTTCGTCGATCGCATCTGCACCAGCGGGCTTGTCAAGGGCGCGCGCCATCATGTCCATCTGTCCACCGAGATCGGATCGGCGACAGTAGTCGCGGAACGGCGCGGGGCTCCCGTGATCTTGACCATCGCGGCCGGGAGGATGTTCGCTGCCGGCCATGTGTTCTTCGTGAGCGCCAACGGAGTGTGGCTCACGGATCATGTGCCGCCGGAGTACATCTCGTTTCCTAAGTAGTCAGCCAGAGACGGCGCACCGCCGCCCAGTCGCGCGCCGTCGAAAACCAGTCGGAATGCGCAATCGGTCGTCTTTGGGGACCGAACAAGATTAGATTCGGCACGATACCGTGAAGTGCTTCGAGAACGTCGCTTCGGTCGTCGATAAAGTGTGTGAGACCAAGGACCTTGGCGTGCTCGGCTTTCTCCGCTCGCTCACGGCAGAAGCGAACGCGTTCCGGCGTAAGTCCTGTTGCGCAGTAGAACTGCTGCGCTGCGAACCAACGCAGCGTTCGATCGCGAATGCGAGCGCCCGCTTTAGAGACGAGCCATACGCGGCCGTCGAAGGCGCGATACAACGACGCGATGCTCGCGAACGCCTCAGGGATTGCTGGCGTTTGCATCGCGCGGTCGTCACTACCGTTGAGGAAGACAGTGTCCGCGCCCGGCTGATCGCCGCCGCCAATAATAACGCGGCCGATATCGATCCCCAGCCGCGACTTCGAAACGAGCAGCGAATCAGACATCGGTCACCTCGATGTGGATGAGGCCGCGACGCTTGGCTTCGTCGAGGAACCAGACCAGTGGGCGGTTCTCCCGCCAACCGCCCGGGCAATCGACGCGATCGGCGATCATGAACAAGCAAAGAAGCTGCATGTCGACCCGGCCAGCGAGCTTGCGCCACGCTTTGTCGCTGGGCGCCTCGCCCCGCAAAGTCGAATTGTGCCACGGCAGATTGATGTCGTGAAAGCGCACCAACTCGATAAAGCGCAGATCGTAAATGCCATATCTGGGCAACAAGTCCACAGATGCAGCCGGATTCGCAGTCCCGGTGGTTTTGCCAATGTCGTGGACATAGGCGAGGTCTACCAGCGACTCAATCTCCCCAGCGCAGACGCCGTTCGCCGTGCCGAGCGCTTTCGCTCGGGCAGCTACTGCCTCGGTGTGTGTTCGGGCGTTCGCGGCGGTATGTCGTTCAGGGTTCAAGGTGACCTGCTCGAGTCGAGCAAAGTCGGCAGCGAAGACCGGGTTTTCCAAAATACTTTTCATTTTCTTGCCTCTTTTGAGACACATCTTGGCAAGTCGACCTATGTGTGAGAACTACTGGTTGTTTATATGCTATAATGTAGAACTATAGATGTTGAGATCCGAGTGGTTACAATCGTTCGCGGCGTTCGCCGAGCATCGAAACTTCACGCGCGCCGCGGCTTCGATGCATCTGTCGCAGCCAGCGCTCCACGTGCAGATTCGCAAATTGACAGAAGAGCTGGGTATGCCGCTGTATCGAAAACGCGGCCGCCAGCTCGAGCTTACGGAAGCGGGCGTGCGACTACTTGCCCATTGCCGAGATGCGGCCGAACGATCTGACCTCATCGTCGAAGAGCTGCGCACCGGCACGAGTCATGAGTTGCTGACTGTCGCGGCGGGGACGGGCGCGTTCTTGTATCTACTCGGGCCAGCGATTCGCGAATTCATACGCACTTCGCCAGCAAAACTGGCACTCGTGCAGTGCGATCGCACCCATGCGCTCACAGCTGTGCGTTCGGGCGATGCGAATGTGGGCATTGCGGTGCTAGATTCGCCGCCGAACGACTTGCACGCCGAGCAGCTTGCGCAGGTTGATCAGACACTGGTGCTCCCGAAGCGGCATCCGTTAGCCAAGCGCCGCTCTGTCGAGCTCAGTGATCTCGCAGGTCAGTCACTGATCGTTCCGCCAGAAGGGAATCCGCAACGCGCGACGTTGCATCACGCACTGACGCTCGCTGGGGTTCCGTGGCGCATCGCCGTAGAAGCGACCGGCTGGCAGCTGGCTCTGCATTTCGTGCGTCTGGGAATGGGCCTGACGATCGTGAATGGTTGCTGCGAACTTCCGGCCGACTTGGTCGGCCGCAGGCTGAAAGCGCTCCCGCGCGTCTGCTACTGGCTATTCACGCGGAAGGGCGGGCGCGCATCAGCCGAGCTCGCGCGGTTCTGCGCAATCGCGAAATCGATCGCACCGTAAGCCTTCCTTCTCTATCCAGCCGGTGGGAGCGCGGATCGGAAGAAGCGGCTGACCAGAGGGCAGAGAGGGAAGGGGAGCGTCGCGAGAATTCCGATCCCCGTCGTCATCAGCCTACCTGTTTGTCAGGCAGAGTTTCTTCCGAGCGGCGCATGTCCGCGCCGCCTTAGCCGCCGAGGTCGTTAGCGGAAATGCGGGCTGCTAACAGACGCCGCCTCCAGCGCCGTCCCAGATCGGCCACGACGGGAAGTTGAACGCATCCGTGGCATCCCCTTCGTCGCCAGCCACCAGTTCGTCGGACATCGTCTCTTCCGAGCGGCGCGCCTTCGCGCCGCAGTTAGCCACTGAGGTCTTTCGCGGAAAAGCGATCTGCCCTTGACAGACGCCGCCTCGGCGTCGTCCCAGATCTGCCTTGACGGGAAGTGGATA
Source organism: Myxococcales bacterium (assembly GCA_003153195.1). GTDB lineage: Bacteria > Myxococcota_A > Polyangia > Palsa-1104 > Palsa-1104 > PALSA-1153. The sequence continues at coordinate 8,752 of PLXG01000044.1, forward strand.
CTCCCTCGTCGCCAGCCAAATAGTTTTCAGACTGGGCATCTTCTGAGCGGCGCGTTTTCGCGCCGCCCTGGCCTCCGAGTTTGGAACGGGAAGATCGGGCTACTAGCAGACGACGCCTCCTGCGTCGTCACAGATCTGCGTCGACAGGAAGTCGAAAGCTAAGGGTCCCCTTCGTCCTCAACACGTGCTTTGTTCGGACGCGGCTTCTTCCGAGCGGCGCGTCGCGCCGCCTTAGCAGCTTCTTTTGCGTGGCGCGCGCCTTTGATCGTGAAGTTGGGCAGTCGTTGGTCGGACTGCTACGATGTCTCGATGGGGCATGGACCGCGACGATTCACAGGCGCCGGCTTTTTTCTGCTGCTCGGAATACTGGGCCTTGGGGTCGTGATTCGTTACTGGATGGTTCACAAGTGACCCGAGCATCGCTTCGTCGTTAGCCAACCTGTTTCCGACGTCATTTCTTCCGAGCGGCGCGTCTTCGTGCCGCCGTTAGCCTCCGAGGTGGTTGGCTGAAAGGCGGGCTGCTAACGGACAACGCTTTCAGCGTCGTCCCAGATCCGCCTCGACGGGAAGTTGAATGCTTCGGTCCCCTCGTCATCAGCCACGTGCTGATTTCTGACGCGGCTTCTTCTGAGCGGCGCCTCTTCGCGCCGCCATAGCCACTCATTTCACCGCACGCGTGGCTTGGTCCGTGGAAACACCGGACGAATGAGCGGAGTCGTGTCGGCCATCGAAGTCATTTCGCGAATCTTCTCTCGGAGCTCAGTCGGCAAACCCCGATTGTCCGTTCGGCGAGACGCATCCGCTCGTCGAGGCTCTTTGGCGCTCACGAATCCGTCTCGACGAATCCCGGCACCGAATGTCTTCCACGCATACGCTTCCCAAACTTCCACCGGCACCCGAAGCAGCCCTCGCGATCCGGGTGGTCGTTTCGCCAGGATGCGAAGGTGTTCGTACGCCGTCTTTCCCACGGCGCTTCGTCCGAGCGGCGAGTCGCGCCGTCGTTTGCAAACTCGTCGCCGAATGGAATTCCGAGCGCAGCGCGAGCTGCTAACAGACGGCGCCTCCGTCGTCGTCCCAGATCGGCTTCGACGAGAAGCTGAACACGTCGGAGCAACACTTCGTCGCCAGCGTACGCGTGTTTTCGCTACGCCAGCCCCTTTCCTTCTGTAACAATGAGTGCCAGATGAATCGCGTTCAGCCCTACAACGAGTACCTCATGGTGCGGACTCGGGTACCCAAAGCCGATGACAAGGGGCGAGCGGTCGCCGTCGGAAGCCGAGGCGCAATCGTCCATGTTTATCAGACGAAGCCCGACGAGACGCCTGCGTACATCGTTGAAGTGGTGATCATCGACGAGAACGGTATGCAGCGTGATGCACTTGTCTTCGATGTGTTACATGACGAAGTCGAGCCCGCCGATCCACGGCGAGGGCAGTGGTGGCTCGAAACATCCGGAGGCGATTTCCATTGGGCTCGCTTGCAAGTATCCCACGACGGCAAAGCCGAAGTAATAGACCTTGACGGTAAGACTCATCTGTTTGCGACGGTGGAAGAGGCCAAGATGTGGCTTCTTGAAGATGAATACGAAACCTTGGAGAGTCTGCGCGCCGCGGGCGAGGTGGATGACTCCGTGAAACCGCCCAGCAGCAAGGACTGGCCTGAAGGTGTCGCCTAATTTTCAAATTGCTCCGTGTGGACAGGTTTCTGCTTTGCCACATTTGACACGTCCGAAGTATCGTTACTGAGATTGATTCGACTTGATGTCGGTGATGTCGAAATTTTCGACCACGGTTTGTCCGGCTTCGATCGCAACTGAAATGGAATAGCCAGTCGCCGTCAGGTCCGTGTCACTCCAGTCGTTGTCATCTTCGTAGATGAAATAGTCGCCGGGCGGGAGCGCGGCGCCGTAGGTGCCGTCGGAATTGAACTTGAGCGCTTTGATCGTCGTCGCGTTCTGCCGAATTAGGATGCCGAGCGACGACAAATCTGTCGAGCACCCGCCACCGCTACAGTCGCTGGCAATCGTGGCCGTCCCCTCGAGTACTCCCAACGTCGACGGGTCGGGATTGACGAACGGAACTCGGGGAGAGCCTCCGCACGCCACGAGACCCAACGCAAATAGCCCTACAAAAGAACGCATCGCTCCCTCCGAACCGGTTTTTCAAAGTTGAGGCGCGAAGCACGCCACGGCGTATCCGCCGCCGTCGGTCGCTTCGATCTTGCACTGAGTTGTGGTGTCGTCGCAACCCGACCCGAGACCAACGGGTTGGCTGATGATCTAACGGCGGCCGCAGAGCGCTGCTCGGAAGAAGCGACGTCCGTCGGAAATAAAAGACTTCCGCAAGATTCCGATAGGTCTGACATGGGTGTCGCGACTTGGCGTGGCCGTCGACGGCAATCTCCTGTTTTCTGTAAATGGTCTGTTTCTTGCGAAACACTCCGACATGAACATTTGGATGAGCGGTTTCGTCGCAGACTTCCGCGCCCCGCCCACACCGGAGGTTGCCGACAGACAGATCATCGCGCTCAACGCGCAGCTCAAGGCGGACTACGGCGCGTCCACCTGCGCGGCGCTCTATACGCCAAGCGGCGTCCCCGTCGTCGAGGCGGGAATGATGCTGGCATCGCCAACGGTGCAAACGTCTGACCCGACCACGCCGATCGACGACATTTCGATCGCACTGATCGGTCCGGTCGCTGCGCTGCTGCTCGAAAATGTCACCGGCGTACCCTTCCACTTCGACAGCCTGATCGTCACGTATGCCGATGGCTCGCAGAAGACGATTGCCTATACGTCGGACATCTTCGACTACGGTTCGAGCTGGTATCGCATGAACCCCGCGCTCATGCCGGGCTTCGCCGTGACCGTCGACGTCGACTCGAAGAATGCAACCAAAGTGACGCTCCACAATCCTTCGCTCGACTGCCCGCTGCCGCCGGAACACGGTCCTTTCAGCTGTTCGGCGACCACGCTCAAAGTCTTCGGGCTGCAAACTGGAAACGGACTGGATCCGTAGGTCAACACAGGCACGTTTCCGAGTGCTTCAACCGCGATTTCGTACGGCAGCGCAAGGGGCCGAGGGTGACCAAGGGAACGGAGAACGCGGAGAGTCGAGGCAACGCGCACTTCGGTAAATTCGTCATCACCCAACCGCCTTCTCCCGCGGCGCTTCTTCCGAGTGGCGCGTCTTCGCGCCGCCGTTGGCCATCGATCTCGCTTGCCGCTAATAGACGTAGCTTC
>PLXG01000018.1 GCA_003153195.1 Myxococcales bacterium
CTCGACCCGTCGTCCTAAGGTGGGCATCGCCAAAGCGTTGGCGACGCTCGAGCCACAGGCTGACATCATCTGTTTGCAAGAGGTCGAAGTGATCTCCTTGCGATCGCGTCTCGCCGATCGTGGTCGCCCCAAAACCGAGACGCAGCTAGAGTCGTTCATGGGCCATCTCGAGCAGGTGTTCGCCGAGCGAAAGGAGACTTCGCCCTACGACGCGTTTCATTTTCGCGCGCATACCTACGGTTCGCCGAAGATGCCGATCTACACCACCGGGCTGGCCATCCTGATTCGGCGCGATCGCCTCACCATCGACAGGCACAATCAGGCCGCGCCCGCCAAGATCACGCACCATCACGTCGCCCGCTTCAAGAACGGCAAGCAGACGCGCATCTGCGCGCACATGAGGCTCATCGATCGAGCGGAGGCTCAACCGTTTCATCTCTTCAACACCCATCTGTCGTTGCCGACGCCGTTTGCGATGCGCTTTTGGACATCGCGCCTCAAGATGGGGTTCGGACAAAATCAGATCAAAGAGGCGCAGTCGCTCTCGCGATTCACGCACGAAGTTGCGGGCGACGATCCCTTCGTGGTGTGCGGCGACTTCAACTCGCCGCCGGGCTCGCCGGTGTACCAGCACTTGACCGACCTCGGGCTGCGGGGCGCACAGGAATCGCTGGGGCTGATCAATCGCCACGCACCCAAGGATTTTCCCACCGCGGGCCTCGGCCGACTCCGCATGCACCTCGACCATCTGTTCGCGTCCGAGCAAATCGAATGGCTGGACATGGCGGGCACACAGCGGTTCGGCGATCGCTCAGGCTCATTCCACGGCCTGAGCGATCACGTCCCGCTGATCGCAACCTTCAATCTAAAATAATTTATCGAACCGACGCACTCGGCCGGTTGCCCGGCCGGTGCTTTTTAGGAAACGTGCTTGTTGACCAGCTTGGTCATCTCGAACATNNGAACATCGAGACCTGCTTCTTGCCGTTGAAGACCGCCTTGAGGGCGTCGTCGGCGTTGATGTTGCGGCGGTTCTTCGCGTCTTGGAGGCCCTTCTTCTTGATGTATTGCCAGAGCTTCTTAGTGAGCTCCGTGCGCGGCAGCGGCGTCGAACCGACTACTTCCGCAAGCGCTGCGTCCGGCTGAACGGCCTTCATGAACGCCGCGTTCGGCTTGCGCTTGGTCTTGGTCTTGGTGGCCGCCTTCTTTGCTGGTGCTGCCTTCTTCTTTGTCGCCATGTACTCCTCCGTAAGTTGACCGCCGCGCGGCCACTGCGCTCAAAAGTAGAGATTCCGGGGAAAATTGCAGCAAAAATCGACCAAGCGGCTGCACTTGACACTCGAGCGGCATGCGCGTTTGATTTGCGCCGGTCGGTTCTGACGGCCGATCCAAACCGGTCGCAAGGGGAATTTTCGATGAAGCGGATCTCGATTCTTTTGGCGGTTCTCTCCTCGTCTATCGCATTTGCCGAAGATCGCGCGAGCGCGCCAAACAAGCCGGCAACGCCCGATGAAGCCAAGGCGTTCGTCAAGAAGCTCAACGAGGATCTCAAGCGACTGTGGGTGAAGTCTTCCACCGCCGAATGGATCAAAAGCACCTACATCACCGACGACACCGAGCGGAACGCCGCCACCGCCAACGAAGAGGTGATGGCGTACACCACGCAGGCCGTCAAGGATGCGATGCGCTTCACCAGCCTCAAGCTCGATCCCGACACCGAGCGAATGCTCTATCTGCTGCGCGTTTCGTCGACACTGCCGGCGCCGGAAGATGCGGTCAAGCGACAAGAGCTCGCCGCACTTGCCGCCAAGCTCGAAGGACTTTACGGCAAGGGTAAGTACTGCCAGCCCCCGGTCGCACACAATCCCCCCAAGCCGGGCGGATGTCTCGACTTGGAACAGTTGTCAGACATCATGGATAAGAGCCACGACTACAACGAGCTGCTCGAAGCGTGGACCGGCTGGCATACCATCTCGCGCGAGATGCGTCCGCTCTACTCCAAACTGGTGGGCATCGCCAACGAAGGCTCGCGCACCATCGGATTTCAGAACGTCGGCGATCTGTGGCGCTCGGGATACGACATGACGCCGGCCGATTTTGAAAAAGAGACCGACCGTCTGTGGCAACAGGTGAAGCCGCTCTACGACGATCTGCATTGCTATGTGCGTTCGCAGCTACAAAAGACCTACGGTAAAGACAAAGTTCCCGACGGCAAACCGATTCCGGCGCATCTGCTCGGCAACATGTGGGCACAGGAGTGGGCCAACATCTATCCGCTGGTCGAGCCGTTCAAAGGACAAGAGTCGCTCGATGTGACGTCGGCGCTCAAGTCGCTCAACTACGACGAGCAGAAGCTAGTGAAGCTGGGTGAATCGTTCTTCACTTCACTCGGGCTCGATCCGCTGCCGAAGACCTTTTGGGAGCGATCGATGTTCAAGAAGCCGCAAGATCGCGACGTGGTCTGCCACGCCAGTGCCTGGGACGTCACCTACAACAACGACCTGCGCATCAAGATGTGCGTGAAAATCAACGAGCAGGATCTGGTGACGGTGCATCACGAGCTCGGACACGATTACTACTTCCACTCCTACTACAAGCTGCCGGTGCTGTTTCAGCAGGGCGCCAACGACGGATTTCATGAGGCCATCGGCGACGCGCTCACGCTCTCGATCACGCCAGCGTATTTGAAGAAGCTCGGCCTGATCAAAGAGACGCCCAAAGACGATAAGGGTCTCATCAATGTGCAGATGAAGGACGCGCTAGAGAAAGTCGCGTTTCTGCCGTTTGGAAAATTGATCGACCAGTGGCGCTGGGATGTGTTCTCCGGAAAAACGCCGGAGAGCGAGTACAACGCGGCGTGGTGGAAGCTGCGCGAGAAGTATCAAGGCGTGGCGGCGCCGGTGGCGCGCTCGGAAGCCGATTTCGATCCGGGCGCGAAGTATCACATCCCGGCCAACGTGCCCTACACGCGCTACTTCCTCGCGCGCATTTTGCAATTTCAGTTTCATCGCGCGCTGTGCAAAGCGGCTGGCCACAAGGGTCCGCTCTACACCTGCTCGATCTACGGCAACAAGAAGGCCGGCGAAAAGTTGCGCGCCATGCTCGCGCTGGGAGCGTCCAAGCCGTGGCCGGAGGCGCTCTATGCGATCAGCGGGCAGAAACAGATGGATGCAACCGCGCTACTGGAGTATTTCAAGCCTCTGCAGGGTTGGTTAAAAACACAAAACAAAACTCAAACCTGCGGCTGGTAGCCGGACGGGCTGCGGGCCTAGATCGCCGCGTTGTCGCTGCGCTCCGGTGCTCACGTACAAGTGCGTACGCCCCGCTCCGGTGCTCACTCCGCCTTGCGCTCTAGGCTCCTCGCTCCGTCCTGGTCTGTGCTAGATCATTCACGTGACGCAATCTTCAGATACACGGGCTGACGCGCTATTTAAGCGGATTTGTGGGCTTCGGGTTTCGGATTTTTTTTCGGCGGATGACATCGAGCGACTTACTCGCGCTCTTCTGACTGAACGGAATGTCGAGGCGATCTCGCTTCGCTTCGGGCAGCCTTCGCGCTCGCGGATTTTGGCGCGGCTGAAGAGCTCGGCGGGTAAGCTCGGGGCTTGGCTTCCGGAGTCGGCTAAGACGGCGCTGGCGGATTTGTTGGGGCAGCCGGTTCATGTTCCCAAGCGGATCGTCCATGAGGTCATTCACTCGCCTGAATTTCGCGCTGAGGTGCAGCAGCTGGTGCAAGAAGCGCTGGAGACTTTTCTCGAGCGTGGCGTTGCTGCTACGCCTGGTGGAAAAGGGTTGCGCGGGATGATGGGATTTGCCGCCGGCGCAGTGGGAACGGTGCTTGGTGGCGTCGGCATGGACGCGCGTTTGCGGGAATACACCGATCGCGCGGTGGGAAAGATCTTGAGCGAGATCGCCCGCAAGCTGACCAGTGAACAGGCGGCGCGCGCCTTCGGTCTCAGGCGCAAACGAATCTTCCTCCGCCTGCTCGATCGTCACGCCCGTGAGGCCGGCGACTTCCTAGATTGGTTGCCCATCGCCGAGATCGAAAAGATCGTCCCGTCGATCGTGGCGCACAACCTCGCGCGCGCCGAGGTTCTCGAGATCGTTCGCGAAGAGATCATCTCCGTGCTCACCGAGCTTTCTCAAGCGCACATCGGCGATCTACTCGATCAGTTTGGTTTGCGTCAGCAGGCCAAAGAGTCGTTCGTTCGCATCGCCAACGTACTCAACGCATAATCATCTCGACGCGAAAAAACGAAAGCCACCGCCGCCGCGCCAACCGACCTCGGCCGTAATCCCATTTACGTCGGTTCCGTCGATCACGCGACGCAATCTCGGCAGCGCGTGGGTGATCGCCTGCCGCCCGCGCTCAATCAGAATGAACCGCCGGCGAAGTTTGTGCGCCACCGCGGCGGTGGTGCCAGAGCCGCCGAATGCATCCAGCACCCAGTCATTTTCGTCGGTGGCCAGACGGATGATTCGCGCGAGCAAGGCCTCCGGCTTCTTGCCGGGAAAGGTGACCGCGCCCTCTTTGCTCACGTTGTTCCAATCGAACCCGTTCCAAAAAGTGCCCAGTTGTTCTCGCTTGATCAGGCGACCGCCTCGCTCGGTGGTGATGGCGGACAACCAGATCACCCGCCGAATGGAGGGGCTGACGTAGTGATGGACGACCTGCTCACCGCGCGAGCGCCCGGATCGGGGCGTGTAGCGAGCCACCAACATTTCGTCGCGACCGAGCTGGCCAAAGGAGTCGATGATGCGCGTGCGGATGCTCGATTGCGCGTTGGTATCGGCGAAGATTCGAGCCAGATGGGTGCGGTAGACCGCGTCGATCGGCGCGCGTTTGGTGAGCGCCGCGACGGTGGTGCGTCGAACACCCGCGTGGCGCGCGACCTCGATTCGGCCCCCCGATCCGTCGCGAAGAGTTCGATGCTCGACCGCCTTCCCCTCATCGCCGAGCACGCTCACATATTTCCAACTGCGCCCGGCGCTCTCCATCCCCTGGATGTGCGAGAGCAGATCGCTCTCCTCGAAGATCGGGTTGAAGCGCTGAAACTTCGCCGCGTCCTTGGTGTAAATCAAAATGTATTCCAGGTTCTTCTTCAGCCGTCGATCTTCGCCGCCGCCCGAGGCACCCGCCACCCGCTTGACCATGACGGCGATCTGGTTGAGAAAATTTTTGCGGCCGAAAATCTCGTCGAGGAGCACCTTGCAATAGGCGCACTCCTCATCGTCGAGCTGGACGAACAAGACTCCGTCCGGTCGAAGCAACGCACGCATCTGCTCGAAGCGCGCGCGCATTTCGCTCAGCCACTCATCGTGATCGACTGAATCTTGGTAGTCGCCAAAATCGTTACCGGTGTTGTAGGGCGGATCGACGTAGATACAACGAATCTTCTCGGACAGATCCGGCGCCAGGGTTTTCATCGCCGCCAAGTTATCGCCCCAAATCAAACGGCTGCTTTCGTCGCTGACGCGTCCGTATGAGCGCTTGGGATCTTCAACCAGCATACGCACGCCAGAAGAAGTAGGCGGTCATGGACCAAGCCACCGCGTTCACGAACAGTCGTACCGATTTTCCATTCACGCGCGTCGCAATCACCGCGCCGACATATCCCGAAAGGGTCGCGCCGATCACCATCACCAAACCGGGACGAAAGGCGATGGCATGCGCATACAAAAACGCGATTACCGCCACCGTATTGAGAAGCGCGCCGAACGCTACCCGCAGCGCGCTCATGGTGTGCACGTCGGTCATACCGATGACGGTCCATGCCGCCATCATCATGATGCCCATACCGCCGCCGAAATATCCGCCGTAGGTGGCGATGATCAGTTGCACGATAGTGCCGACAATCAGACCCAGTCGGGAGATGGGCGCGCCCGCTTCTCGACGAGGAATGAACAGCGGGCCAAAGCTGAATAGAGTCGAAGCGAACAGGAGTAACCACGGAATGAGTCGCTCGAAGGTCGCCGGCGTATTTAAGAGCAGCACCGCTCCGAAGGTTCCGCCGAGGATGCTGGCGAGAGCGAAAGCGCGCACCATCCTGCGATCCAATCGATCGGAGCTGAGATGTTTGCGATAGGCGAACACGCTCCCCAGCGCGCCGGGCACCAGAGAAAATGCCGCAGTGGCATTGGCAGCAACGGGCGGCACGCCGATGAACACCAGCGCGGGAAATGCGATGAAACTTCCGCCACCGACTACCGAGTTGAGCCCGCCGGCGACCAGCGATGCTCCAAACACGATCGCGTATTGAGTGAGCGAAAGCGGACCGTCGAACGTCATGCGAACGCGATATCGCTAGCCGTTTTCAACCATGAACATGTTGCATGCTACGTAATAAAAGACCGCAGCACGCTCTTTGCCGGACGTGGTGTCGTCGGTGCGAACGTTTCCCGACGTGATGCAGTAGGGGCTCATCGCATAGCCGATGGCGTAGCTGACCTTGGTGGTTTCCGAAATGGTCGTTCCGGCGCTTGCGGTATAGGTCAAGCTGCCGGTGAGCCCGGTGCCGCTGTCGGTCACCGATCCTTTGAGCGCTAGTTGCAAAGTCGATTGAGAAGAGGTCGCGGTCAGATCGATGGTGACGGTGCCGCCACTGATCTTCACCGAGCCGTCGTAGGTGGTCATACCGCTCGCGCATTTGGTGTAGGTGTAGCCGGTGGTGGTGCTGCCGGTGTAGCAAGTGGTCGGCAGATCGTCGGGCGTGAGCGTCAAACCGGCGCTGGTGGTCGCAGTTCCTGACGTGGCATCGCCGCCCACCATCTGCATGGTCGAAAAGATCGCCAGCACGTTGTCGGGAAGCGCGCCGATATTCGCCGGCGCAAGTCCGGTGCCGATCGAGGTAACCTCGCTCGATGCCGAGAGTTGCCCAGCCGTCGGCGCCATTGGACTCCCGAGTGTCACCGTAGTCGCAGCGTCGTCACAAGCGCCACACGCGAGTAGCATCAGCAGCGGCAATCCATGTTTCTTCATTTGAAACCTCTCTCTCGTGGCGACGCGGCAAGATACCGCTTGGTGGGCCTAATCTCAATCACGAGGTTGGACGCGCTCGACGCGAGCATCGGCGGTGAGTCGCAGCTCCTCCTTGCGCGCGTCGAGCCCATCTATCGCGATGATGTCGCCCCGTGAAAGGTAGGCGAAATCGCGCGTCTCATTCGAGCGATGTTTGGTCAGCTGGACCAGCGGCAGTCGCCCGTCGGGCCCGCAACCGATGTAGCGCGACTGACCTTTGGAATGGAGCGGCTCGGAGACGATGCGAAACACGCGTCCCGGAGGAGGCGCCGGCCAAGCTTCGCCACGTGCCGCCAAGATCAGGTAGCTGAACTTCAGCCGCTCCTTGTGCAGCCGCGCCAATTCAGAAAGCTCGCTGACGAGCGGGGGAAGATTCCAAGCGTGCTCCGCGTGACACCAATCGCTCTCTTTGTGTAGCGCCGGACAGTCACCTTTGAAAAAGCACGGCGCTCGAACCGCGACGCCCTGTTTCACCAAACGATCGCGCAGCATCAACAGCGCTCGCGAGGTGATCCGCAGCGCCGGTTCGATCACAACCAGACTTCCGCCCGGCGAAACGAGATCGAGTAGTGCGCCGAGAAGCGCGAGCTGCGCATCCGCCGAACCGAGCTCGTTCAGCAGGTGGCCGACCAATACTGTGTCGAATTTTTCATTCGGAAGCGGCTCGCCGACCGACCAGCGTCGCGTGACGAGCTTTTCACCGATACCACCGGCNNTCGGCCAACTGCGCAGCGATCTCGAGAGCGCGCGCACTTCGTTCGATCGCTAAGACCGACGTGGCCCCGCTTTCGAGCGCGGCAAACGCCAGCGGCGCGGGACCAGCGCCCACGTCGAGCACCCGACCGAGCGAATGCGGAACCTCCGCCAGCGCGGCTCGCGCCTGTGCGAACGAGACCGGCCAATAAAATAGCAGATACCCACCGAGCAGCTGCGGATCATCGAGATAGTGCGCGCCGGCGAGCGCGCGATCGCGGGTCAATCCGACGGAAAGAGTGGAAACGGCGTGAGCAACTTCAGTCTTCTCTTTGGAGGAGAGCATGTCGGTCGCCTGGCCATGGCCTCGCAGCGTGTGCCATACGCGGATCAACCGCGGAATCCACGCATCGAGCTCGACGCCACTTGGCTTCATGCGCTCAACCCAACTCGACGGCGGGCGGTCAGGCAGTGACGACCGGCGCGCTCGAAATCGTGACAGGTGCGCGGACGATCGGAATAAATTCGGCAGCGATAATCACCGGTGCTGGACAGTGCGGCACAGCGGTCGCCATTTCTGCGCAGCTCCGCTTGACCATTTTTCACCAACACCAGATCTGGATGAAGATGTCGGACAACTTCGCGGCTCGAGATCAAGACCGTATCGAACGCGCTGCGACAGCAAGCTCCGCAGGTGAGACAATCGATCGACGCCTCGGCCTCGTGTCTGACGCAGGCACGATCGTCGGCGGTGACGAATCGGCGACCGGCAGCTTGCCGGCAGAGTCCAGAGGCAGCGCGCCAGACGCATCCGCCACAGCGCCGTTGATCGGCCACCAGCGCATGACCCGACTTCGGGTGGCGAGCAAATCCCAAGCAACGCGCGGTTCCGTCGAGCGCCACTCCGAGTGCGCCGGCGAATGGACGCTTTCCCGCTCGATCGGCCGCGACATAGGCCAGCGCGATAGATTGATCGAGTTGGTGATCGGCGGGATTGCCGAGGGCGAAGCGCGGCAGCGACTCGAAAAAAGTCCGCACCGACGTGGTGGGATAAAGCGTGCCGCGAAGTCCGTAGGCACCGGCGAGATGCGCTTGCAGTCGTACCGCCGCCTGCTCGCGGACGAAATCTTCGTCGTGGGTGTTATCGAGCGTCCAATCGGGACGATGACGAGCGTCCGGTCCCTCGACCAGGGAGTGGCAGATTTCATGAAGGATCAGCTGAGCCAGGGAATCGTCAGCATCTAAATGGTCATCGGTGGCGATGTGAAGAGTTTTGCCGTCAAAGTGGACATATGCATCGCCTCCTCGCTCTACGGGCAAGTCGATGCGCTTGGCACAATCGATCCAAATCTGATTGAGCTCCCACAAGGCCATGACGATGGGAAACTAGCGCATTTCCGACGGCGGCGCATCTGGCACTGCCGATGCAACTGTGTCTCATCATGCGTAAGACACTCATTCTGACTTTAATGTTCGTGGGTTGTGCCTCCAGTAAAGTGGAGGTGGTGAGCGACGAGCTGCCCATGGTGGGCAAGAGCCATGGACCATTTCCCGGTATGCCCGACTATTTGAAGGATCCCGCGGGCACGACGTTGGTCGCCTGCCGGCCTGAGGCGAAGCCGGATGTGTCGATGATCTCACTCGACGGCGTTCGTCTTTCTTCACCGATGGCTTCGCCAAATCAAGCTGTCGAGGAGTCGCAAGGAAGCGGCGAGCTGACGGTGGGAGTGCCGCAGCCCACTGGAACCAATCCAGCGGTGAACGCAGACCTCGCGCAGTCGGCCGCCAATGCGCAGTCGAATGCGGGCGTGGCGCCGGGTGAGACGCAATCGGTCATCGGTGGAACGTTTGCCATTGCACCGAACACGCCACCGGCTGTAACAGCAAATGGCACGACCTTAAATACCGCGACGCCGAGCGGCACGACCACGAACGGCAACACCTCTAATGGAACATCGGCCCCGCAGGTTGGTCAGCTTCAGCAAGGCATTTCGTCTTCACCGCAAGTGGCGCCGGCTTCTACTACCCTTCCGCAGGCAATCCAGCTGCCGCAGCCGACCGTGACCAGTGGCACGCCTCAGCCGACACCAACGCCAACGCCAACCACGATTCCCACCCCTACGCCGATCACGCCGGCACCATCGTCGAGCCCGGTGGCTCCGCGCGGAATCATTCCGGCGCCGTCGACGACCGGATTTTAACGCTTCGAGTTTTGTCGGTGGCCCCCATCGCGCGCTCGAGGGAGGCGCGCATCATGGCGCGCTGATAGCGGGTGGCGATCAAATTCATACGCGCCTGCGTGAGCGCCGATTGCGCGTCGATTAGATCGGTGGTGGTGGCGGTGCCGGCGTTGATGAGCGCAACCGTCACGCGGAAAGCCTCTTCGGCGCTCTCAATGGTCGCTTGCGCCACTTTGACCGCCGCGTCGCTGGCATGTGACTGCTCGAGTCGCGTCGCCACTTCGAGCGTGACATCGCGACTGTTCGACTCGTCCTGGGCCGCCGCCGCTGCGTGCTGACGATCGGCCGCACGTGCCGCAAAGAAGGTGCTGCCCCATTCCCAAATGTCCCAGCTGGCGCGAAATCCAACGAACGCCGAGTCGGTAGGAACGAACTTTTGTCCGTCGAGTCGCAGATAAGCCCCTTCGAAGTTAATCTCGGGCGCGAGCGACCACCAGTGCGCGCGTCGATCGTGCTGGGAGGCGTTCAACCGAAAGTGGCTGGCCTGAAGCTCCGGGCGATCGCGGCTGGCGCTGTCATTCGCATCGTTCAGATTTGGAAGAGGTTGTTCGGCCGCCGACAAAAGCTCGGTGGGCTCGATCAGCTCTACCGGATCGTCGACGCGGCGACCGGCCGCGAGCAGCACGCCGAGACGCGCGATCTGCTGATCCGAATGCGCCATGATCTGCTGCTGCTCGGCGTTCTTTTTCGCCACTTCCAGCCGCAAGAGATCGGCGCGAGTCAGGACGCCATTGTCATATTTGGACTGCGCCACCTGCAGCTGTTCGGCAAGCTGTTTCTCCGACGCGATGGCGATCGATTCGGTGGCATTGGCGAGAAAGTAGCGCAGAAAATCGCGCTCGATCGATTCACGCAACGCGGCTCGAACCGAACGCTCCGCCGCCTCTTCGGCACGCGCGCTGGCTTTGGCCGACAAAAGCTGCTCCGATCGACCACCCAGGCCGAGCAGCGGCTGATCAACGCTGGCGGAAAAAGTGTTCAGATTTTGATCGCGCACCGGGAACGAAGTTCCGGGGGCGCCCCCCAGCGCGAACGAAATCGCAAACGGGCTGTCGTAGTGCTGAAACTCTTCGGACAGCCGCACGGTGGGAAGGAGCCGACCGGTGCGACTGCGCGACACTTCGATCGCAGCGTCGGCCGAGCTGCGGGCCGCCCGTGCGCGCGGATGATCGGCGAGCGCCGCCGCCACCGCCTGATCGACGGTCAAGGTCTCGGCATAGGCCACCGACGGTAAAAGCAGCGCGATTAGAAAGCGTACGGTCATCGATCCTCGTAGACTTTCACGTCCGCTGACAGTCCGGCACGCAGCGGCAGATCGGCCGGCAGATCCACCCAGTCGATGCGAACCGGCACGCGCTGTACGACTTTGACGAAGTTGCCCGAAGCGTTGTCGGGCGGAATGAGTGAAAAGCTAGCGCCGGTTCCGCCCGAGAGGCTCGCCACTTTTCCTTCGAGCGTCTTGCCGGGAAGTCCGTCCACTTCGATCTTGGCGCGCTGACCCACGCGCATCTTTCCGATTTGCGTCTCTTTGAAGTTCGCCACCACGTAGGTGGTGCTCGGAACCAGCTCGAACACCGGCTGTCCTGGTTGCACCAGCTGTCCTTCGTGCGCCGACAACTTGGAAGCGATTCCGTCGGCGGGCGCGGTTACGTCGGTGTACGAGAGCTGCAGTCGGGCCAGGTCGAGCGAGGCGGCAGCCGACTGAACGCGCGCGTGAGCCAGCGCCGCATTGGCCTGTGCGGTCGCGATCTGGGCGGCGATGGGCAAGCTCTGCCCGACGCGTCCTTTCATTTCACTGACGCGACTGAGCGCAGTGTTCTTGGCATCTTCGGAAGATTGAATTTGCGCTTTCGCTTGCGCGACCTGCGCTTGGGCGGCGGCGTACTCTGCCTGCGCGTTATCGAGCTTCTCCTGCGGAACCGCCCGCTCGTCATGCAGCGTGCGCGCACGATTGAGATCGATCTCGGCTTTGTGCGCATCGCTCTCGGCGCGAAGTAACGCCGCTTTGGCCGACGCGATCTGCGCTTCCGCCGAGCTCACGCCCGACGACGATCCCAGCAGCATGGCGCGCGCACTCTCGAGTCCACCTTTGGAGGTCGCCTCCACCACGCTCACCTGCGCATCGGCCGCCTGCACCTGGGCTTCGGCAGTTTTGAGCTCGGCCTCCGACTGCTTGACCTTGGCCGCGTACTCCGCGTCGTCGATCTTGACTAAGACCTGACCTTTTTTGACCAGCTGATCTTCTTTGACCAGCACCTGCTTCACTTGACCGGAGACGCGCGGCGCCACCGGAACCACGTCGGCGGAGATCTGCGCATCGTCAGTGGTCTCGTTTCCGAGCGTCGAGACCCAATAGCTGATCCCGATGAGCAAGACCGCGCCCACCGCGCCAATGATGATGACTCGGCGCTTCGGTTGACTCGGCGGAGCGTCCGCCTTGCGGGGAAGCTCGGTGACGTTGGGGCGATTCGGCTCAGCGCTCATCTTCACATCTCCATATGCACTTCGGCCACGGGGCCGCTGTGCTGAGGACTTTTCAAGAACCACAACAGCGGCATGACCATCACGAACGAAACGCCGCAAAGTAGAAACACGCGCTCGAACCCGAGCACCGCGGCCTGCTGACTGGCGGTCCCTACCAACATCTTGAGTGCGCCGGTGCGCGCGCTGGCGGCATCCATTCCATGTGCTTGCAGCGCGTGACTCATCGCCATCAGTCGCTCGAACACGTGCGGCTCACCGCGCGAAAGATGGTTCGCAATGCTGGCCTTGGCCACCGTGGTCGAAGTCGAAAGTGAGTTGGCGAAGATGGCGAGACCGATCGATCCGCCGATCTGCCGAATGAGCGAGTTGAGTCCCGTGGCGTCGGTCATCTGATGGCGCGGAATCGAGCTCAGCGCGACGGTGGTGAGCGGCACGAACAGGAACGCAAACCCGATTCCTTGCATGACCAGCGACCACACGATCTGATGAGTGCCGGTCTGTAGCGTGAAGCTGGCCATCAAATAGGATCCGTACGACACCATGATTATGCCGAAACCGACCATCAGCCGCGGCGACAAGTGGTTGTAGAGCTTGCCCACCATGGGCACGATAATGATCATCACCAGCGTCCGTGGAAACAGCGCGATGCCCGACTGAATGGCCGAGAAACCGAGCATCTCTTCCATGAAGACCGGCAAGAGAAACATGTTGGCCATCAGCATGGCGAACATGACGCCGCTAATGAGCGTGCCCGACAGAAACACTTTGTCTTTGAACAGCGACAGGTTCACCACCGGCGCTTTTGCGGTCAGCTCGCGCCAAACGAACGCCACCAGCGCGATCACCGCGACCACTGCGCAAGCGATGATCAGCTTCGAGTCGAACCAGTCGTCGCGCTGTCCCTCTTCGAGCATGTACTGAAGGGCCGCCAGGCCGACGCACATGAGGGTAATACCAATCCAGTCGAGGTTCTTGCGCTGATTTGCGGCAGCGGCGCGATTGGCCTCGAGAATGTCCGGCGCCTCGTGAACGAAGCGATAGACCATGAACAATCCGAGCGCACCGACGGGAAGATTGATGAAGAAGATCCACGGCCAGCTGTAGTTGTCGACGATCCAGCCGCCCAGCGTCGGACCCACCGCCGGACCGACCATGACCGCCAGCGCGAACAGCGCCATGGCCATGCCTTGCTCCTCCGGCGGAAATGTCTGACGTAAAATGGCCTGCTCGGTGGGCTGCAGCGCGCCGGCGCCGAAGCCTTGCAGCACGCGGAAGATCACCAGCGCGCCGAGCGTATGCGCCATTCCGCACAGCGCCGAGCCGAGCAGAAAGAGCGCCAGACAAAACATGTAGACGCGCTTCTGTCCGAACATGCGACCGAGAAAGGCGGTGAGCGGCATGACCAGAACGTTGGCCAGCGCGAAGCCGGTCGAGATCCAGGTGATCTCTTCCAGCGTGGCGCCCACCGATCCGCGAATGTTGGGAATGGCCACGTTGATGATCGACGCGTCGATGGTGCCCATGAGCGTGCCGAAGCTGATCGATATCGTGACCAGCCACTTGTTGACCGGCG
>PLXG01000342.1 GCA_003153195.1 Myxococcales bacterium
CGCGCTGGTCTGCGCCCAGGCCGGATTGGACGTGCTGCTCAACGACATCTCCGAAGAGCGCGTCCACGCGGCGTTGGCGACGGTCAACGGCTCCCTGTCGCGTCAAATCGCCAAGGGTCAGCTCGACGAAGCCGGCCGCCAGGCGACGCTCGACCGCATCGGCGCCGCGGCCACTTACGATGACCTCGCCAAATGCGATCTGGTGATCGAGGTGGTCAAAGAGGACCTGGCGATCAAACAACAGCTCTTCGCCAAGCTCGAGCCGCTGCTCGGACCGGAGACGATCTTGGCTTCGAATACGTCGGGACTTCCGATCGCGAAGATGACCGAAGGTCGTTCGGCCGCGTTCAAGAAGCGCTTCTTGGTCATGCACTTCTTCAACCCGGTTCGCTACATGAAGCTGCTCGAGCTGGTGGCCTCGCCCGACACCGATCGCGCGGTACTGGAGAAAGTCTCGCGCTTCGGCGCCGACGAGCTCGGCAAAGGCATCGTCTACGGCAAGGACACGCCGAACTTCATCGCCAATCGCATCGGCGAATTTTCGATCATGCACCTCATTCGTCTCGCGCTCGGCGAAGGCGGTAACGACAAGTACACCGTTGAGGAGGTCGACGCGATCTTCGGCGCACCGATGGGTCGACCCAAGTCGGCGGTCTTTCGCACCGCCGACATCGTCGGCGTCGACACCGTCGTCGACGTAGCGGAGAACTGCTACAAGAATTTGCCCAACGACGAGCGTCGGGACGAGTTCAAGATCCCCAAAGCCTTGTCTGACATGGTGGCCAAAAAGCTACTCGGCGACAAAACCGGCGGTGGATTTTCCAAGAAGACCAAAGAGGGCATTTTAACCCTCGATCTGAACACGCTCGAATATCGCCCGCAGCAAAAGGCGCGCTTCGCGTCGATTGGCGCCACCAAGGGCCAAGAGCTGCCGGCGCGACTCAAGCGCATTTTGCTTCCCGGAAAAGACGAGTCCGATCGCGCCACCGACATCGCGCGCAAAGTCACGTTCGCGACCTTCGCTTACGCGTCCAATCGTTTGGGCGAAATTTCCGACGACATCGTTAACATCGATCGCGCCATGCGCTGGGGATTTGGCTGGGACATCGGACCGTTTGAATCGTGGGATGCTGTAGGCCTCACCGAGTCGATCGCGGCCATGGAAGGCATGAACCTTCATCCGGCCAAGTGGGTGAAGGAGATGCTCGCCACCGGTCGTAAATCATTCTACGAGGGCGGTACCTACTGGGATCCGACATCGAAGTCGGCGAAAAAGATTCCGGTCTCAGATCGCTCGCTCACGCTAGCGAATTACAAACCGGGCAAAGTGGTGTTCGAAAACGACGGTGCCACGTTGCTCGATCTCGGCGACAAAATTCTCGGACTCGAGTTTCACACCAAGATGAACGCGCTCGATCCGGACGTGATCTCGATGATCAATCGTTCGGTCGACGAGGCGGAAGCGCGCTGGGACGGTCTGGTGATCGCCAATCAAGCGAACGATGCCTTCTCGGCGGGAGCCAATATTTTTCTGGTCGTGGTCGCCGGTGCCAACGGGCAGTGGAAAGAGATCGAAGAGATGACCGAGTCGCTGCAAGCGGGCAACATGCGCTTGCGGTACGCGTCGGTTCCGACGGCGACCGCGCCATTTGGTCTGACACTCGGCGGCGGCGCCGAAGTGGCGATGCACGGTGCCATTACGCGTGCGCACGCCGAGCTCTACATGGGCCTGGTCGAAGCGGGCGTGGGTGTGATTCCGGCCGGCGGCGGTTGCAAAGAACTGCTCGCACGCGCGCTCAGCGATCTACCGGACGACGCCGATCCGTTCCCGCTCATTCGCCGCATCTTCATGAACGTGGCCATGGGCAAAGTCTCGATGTCTGCCGAAGAAGCGCGCCAAATGGGCATGCTGGGAGAGAAGGATCAGGTCACCCTCAACCGCGACTACCTCATTAACGATGCCAAGCAGGCCGTGCTGGGCATGGCCCGCGCCGGCTACAAGCCCGCCAGAAAACGTACTTTCCGACTGCCGGGCGAAGGCGCCTACGCGGCCTTGCGATCGGCTTTGCAAATGATGCATGCCGCGCATCAGATCTCGACACACGATGTGCTGGTGGGATCCAAGCTGGCTTGGGTGCTGACCGGTGGGCATACCGCCTCGACCACGCGCGTCACCGAAGACTATGTCCTCGGACTCGAGCGCGAAGCGTTCTTGTCGCTGTGCGGTGAGGAGAAGTCGCGCGAGCGCATGCAGTACATGCTGATGAACAACAAGCCGCTACGGAATTAAGCGGGCTTCCTGCAAAGCGCCGGTGGGTGCGCATCGCGGAAGAGTAACACGCGCGAAACGACGTCACCTCATTGCCTCGTCGCTACCCAGTCAGCGTAACTTCCAGATACTTTCGCTTCGCTGTTCGTCCGCTGATCCCGGCGAAGAAATCTCCCACCGCCATGAGCAGTCCGTATTTCTTTCGCAGTGCCGCGTGCATGCGATCGATCTGTGCTTCGTCTTCGACGATGACGCAGGTGCCTTCGTAAAAGAGGCCGTGCACATTGCCGCGCATGTCGCAGGCGGCGACGCGACACTTGGGATTTCTGCGCAGCCGCTTCACCTTGAATGATCCGCCGGCGGTGAACACCACCAGATTGTCGTCGAGATTCGCCATCCAGACCGGCGTTTTGACGCCCGTGCCGTCCTTGCGAAAGGTCTCCAGGCTCATGTACTTTTCAGAATCGAGTGGCGTCGCCATGGTCCCCGAATTACCATGGATTATGATAAAAGGTGGAGAGGGAGAACTGACATGCGCGATGTAGCGATTGTTTCAGGCGTACGCACCGCATTTACGCGGGCCAACAAGGGCGCGTTCAAAGACACGCGTCCCGATCATTTGGCCGCACTCTGCATCGTCGAGGCGGTCAAGCGATCGGGCATCGATTCGAAAGAGTTCGACGACGTCGTGCTCGGCTGCGCCATGCCGGAAGCGGAGCAGGGGATGAACGTCGCGCGCGTGGCCTCGATCGAGGCTGGTCTGCCGGTCGAAGTCGCCGCTATGACCATCAATCGCTTCTGCTCGTCGGGCGTTCAGTCGATTTCGATCGTGGCCGATCGCATCATGGCCGGCGCCTACGAATGCGGAATCGCCGGCGGGCTCGAGACCATGTCGATGATCCCGATGGGCGGAAACAAGATTTCACTCAGCCCGGAAGTGGTCGACAAGTTCCCGGACGTGTACACGCCGATGGGCGTCACCGCCGAGAACGTCGCACGCAAGTTTGAAGTCTCGCGCGCCGATCAAGATGCGTTCGCCATTCGCTCGCACACCCGAGCAATCGCCGCGCAAAGATCGGGCAAAATGAAAGACGAGATCTTGGCGGTGCAGACCAAGGTATTCGACGGCAAGCGCTGGGTCGATACCACCGTCGACACCGACGAATATCCGCGCGCCGATTCGACCATTGAAAAGCTGGCGTCGCTCAAGCCTGCTTTCGATCCAACCGGTACGGTCACCGCCGGAAATTCTTCGCCGCTCACCGACGGCGCGGCTGCGCTGGTGATCGCTTCGGGCGATCGCGTAAAGAAGCTCGGCAAGAAGCCGCTCGGCTGGTTTCGCCATTTCGCCGTCGCTGGAGTTCCGCCGGAGATCATGGGCATCGGTCCAGTGCCAGCGGTGCGCAAGCTGCTCGCCAAAGCCGGGCTCACCATCGATCAAATCGATCTCTTCGAGCTCAACGAAGCCTTCGCCGCGCAGAGCCTCTATTGCGCGCGCGAGCTCAAGATTCCCGATGAGAAGTTGAACGTGAACGGCGGCGCGATTGCGCTCGGCCATCCACTCGGCGTTTCCGGCGCAAGGCTCACGCTCACCATCTTGCACGAGCTCGCCCGTCGCAACGGCCGCTACGGCGTGGTCACCATGTGCATCGGAGGCGGTATGGGCGCTGCAGCCCTGGTCGAGCGCGCCTAACCGACAGATCCCTCGCGGCGTCAGCCATACTCGCCGCCTCAGATGTCCGCACCGCCTACCACTAGACCATTTTACGGATCCTTAGAATCTCTACGTGACGGTGTTCTTCTTGGCCGTGGTGTCCATTGCCACGTCGACGGTGATTGCCTGGCTGCTGCATGTAGCGGTGGAGCAGCCGTCCATCCGGTTTGCCAAGCAGCTCAGTCGTCGCTAGTCCGCGCCACCTTCCCAGAAAAACTTCTCATCGGCCGCGTGAAGTTTTGTAAAAAATCGAATAACGAATTGCCGCGCACGTTGTAAGGGCCATGGCGCGAATTACTCTGGTCCTTCTCCTGATGACGGCCTGCGGCGGATTTCCCCAACCCCCGACCAATCCTGAGCCGGTCTGCGGATCACAAGACGTCTGCGGCGATTGCGTCGGCGGATCGCGCGCGTGCTCGACGGTGGATTGCAACGGTCGCTCGATCGGTTCGTACAGCGAAAGTTGCGAATCCTGTCCGCTCAGCCTTTTGTGCGCCGACTGCACTTCCTCGGGCGCGCCCTGTTCGGTGGTCGATTGCGAGGGGCGCGTCTATTCGTCGTTCACCGCGGCCTGTCCCGATTGTCCGGTCAGTCAGAGTTGTAGCGAGTGCGACGCGAATAACGAGCGCAGCTGCGTGGTCACCGATTGCAGCGGCGCAGATGTCGACTCGTATGTCGAACCTTGCAGCGATTAACCCCAGAGTTCAGTCCTTCGTTCCGGGGACAGTCTGGAACGCTCCGGCCAGTCCTGCCGCTGGCTGAAGAAGCCGTGGTCGCCACCTCCTCTGCCGGCTAACTCCCTAAACAGAAACGAAGTGCGTCCTGGCATTCGTGGTGCATTGCGGCTCGGCAGGAGAAAATCACATGAAGACCATGATGGCACTTTTGGGCGGATTGATGCTTCTTGCGCACGCCAACATTGCGAGCGCGATCGTTCCGTTCAAGCCGGTTCGTAGGCAGATCTACAATGAAGCGAAACAAGAAGGCATCCTCACCGGTCTCAAGAAGCCGTCGCTGCGTCTGACCTACAACAAGGCGCGCACGACCGTTACCGCCAGCATCTTCTCGATCGGTCGTCAGTGGCCGACGCTTCAGGACGCGCGCATGCTGCAGAAGACCGCGACCTTCACGCTCAACAACCTGCCCGACGGAACTTTGGCCTCCCCGAAGAAGGTGGCAGGCCAAGTTTGGCAGCAAATCTATCACCTCGACTAGAGTCGGCGGTGGCCGAGCGATGGCAGTGCGCGGCGGAATTCGTCTTGGCGGACAAGATCGATCTCCGCCACGATCACACCCTCCTGATCACCTGCCTCGGCGAGAACTTCACCCCATGGATCGCAGATGAGCGAGT
>PLXG01000061.1 GCA_003153195.1 Myxococcales bacterium
CAGCGAGCGAGGGCGGCAGCACGAACACCAGCACCGCCTCCTTTTCGAACTTGGCTTTAATCTGCCTACCGCCCTGGTAATCGACATCGAACAAAACGTGCCGTCCACCTTCGAGCGCCTGACGTACCGCGCTCTCGGTGGTGCCGTAGCGGTTTGAATGCACTTCAGCCCATTCGGCGAATTCGCCGCGATCGACCATCTCCTGAAAGGTCGGCTCGTCGACAAAGTTGTAGTCGGTACCATCTTCTTCGCCACGACGTTTGGGCCGAGTGGTGTACGAAACCGAGAACACGATGTCGGGAAACTCGTCGATGAGTCGTCGGCACAGCGTGGTTTTGCCGGCACCCGATGGGGATGACACGACGATGAGTAGTCCGCGATTCATACCTATTCACCTTCCTGATTCGACTTCGCAACGGCCGAGCCGTCCCCCAGCCGCTCGGCGATGGTCTCCGCCGAAAGCGCCGACAGAATGACATGATCGGTGTCGGTGACCAAGATCGATCGCGTGCGCCGGCCCTGCGTGGCATCGACCAACTTGCGATGCTCGCGCGCGTCGTCCTTGAGTCGTTTCATCGGCGCCGAGTCCGGGCTCATCACAGCGACGATGCGCCCCGCCGCCACTACGTTGCCGTAGCCGATGTTCACGAACCGGCTCACTCGACGTTTTGGATCTGCTCGCGAAGGCGTTCTAGCTCTGCCTTGCAATCGACGATGCGCGCGGCCACCTGCGCCGACTGCGACTTCGATCCGATGGTGTTGATCTCGCGGTTGAGCTCTTGGGTGAGAAAGTCGAGCCGCCGTCCGCTCGCCGCCGAATCGGCCAAGAGCCGCCGGAATTCGACGATGTGCGCGCGCAGCCGCGTCAGCTCTTCGGTGACGTCGGCTTTGTCTGCCAAGATGGCCACCTCTTGCGCCAGTCGGCTCGGATCGACTTCGCCCGGCTTGAGCGCGCGATCGAGCCGTTCGCGAAGACGTTTACGAAACTGCTCCGGCGCGTCGGCCACCAGCGTCGCCAACTCTTCCGAAAACTTTTCCAAAAGCTCGATGCGCGTCTGCAGATCTTTGCGCAGCGCCTCGCCTTCACGTGCGCGTGACTCCACCAGCGCTGAGATGGCCGCTTCCACGCCGGGCTTGAGGGCGGTGGCGATGAGCGCCGGATCTTGCGCCGACTCACCGACGGAAAGTACGCCGGGCTGCTGGGCGATGAACTCCAGCGACGGCGTAGCCGAAAATCCGAGCGTGTTGCCGAGCTCCGCCAGCGCCCGCAGATAGGATCGACCGAGCAGCATGTCGACCCGCACCTCTTCCGATGCGCCGCCGCCTTCGTCGCGCACGCTTACCGACACTACGCCGCGCTCGAGGCGCGCGCGCAAAAGCTGTGTCACCATCATCTCCACTTCGGGAGATGACCAAGGAAGTCGCTGCTTCACGTCGAGAAATCGATGATTTACCGAGCGGAGCTCGACCACCAATCGGCGCGTTCCGATCTGACAACTTCCGCGTCCGTAGCCGGTCATGCTCTTCATCGGATTAGTGTGTCACAACTTGAGGAGCTTCTTGTACCAATCGACGGTGAGCTTGATGCCGTCGGGAAAGCGGACCTTGGCGCCATAGCCGAGGATGCGGCGCGCTTTGGAGATGTCTGCCAGCGACTCGCGAATGTCCCCTGTGCGTGTCGGCTCGTGTTTGCGCTCGACTTTGTGTCCGACAATTTCGCCGATCACGTCGAGAACCTGCAGAAGCGAGATCTTGTCGCCGCAGCCGAGGTTGAAGGTCTCCCCGGCCGCACCTTCAGCGGTGCAGGCCAAGAGATTCGCTTCGACCACATTATCGATGAAGCAGAAGTCACGCGATTGCTGACCGTCTCCATAGATGGTGGCCGAGCCGTTTTGCAGCGCTGCGGTCACGAACAGCGGAATGACGGCCGCATAATGCGACTTGGGATCCTGGCGCGGCCCGAACACATTGAAGTAGCGCAGCGCCACGGTCTCCAGCCCGTACGAGGCATAAAACGCCTTCATATAGTATTCGGCGGCCAGCTTGGACACCGCGTAGGGCGAAAGCGGCTCGGGAATCATGGTCTCGACCTTGGCTGAGCCCGCCGCCTTGTTGCCGTATGCCGACGAGGATGCTGCGTAAACAACGCGCTTTACCTTCGCCTTTTGCGCCGCGTTCAGCACCGTGACCGTGCCGTGCACGTTAGCGAAGTCGCTGGTGAGCGGATCGTCGATCGATCGCTGCACCGATGCGACCGCCGCTTGATGCAGCACGTAGTCGACGCCGGCCATCGCCTTGCCTACCGCGTCGCGATCGGTCACGTCGCCGCGAATGAGTTCGAGATGTCCGGCTGCGATCAGATCGGCGATATTGGCCTCGTGGCCAGTGGAAAGGTTGTCGAGCACTCGAACACGTTCGCCGCGACCGACGAGTGCATGACAGAGATTTGAGCCGATGAAGCCAGCGCCACCGGTCACCAGATATTGGGCCATCGTGAGTTCTCCCAATCGATTTTTTACTCAGCCGCCCAAATCGTGTCAATGGCCCCTGTCAATTCGCGCTCACACGAAGGTGCAAACCAAGGGAGACACCAACCTACATAACCGCGCTTAGTCACGTGGTTTTGCCGCTGGCATGTTTCCTGAGTGAGCACGCGAGCCATGAAGCTTCTCATCTGGGTGATGTGCTTGAGTGGCTGGAATGCAGTGGCATTTGCCGACGGCGAGGTTGCGCCAGTCGATCCATATCCTGCGTACACTCCGACTGTACCGTTGGGCGCGCCGCTCTGTGGCAACTGTCTCGTACGTCCGCTGAAAAAAGAAAAGGTGCGACGCATCTCGCTGGGAGCGCACCTGGAGCTGCTCGCGCTCAATCAGAAGCTCGGCTCGGACACCGCCATCCTCGGCGGCGGCGGCGTGCATCTCCGCCTCCGAAATTCGGGGCGGTTCGGCTTCGATTTTGAGCAAGGATTTCTGTACGGCGAAAATCACAATCAGACCTACCGGCGCTGGAGCTATCCATTTCAGTGGTCGATGATGATCTGGTTTCTGCCCAACAACGACGATCGCCGCCATTTGAACTTCTACGCGCTCGGCGGCTTCGGCATCATGCCCGACACGCTCAAGGTCCAATTCACGAGCGGCGATTCGCGCTCGCAGGATCTGGTGGAATGGATGGCCCACATTGGGCTCGGCGCCGAGCTGCGGTTCAAATGGTTCGCCATCGAGGCCGAAGCGCGCTTTGTCGGACTATTTCTAGACGAGGTACTGACGCCCGGCTCGTACTACAGCGGCGTAAACTACGCGGCCATCCCCGAAGCGAGCTACGGATTCCAAGGCAAACTCATGGCGTCGTTCTGGTTTTAAAAGAGCACCTTCACTTGCCTTGCGCTTCAGCGACGAGCGAGGCGCTTGCGGGCGATCTTTCGCGCTGGGATCATCGCCGCGCGGTGGTGTTTGTGAATGAGCACCGTGAGCTTGCGATAACGCATCGGCTCGGCCTGAACCGTGATCGGCGGTAGCTGGACCGGACCGGTTTGCGCAGGTGGCTCGAGCGGTCCCAGTTTGTCCACCGCGATTTCGGGCGCAGACTTTTGCGNNTCGATGTCGGAGGCCGGCTCGCTAGCGGCAGCAACAAACGGGACGAACAGAAGAGCAAGAATTAGACGCCTCATGATTCACGGCTCCGGTGGGATGTGTACCTACATCATCCCACCTCGGCGCAGACTCCGCAAAATTTTGGTCTCAGTTTTTCGTCGTGCTCGAGTCTTTTCGCACTCCCCTTCCATCTAAGTCATCGAAGTCTCAAGAAAGTATGCCTGGTTTCAATCTTGCTGCACGGGTGCGCACCGGAGGAGTCCTACATGCGTTATCTGATCTTTTCGCTTTGCTTAGTCGGATGTGACGGCCGCGCGATCTCGCCCCCCCAGTTTGGCGCAGGCCCTGGCAGCGGGTCAGGCAGTGGTTCGGGCATGACCAGATTCGGCGACGTGATTCCCTGCAGCGCGCTCGACCAGCTCGGTTGTAAAGACGCGGCCGATTGCAAATTGGCTCCCAGCTGT
The DNA here is from genome assembly GCA_003153195.1 of Myxococcales bacterium. GTDB lineage: Bacteria > Myxococcota_A > Polyangia > Palsa-1104 > Palsa-1104 > PALSA-1153. The sequence goes on from PLXG01000061.1 coordinate 4,061, forward strand.
CCAGACTGTTCGGGGAAAACTCCGTTCGTCGGTTGCCTGGACAAGTCCACCGTCGCCACGATTCTTTGTACGGATTCGTGCGCGACTTGCACCGGGTTGTCGCGGTCCGACTGCGAGGCGAGCTCTTCCTGCGTTTCGGTGGTGTGCGACGGCTGCGGCGGAGAGAACTTCGTCGGCTGTTACGCCAATACCGCCGATGCGCCCAGCTGTCCGCCGCCTCCGCCATGCGCGCAGAGTTGCGCCAGCTTTACTGATCAGTCGAGCTGCAACGGAAGCGGTTTTTGTCACGCGGTCGCGACCTACCAACGACTTTGTAACAGCTTCGACTGTGGGTCGCACTTCGAGTTATGTGCCGACGGCGCCACGGTGGATTGCAACTTCGAAGGCAGCTGTGGATTCGCACCGGTTTCGTGCGGAGCGCCCTACGTTCTTTCATATGCGAACGGATGCGAGGCGGGTTGCGTCTTGCCAACCGAGTGCAACCAGTAGATGCGCTACTTCATCCTTTCGCTTTGCATGACTGGATGTATCGGCCGAACGCTGCTGCCCGACGACAATGGTGGAGAGAGCGACGGCGGATCAATCTGCGCGAAGCTCGGCGCGGACGCATGCGATCTCAACCCAGCGTGCAAGCCAATCCCGGCCTGCCCGGATTGCGAAGGTCGGATGGCATTCCCGGGCTGTGAAGATGCTTCCACAACAGGTGGTCTCCTCTGTTCTCCCCTGCACTGCAACGATAACTGTGCCGGACTTTCCGAAGGCGCGTGCAACGCGAACGCGAACTGCACACCGCTCTACTGTGGCGCATGCGGATCGAGCTCGTTCCTCGAATGCTACGACCCGTCGAACTCGGCACCGAGCTGTCCGGCGCCGCCGGGCGGATGTCCGACGAGTTGTACCGACGCAACCGACGCACAGAACTGCACGGACCGGGGCCACTGCCATCCGGTTTACGCCGACTGCTGCGACACTTGCGATTGCACCGGCGAGATTTTCGATTTCTGCAGCGATGGGATTGTGGCCGACTGCACGCCACAAGGTAGCTGCAGTTTCATGCCGGTCAGTTGCGATTCACCGATGGTGCTGTCGTATGCGAACGGCTGCGAAGCGGGCTGCGTCTATCCGAGCGAGTGCGAAAAATAGGGTTCGCGGTAATTAGGCGCGAATGATGAAGTGGCTCGCCCAAACGNNACGATGAAATAGCCGAGCCCGAAGGTGAGCACGATGAACGGGATCGCCAGCACGAAAAGCAGCCACCCGAGAAGCACGTTGAGAACGCCGAATACGGCGGCGAAAATCATGGCCCCGCCGAACGACTTCACGCGAATACCGGGGACCACGCGCGCCGTGAGCAGCACCGCTACCGCAAAAACCAACCATTTGATGAGTAGATGCATCGATCCCTCCAAGGACTACAACATAGCGCGCTTTGCGACTATTCCAATATTCGGCGAAAGCCGTTTTCGTGCGCGGACTTGAACGTCGCAATGGGAGCGTCGATCAGCATCTTTGCGCCGTTTTTGAGAATCAATCGATCGCCGCCGACATCGCCGAGAAGTTGAAAC
>PLXG01000152.1 GCA_003153195.1 Myxococcales bacterium
CAAAAATATCATCGACCGCACGCCGCGCAACATTCAGGTGATGCAGTCGATCTCCGGCCTTCTGTTCGGCCTGTTCCTGTCGCTGCATCTCATCACCACCATCTCGGCGGCGGTCGGTGGAAATCTGGCGTTCGACTCGGCGCTGAATTCGTTTCGCGCGTTCTATCGTCCCAACCTCGTCGTCGAGATTTTGCTCATCGGTGTGACTGGCGCCGTGCACATCATCTGCGCCGGAATGCGCATCGCGCGGCGGTTTCGCCATCCCAGCCACCGTCCGCACTCGATGGTGGTGCGCGTCCATCGCATCAGCGGCTATTTCCTTTTGGCGTTTCTCNNTCTCCCTGGACACTTTCTCGCTACGCGTGTCATCCCGGCGCTGTCGCATGCGCCGACCGCCACCGGAAAGGCCGACTTTTCGTTCATCGCCTACTCGCTGCAGAATTGGCCGATCTTTTTCGAGCCCTACTATTTTCTGCTGGGCGTGGCGGGCGCCGTTCACCTCTGCTTGGGCGTCGGCCTAGCGATGAAGGCGCTCTTTCGTGCGCGGGTTCAACGTCTGAAAATTCGCAAAGGTGCGTCGATCGCTGCGGTGCTCGCAGTGGTCGCGGTGAGCGCCGGCGTGGTGGCCATCATTCGAGAATCGGCCGATGCCGACCGAATGCGGTTCGGGGAGTACACCGCGCTCTACCACAAGTATTTACCGTTCCTTTCACCTTCTGAAACCAAATAATTTCCAGCAACCGAGCGATTGACCCCTCGACGCTCGTTTTGGCGTGCCTACAACGTCGATATCCATTCGTTTACAGGAGACGACGATGCCAGAGCCCGGAGATTTCTTGAGCGACGTGATCGAAATTCGCCGTCGCGCCCGGCAACATATTGAAGAGGGCGCGGTGACGTCCGGATATCGCGCCGATCGCGAAAAGGTCATTCAACTTTTGAACGAAGCGCTGGCGACCGAGATCGTCTGCACACTGCGCTATCGTCGTCACTATTACATGGCGACCGGGCTTCAGTCTGAGCCGGTGGCGCAAGAGTTTCTCGAGCACGCCAACGAGGAGCAGCAGCACGCCGACCTCATCGCCATTCGCATCACCCAGCTCGGCGGCGCGCCCAATTTGAATCCGCAGGGACTGCTCACCCGCAGCCACTCGGAGTATATCGAGGGCANNAGAGGACCTGGTGGCCGAGCGAATCGCCATCGACTCCTACGGTGAGATCATTCGCTACTTGGCGGACAAAGATCCGACGACCCGTCGCGTGATGGAAGAGATTTTGGCGCGTGAAGAAGAGCACGCCGACGATCTGGCCAAGCTGCTCACGTCGTTCGACACCAGCAGCAAAGACGCGACCAAGGAAGGCGCCAAGTCGAACGACAACAGCCCGAAGCCCGAAGGCAACGGCTCGAAATCAAAATCCGCGAGCCACTAGCTGTTCGCGCCACCTAGCTATTTAGGTGGCGCTTTGGAGATCGGAAGCTGAGCGCTGTTCCAGGCCAGCATCCCGCCGGTCATATTGCGCGTCGAAAAGCCGAGCTGTCCGAGAAGCCCAGCCGCTTGTTGCGAGCGCATTCCGCTCCTACAGATACACACGATCTCTCGCGTCTCCCCCTGAAACTTGGCCACATTTTGCTGCAGCGATCCGAGCGGCACTAACTCGGCGCCCTCGATGTGTCCCAGCTCGGACACGTACTCTGGCGGCTCGCGAACATCGAGCAAGCGCGGCGGTGTGGACTGTTTGAGAAGCGCGGAAACTTCGGTCGGCGAAACGGCTGGAAGTACAGGCATTAAAAATATTTACGCTTTTTTGCGCCGCGCCGCAACCCGCCTTGAGTGACGAGCGTAATAGGCGTATCGTGTTCGCCGTGAGACGGTCGCGTCTAACCGCCGGGTTTGCACTGGCGATCTATCTACTGGGAGTATTGGTGGTGCCGGTTCTTCACCGGCTGCATCATCTCGCGCGCGGCGCCGACCACGTTCATACGGCGGGTGGCACATACTATCTGCACGTTCTCGAAGAGCGATCCGACGGCGAGCACAGCGGTCACGATCATCCGGACGTGGAGGAGATCGACTCGCTCCTTCCGGTCGGGCGTGCGTGCCTCGATGAGCAGGCGATCGTCGCGCGCCATTCGGTTCATCATCAGAGTCTCACCCATCACCATGAATCACCGTTCGATCCGCGTCACTCTGAGGGCGCGTTTGAACACCTGACCGGAGCGACGCTCTCGCAATCACCGTTCGTTCTTCCGCCGCCGAGCGATCGCATTGACGACGCCGCAGTGCTCGAACCGAGTGTCCTCGCTTCGGAATGGATCATTGTCTCTCCGCCCATTCGTGGGCCGCCCGCACAATCCTAGTTTTGTAATTTCACAAAAAGCTAGCGATGGGTGATGGCGCAAGTCGCCGATCACCCGTGTGCCTCTTTGAGGAGAGAATGATGAGAATTGGCTTGTGGACGATCGCGTTCGCCATCGCNNGCCGCGGCTCACGAGACCGGTGAAGCCAGACCGGGATTGACGGCTCCAGCGCTGATCGAGCGAGTGGAGCCGAACTATCCAGAAGCGGCACGAAACGACGGAATCGGCGGCGTGGTGGAAATGGAAATCACCGTCGGCGTCGATGGATTGGTCCGCACCGTGAAATTGATCAAGCCGGCTGGCTTTGGCTTCGATGACGCGGCGCTGGCGGCGGCGCGCAAGTTCAAGTTCACACCGGCGACCAGAGATGGTCAACCGATCGAATCGACCGTGCTCTTCGATCAGCAGTTCGTGGTTCGTCCGCATCTGACCGCGGAAACCAGCGCGACTCCGCCACCCACTTCCGATGTTCCAGTCATGGCGCCGAGCGGATCGAAATATGAAACGACGGTGGTGGGGCGAGGGCCATCCTCAGCCGCGTCATCGACCACCATTCGCAACCTCGATTTCGATCTGCGGCCCAAAACTTCGCCCAACGACATTTTGCGCGTAGTGCCTGGCTTGCTGGCCGTGCAGCATCAAAGCGGTGGCAAAGCCGATCAGCTTTTCTTGCGCGGTTTCGACGCCGATCATGGCACCGACGTGGGCGTTTTCGTCGACGGAATTCCGGTCAATATGCCGTCGCACGCGCACGGTCAAGGATACGCCGATCTGCACTGGCTGATTCCGGAAGCACTCGAGCAGGTCGATGTGGTCAAAGGGCCTTACGATGTTCGCTTTGGCGATTTCTCGACGGCAGGCGCGATCAACCTGATCACGCGCAAAGAGTTCGCCGAGTCGTTCGCGCAGATGACCGTCGGTGGATTTCCCACGCTGGGATGTAACGGCGACATTCAGCATTGCAAGCTGGTGGCGCAGGAGCGCGGAGCAATCGTGGTCTCGCCCAAGCTGACCGGCTGGGCGAAAAATCTCCATCCTTGGATTGCCGCTGAAGTGGCACGCGACGAGGGACCTTTCCAGACGCCGGAGGGACTCTTTCGCTACAACATCTTCGGCAAGCTCACCTACGATCTGTCGCCGAATACGGTGATCGGAACGTTCTTGCAGGGCTACGGTTCGCAGTGGATCGGCTCGGGGCAAATTCCGTCGCGCGAGGTCGACGCGCATCGGATCGATCAGTTCGGCTCGATCGATCCATCAGAAGGCGGACAGACGCAGCGCCAAATGCTGTCGCTGTTTCTCAAACATAAAGATCCGAAAAACGAATTCGACATCACCATCTATGTGACGCGCTATCGACTGTCGCTATGGAACGATTTTACATTCTTCCTCAAGAATCCGACCACCGGCGACGAGATCGAACAGGACGACAGTCGTGTCTTCACCGGCGTGAACCTCTCTTATCATCGCCACTCCACCTGGCATGGCATTTCGTTCCGTCACACCTTCGGCGCGCAAATGCGCTACGACGGAATTCATGTCGATCTGTGGAATGCCGAGTCGCAGAACGGCGATTTTCGCAAACGCATCAGTCGCTATGTGGGCGGGGTCGATCCGTCGACGGGAATGAGCACTTTCAACTTCGGCAACAACGACGACATCGATCAAGTCAATTTGGCGGTGTACGGCGAAGAGGACATCGTCTGGACGCGCTGGCTGCGATCAATCGTCGGATTGCGCGCTGACTATTTCGGTTTCAACGTCGACGATCATGGCGAGACCTTGGGCGCGGGAAATCCGGCGACTTCGGGAACCAAACAGAAGACGCTGTTTAGTCCCAAAGCAACGGTGGTCTTCACGCCGGTGCGGCCGCTCGACCTCTATTTGAACTTTGGCATGGGCTTTCACTCGAACGACGCGCGCATCTCGGTGCAGAGCGGACTCACCACACCGAACGGCTCGGTGGTCAACGTGCTGCCGCGCATCTATGGCGGTGAGATCGGCGCGCGCTACACCTATCGCCAATATTTCACCGCCGCGGTCGCGCTGTGGGCCAGTTACCTGGAGAACGAAACTGTCTTTTCCGGCGACACGGGACAGTTCGAGCCGTCTGACCCGACGCGGCGACTGGGCGTCGATCTCGAGTTGCGCGGCCATCCGTGGAAATGGCTCTACCTCGACTATGATTTGGCGCAGGCCGATTCGCAGTCGGTGCCCGATCATGGAAACGGCGGCGCCATTGCGCTTGCACCGAAAATTTACATGACCGGCGGCGTCACCTATCTCGGCACGAGACGACTGTCGGGATTGCGGGCGCGACTCGGATTTCGCTATCTCGGTGCGCGCCCGGCGTTCGACGAAAATTCAATCGAGTACAAGACGCTCAATCAGACCGATCCCAATCGCGTCAACACGCAGGCCTATACCATCTTCGATCTATCGGCGACCTATCGCGTGCATTGGTTCGAAGTGGGGTTCAACGTTCAGAATCTGTTCAACGCGGTTTGGCGCGAGGCGCAATTCGGGAATCACAGCTGCACCTACGACGAAGCGCACAATCCTGCCAATGCCAACTACAGCGTCTGCGGCGCGACGCTCCCGATCGCGCAGCGAACCGGCGTAGCCGACGTCCACTTCACGCCGGGCGTCCCGTTCAACCTCCAAGTAACCCTAAAAGCCTACTTCTGAGGTTGGGGTCACTCCATTCATATTTAACAACTGGATATTTAAGATGATTTATTGGGCACCGCGAAAACCCGAAAAGGACCGTCGACGAGGGCCCCCAAAGCGGTTTTCGCGGTGTGCGAAATTTCGCCTGTGGTTACCAAGCTTTGATCTCACGTGGAGTGACCCCTATCATCCGCTCCGGGAGTAGCCGGCTGGGAAACTCGAAACGGGCAGGGTTGACCCCAGGTTGCTGCGCTAGCCNNCATTAGTCGTGGAGAGGAAGTGGACACTCACGAGGAGATCGGTCATGTCGAAAAAACTCTGGTGCACTCTTTCGCTCGCACTCGCGTCGTGTGCGGGAGCGCCCGATTCAGCCGATCCGGTGGCGGATGCATGGCCGGGCGGAAAATCCGACACCAGCAACCAGGCCACCATCCTCGACTTCGAATGGTCGGGCACCGTCCAGACCAACGCACTCGATTGGGGCGGTGAGCGTGCAGTGATGGAGAGTCTGCTCTACTACACGGTCGGCGAGCTCAACGGCAGTCGATCGGTCGGACGCATGGATCGCGTCGAGTACACATCACTCACCAGCGCGCCGACCAAAGACGGTCGCGTCGAAGTGAGCTACCACGCCAAGATGCCGGTGGCATGGGGATCGAAAGACAAGCTGCCCAAGAGCTACACCTTCAAGTTACCGAAGAACGTCGATCAGTTCGACGCGTTCACCACCAAATACAAAGGCGCATGCAGCGAAGAAACCGACGAAGGAATCGATGTGAGCTCGATGTGGTACTACTACCGCCCGAGCCAGAGCAGCTGCAAGCTCGACGACGCCGATGTGGTTCGCTCGACGGCAAAAGTGACCGTTTCGACCGCCAACACCACTGGAAAATACCCCGAGTACGACAAGGTTTGGGAAGATAACACCCTGCGCGTAGTGGCTATCTTCGGAAAATTTGCCAAGGGCGACACCGACAAAGATGACGACGCGGGCATCAACGCGTTCAATCAATTCAACAGCGACATTCGCGATCGCATGGGAAGCATGAAGGGGCTCGTCACCATTCCCGCCGACGCGCCGACTCAGCCCGGCGCCAATCTGCCGGACGTCGAATTTCAAGCCACGCTGGCAGACGGACGCAGCGTGATCGTAAACGCGCTGCTGGTCGATGAAGTCTCGTCCGCGACGCAGGCCTTTTATGATCGCTACGAAGCGCTCTCCACCCGCGCCGACTTCATCGCCTACAACGGTCATGCCGGATTAGGCGCCAACATTCGTACGCTGGCGTCGAAGGGAAAGTTCGTCGCCGGTCAGTATGTAATCGTCTTCATGAACGGATGCGACACGTACACTTATGTCGACGGTGCGCTCGCCGAAATGCGCGCGACGCTGAACCCCGACGATCCGACCGGCACCAAGTTCATGGACTTTGCGCTCAACGCCGAGCCCGCGTTCTTCGCCTCGGATTCGGGCGCCTCGATGGCATTCATCAATGGCCTGCTCAGCTACGACAAGCCACTCACTTACGAACAGATCTTGTCAAACATCGACACCGCGCAGGTGGTCTTAGTGTCAGGTGAACAAGACAACACCTTCAAGCCCTGACCATCTCAGA
>PLXG01000238.1 GCA_003153195.1 Myxococcales bacterium
AACGCGATCATGATGATCGACTTCGCCATCGAGGTGGAGCGCGAGCAGAAGTTGTCATCGAAAGAGGCGATCTACAAGGCGTGCCTGTTGCGCTTTCGCCCGATCACCATGACCACCATGGCGGCACTACTCGGCGCGCTTCCACTGGCGATCGGCGGCGGCGTGGGCAGCGAGCTTCGTCGCCCGCTCGGCATCACCATCGTCGGTGGGCTTATCTTCTCGCAGATGCTGACGCTCTACACCACACCAGTGATTTATCTCGCGCTCGATCGGCTGTCGAAAAAGTGGAAGAAGAAGGACGTGCCCCAGGCGCCCGCCATTCCGACGAGCTCGCCTACGCCTCACGGCGCGACGTAGGGCCTGGGTCGAGAGATTCGCTCGCCGGCCAATGACAGTCGCGAGAGAGCGAGCGCGATCAGTGCAAAGAACGAAAACGCTAAATGCACTTGTCTGCCGTGAAAGGCGAGATGCGCGACTAGTTCGAACGCTGTGGCGACAAAAAGAACTTCGCACACACGACGCGCGACTGATTTGGCGCGAGTCGAACTCCTGTGGCGCGCCTGTGCGATTCCGACTGGAATAAGCGCGAACAACAGTGGGTTGAAGGCTGCCAGGTTGGCGCTGAAGTGCGTGTCGGTGTAGCCAGTAAGAGACCAGCCGACCAGCACCAAGCCGAGCACACCACCGACGAGACCATAAAAAAACAATGCGCTCCCCGACACCACTTGCGCCACGCCCGTCTGTGCGATCGATCCCCAAAACAGCGCTCCCAGAATGAGCGCCATCAGCAGCGGAAAGATCCAACTTGGCTCCGGCTGCGCATGCGGAAGCGGTCCATCTTTAGTCCACTCGCGTTTCACCAGCGCCTCATTGTGATGACGCGCGGTGCGCAGTCCTTCCATCAATAAGACCGGCATGTTCATCGCTTCGAACGGCGTAATCGGTTGATCGACGCGTTCGTTCAAGCTGAGCGAAAGCGCGCGAAAGAACGACGGCACTTCGCTAGTCGAGCGCTGCAGCGTTTCGCGAATCGTAGTCGGAAGTGACTCGGCGCGGGCGGTTCGCGCCAGATCTCCGCCCACCGCGCCATCGATCACGTCGCGCACTTTGGTGGTGCAATTGTTGCGAAACCAGTCGTACGGATAGTAGGCATTCTCCGGTTTGATCGACCAGTCCAGCCGATCAGCCACGCGCGCCGCCTCCTGATCGTCGAGGTTCAGCACCTGTCCAGTAATCAGACGCGCTCCGTAGCGACGCGAAAAGCGCGACCAGTCTTCCTTGCCCACCCAATAGGGAATTTCGTTGTTCCAAAATTGTCCGACAAATCCAGGCTGACTGGGATCGAACTTTCCGAAGTTATAGACCTCTGATTTCTGATCGCGCTCGACCAGGACCGCGGTGTGACCGAAGCGCGCGAATAGATCTGAACCCGGGCTGAGCGTCAGAACGGTAATCTGTACCGCCAGCGCGACGAACATTCGGCGCTCAGCCGTGCCTCTTGGTCCACGCCTGCTGCAGATCGTTCAGCAGCACCGCCGGGTGGCGACCGCCCGCGCTCGACTGCACCACCCTCCCATCGGTGGAGACGTAGATGCAAAGGGGCGTCGGCTCTTTGGCCGGCAGCCCGGCGATCAGCGCCAACACATCTGGCTCAGGATGATCGGCATCGCTCGCCAGCGGCACGAAGTCGCGCTCGATCACTTCCGAGAGCTCGTCTTTGCGCAGCGATTTTTCCACCAGCGCACGACTACCGCCGCATTGCACTCGCGAGTGAAGGATCATCACCAGGCGATCGTGCTCACGCGCATCGGCCATCGCGTCGGCGAGCTTGGTGTGCCAGCTGATCGGACAGGTGAAATAGGGATGCGGTGCGCGCGCCATGGTCAGAGCATAGGCTACTTGAGGCGCGGTCGAAAGCGGGTGATCGACGCGTATTGTTTCGGCCAGGGTAGGCTCACGCCCTGTTCGTAGGCGGCGTGCCGGGTCCAATAGGGATCGAACAGATGTCCGCGCGCCAATACACAGAGATCGGCGCGGCCGGCCGCCAAAATACTGTTCACATCCGCGTAAGACGTGATGGCGCCGACGGTCATGGTCGGAATCTCCGCCTCGTGCCGAATGCGCTCGGAAAACGGTGTTTGATAGAGGCGTCCATGCTCGGGCTTCTGATTGGAAACCGTTCCGCCAGTCGACACATCGATGATGTCGGCTCCGTGCGCCTTGAGAGCGCGCGCGACTTGCACCGAGTCGCTAGCCGAGATCCCACCGGGCGCCCACTCAAAAGCGGAGATGCGCACTGAAATCGGCTTTTCTTTCGGCCACGCCGCCCGCACCGCGTCGAATACCTCGAGCGGAAAGCGCAGGCGATTCTCGAGCGAGCCACCGTATTCATCGGTGCGTCGATTGGCGAGCGGCGAGATGAAGCTGGAGAACAAATATCCGTGGGCAAAATGCAATTCGATCAAATCGAAGCCAGCTAAGTGGGCAAATCCCGTCGAGCGCACGAAATCTGCGCGCACTTTATCCATGTCGACGCGGTCCATCGCTTTGGGCGTTTGGCTGCCCTCGCGGTAGGGAATCGCCGACGGTGCGACGATGGGCCAGTTGTCACTCGAAAGCGGCATGTCGACGCCTTCCCACGGCACTCGCGTCGAAGCCTTGCGTCCAGCGTGCGCCAATTGGATTCCGATTTTTGCGGTCGATTGATGATGCACGAAATCGACGGTGCGCTTCCAGGCCTCGACCTGTTTTGCGTCCCAGATTCCCGCGCAGCCGGGCGTGATGCGCCCTTCCGGTGAAACATCGGTCATCTCGGTGATGATCAGGCCTGCGCCACCGATGGCGCGGCTGCCCAAGTGAACCAGGTGCCAATCGTTCGGCACGCCATGGTCCGCCGAATACTGACACATCGGCGACACCACCACGCGATTTTCCAAGACCAGATCGCGGAGCCGAAACGGCGTGAACATGGGCGGCGGCGACTTGCCCTCCGCGGATTCCGCGACCGCCACCCTGCTCTGCTTCGCTGCACCAGCCGCGAACCATTTGTCGACGGAGGCGATCAGCGCCGGATCGCGGACCTGCAAATTTTCGTGGGTAATGCGTAAACTGCGCGTGAGCAGGTTGAGGGCGAACTGCGGCGGTGCCAGTCGACCGAAATAGCGCTCGGTCTCTTCGAACCAAGCTAAGCTGGTCTGCGCCGCGCGTTGCAAGCTCTCCACTACCGGGCGCCGCTCCGCTTCGTACAGCGTCAGCGCCTCCGCGACATTCTTATTTCGCACCAGTGCATCGCGTAACGCGATCGAATCTTCCATCGCCAGCTTGGTGCCCGATCCGATGGAGAAATGCGCAGTGTGCGCCGCGTCGCCGACCAAAACCGTGCGGCCATCGTGCCAGTGGGCGTTACGCACCGTCGGAAATTGGCGCCAGAGCGAGCGATTTTTGAGCAGCGGGTGACCGGCCAACTCCTCGGCGAACAGCTTTTCGCAATAGGCGATGGTGGCCTCTTCGTCGTTCTCTTTGAGTCCGCTCTTCTTGAAGGTCTCATCGGTGCATTCGACGATGAAAGTTGAAATAGGCGTCTGCGGATTGCCCTCGGCGTTGGAATAGCGATAGGCGTGCACGCGAAAAAGACCGTGCGCATTCTCCTTGAAATAAAAGGTGAAGGCGCGAAATGGAAAGGTAGTGCCCAGCCAAACGAAGCGATTTGGACGACTGTCGATGCTCGGCTCGAATTTTCCCGCCAACTTTCCGCGAATCATCGAGTTCACGCCGTCGGCACCGACCAGCAGATCGGCGGAGCGGAATCGCTCGAGGTCGCTCACATCTTCTTGAAAGCGTAGCTCGACGCCGAGCTCGGTCGCGCGCGCGGCAAGGACATCCAAAAGAGTGGCGCGCTCCATCCCGGCAAAGCCGTGCCCGCGTGATGTGGTGACCTGACCACCATAATGAATGTCGATGTCGTCCCAGTGCGCGAATCGCTCGCGGATGGCGTGGTAGCTGGGCCCATCGGCCCGCGCAAAATTGTCGAGCGTGGCATCGGAAAAGACCACGCCGAACCCGAAGGTGTCGTGCGGGCGATTGCGCTCGCACACCACGATTCGATGTTTCGAGTCGGCGAGCTTCATGAGGATGCTGAGGTAGAGCCCGGACGGCCCAGCGCCAACGATGACGATTTCCACGCACTGAGGCTATCACGAAGGGGCTTGCCCCGGCGTTCGTAGTCGTGTTCACTCGAGGGCGCCTTGGAAAACCCTGCTTCGTTGCTGTCGCGCGTCTTTCGCCAAATCGTCGCCAAACGGTGGTGGATCGTCGCGTTCTACGGACTGCTACTCGGTCCTTCGATTTTTTACGCGCTCAAGGTCAAGCAGGACAACTCGCTCGATCGCCTCATCGTCTCCACCGATCCGGACGTGGTGAAGAACCATCAGTTCGAGGCGGTGTTCGGACGCGGCGAATACGCGGTGCTGCTTGGCGAAGCGGACGATCCCTATTTTCCCGGGGTGATCGCCAAGCTCGATGGCATCGAGCGCGCGCTCAGCAAAGTCCCGCGGGTGGAGGTGAACTCCGCGCTGTCCACATTTCGGCGAGCGCATCCTGCCATCTCCGGCACACCCGAAGAGGCGGCCGATTTTCGCAAGTTCGCGACCGGTACCGATCTTTTTCGGAAGCAGCGCATCGTCGGCGATCACTTCTTGGCCACCGCGCTCATCCTCGACGTCTCTTCCGCGGTCGAGCGCGAGGAGACGCTGGAAAAGGTCGACGCGATCTTGCGGTCGACTGAGGAGCACCCGGCGCCGCTGACCGCGCTGCGCAAAGTGGGCGAGCCGTACGTGAACGCCTATCTCGATCGAGACTCCAAGAACACCGCCAATCGTTACTTCCCGCTGTTTGGATTCTTCAACATTATATTGAACGTCGCGCTCTATCGATCTTGGCGGACGCTGCTGGCGTTTCTGCTCACGCTCGGCACCAACGCGGCGATGGCGGTCGGCTACATCGGAATCACCGGCGGTGGATTCACCATCGTCTCGTCGCTGGTACCGATGAGCATTCTCATCACCTGCACCGCCACGCTGGTCTATCTGCAGTCGCGTTTCGTCGAGCGACCGGCCGATCGCTCGGTGGACGACCATCAAATCTTCGCGCTCGACAACAAGTTCATGGCTTGCACCGCATCGATCTTCGCCACCGCGGTCGGATTCGCGGCGCTGGCGGTTTCGAAGATTCGTCCCATTCGTGAGATGGGCATTTGGGTGGCCATCGGCCTCGGCTTCACCTTCCTGGTGGTCTTCACGCTCTTCCCGGCGTTGCAAAAAATCCTGCGCACGCCCACTACCACCAAGACCAGCTCCGACAGCTCGGTCTTCATCAAAATGACGGAGTGGCTGCCGCGCTTCTCCTATCGATACCGCTGGCTGCTGGTCCCCGGCTCGCTGCTCTTCTGCGCGCTCGGTGCGGTGGCGCTGTTTGGAATTCCCAAACTCCTTACGCCGATGAAGCTCGAGACCAACGCGGTCGAGTACATCAACCACGAGTCGCAGCTGTACAAAGACACCAAATATCTCGAGCGCACCATCGCCGGGCTTTCGGTCACCGAAGTGTGGCTGAAGGGCCAAGGCAACGCCGCGGTCGGGGGCGTCACGGAGCCGGAGAACCTGCGCGGGTTCGAATATTTTCAACACGCGCTCGAGCAAGATTCGAATATCGGTGCGGTGGTCGGTCCCAGCACGATTTTGCGCAGCACTCGATACGCGATGGGTCAGGGCGACAAGATGCCCACCGATGACACCTCCCTCGAGCAGGCCGGCGCATTGCTGGAGACGATGGTGCCGCAAGAGAAAATGCTGCAGCGCTTCATCGACAAAAAGACACTCGGGCAAACCCACTTCACCGTCATCACGCAAAAGTCCGACTACCAAGGCATCGTCGAGCTCGAGAAGGGGGTCGATGCGCGCTGGGCCGAGACGGTGGCCAAGTTTCCTTCGCTCAAACAGTTCGAGATGATCGTCACCGGCATGGGTCCCATGCAGGCCAAGATTTCGTATCACCTGGTACCGACGTTAGTCGACAGCTNNTTCCATCGCTGTTCGCGATCCTGGTGATGTTCGGGATCATGCGGATCACCTCGATGTCGCTGAACGTGGCAACCATCTTGATCGCGTCCACCGTGCTCGGCACCTCCGAGAACGATCAGATCCACTTCTTTTTTCACTTTTTGGAAAAACAAAAAGAGGGGGCCTCGGCGGAGATGTGCCTACGACACACGCTGCAGGTGGCAGGTCGCGCCATCTTCATTGCCACCCTGATCAACGCCGGCGGCTTTCTCGCCTTTGGTCTGGCTGATCTACCGCCGGTGCGACAATTCGGCCAGCTCTCGGCCATCGCCTTTTTGCTGTCGATGATCGCCGACTTCTCGGCGCTGCCGGCCGCGCTCTGGATCGTATTCCGCGAAAAGCCGGATCAAGTAAAGGCCGAGGACAAAAAGAAGTCCTAGCTCGGCAAGCATTGCAATCGTCGCCGCCGTGCAGACCACCATGTCATCGACTTTGGAGGATGAACATGAGGATCGCCTGCCCGCTCGCGCAAGGATTCGAAGACTCTGAGTTTCGTGTACCCTACGACCGTTTTCGCGCCGCCGGCCACGAAGTGGTGGTGATCGGTCTCGATAAGAAGAAGCTCGAAGGCAAAAACAAAAAAGAGTCGGTCACGCCCGATCAGACCTTTGACGACGTCGACGCCAGCGAATTCGACGCGCTGTTCATTCCCGGCGGCCATTCGCCCGATCAACTTCGGGGCGAGGACAAGGTGGTCTCCTTCGTCAAGGCGTTCGCGGACAAGCCCATCTTCGCCATCTGCCACGGTCCGCAGCTCCTCATCACTGCCGACATGGTGCGCGGGCGAACGATGACCGCGTGGAAAACGGTTCAGGTGGATCTGAAGAACGCCGGCGCCAAGGTGAAGGACGAAGCCGTTGTCGTCGACGATCGGCTGGTGACCAGCCGACAGCCCCAAGATCTCGACGATTTTGTCAGACGTTCGCTCGAGATCATCGCCAACGGCGCGGCCGCACATCTATAGGCATCAGGCATCCTTCGCGCGCGCGAAGCTTAGAGAGGATCTATAAGACGTGCTTTAGGAGACGTGCGCTGGGCTAGCTGAGCTGCAAAAGACTGCTTTTCCGGCCGGTGTGGTAGGCGAATAATTGCTCGTTGGCATTGGTGATCGCGCTCAGGCTGGCGGCGACCGCGTCGAGATCGCGTCCACGCAAGATCATGTAGACCTGTCCCGATTCGAGCTCGGTGTAGACGCGGTTTCCGACGCAACCAAGCGACATGGTGCCGCCCTTTTGCTCGGCGGCGGCCAGACTCATGCAGGTCGGCCGACCAAGCGGTTCCATGCCGGCGCTCGCGTTGGCGGCTTTGGTCGCCTCGCCGAGGAGCATGGCGGCGTTTGCGTTCAGCGAAAAGATGACCACGTCGGGCGTCGACGGCGCGTCGGCCAAATGCGAGTAGACGATCGCTTTGGGCGCGCTCGACCAGCGCGGAATTTGCGGAACCTCTTCCATCTTTAGGTATCCGATTTTGGCCATCAGGCCGAGCACGTCGTCGAGCTCATGCGCGCGCTCAACCGGAAGCGCGACATTGTGCGTGTAGCTGCCGACCGGGCAGTTATAGTGATCGCTCGGCTCAGTGAAAAACGCGCTCTTGCCGGCAGGAGCGGTCTGCGCGACGCGCCAAAAGCTGCAACTCGATGGAACGGAGCCGAGAAATTTACGGACACCTTCGGGCGCCTTGGCACTGAAGGTCACTGCCACTGGCGCGGCCGACAATTTCAAAGCGGACGTAAAAGCAGATTCGAGCTTCTTCCAATCACTCATGTAGGGATCCTCGTTTGGGTGGACCATCTAACGAAGATCTGCGGCACAATGTCAACTACTCGGCGAGGACGCGAATTCCGCGCGCAGAGACGGTCATGGTCGTGCCGGTGATGGTGTCGCCCGAGATGCCGTCCTTGAGCGATTTTCCGCCGGGCAGACCGCTCACCGTCTTGTCACTGTCCGACCGGTTGATGCCGACGTACACCACATCCGCACCATCGACCATCTTGTAGACCCACGCATCGTTGTCGACGTAGAGCGTGGTGCGATCGCCCCGACGAAGCGCGGTGTGGGCGGTGCGCATCGCGCCGAGCTTTTGCACGCGATCGAGCAGCAGTTTCTGTCCGGCATTATAACCGGTCGCGTCGAAGCTCATGAAGCGGCGGTTGTCGGGATCGCCAGCGCCGGCTATGCCAATCTCGTCCCCGTAATAGATGAGCGGCACGCCGCGGTTGGTGAACAGGACCGCGAGCGCCACCGACATGCGCTGATAAGCGTTCACCGACGTCGGCTGCGCGAATCCCGGACTCTGCCACGCTTGTGCGGATCCATCATCGCCGGTGTTGCTCCAGGCGGGCGTGTTATCCGCGAAATGAATAGTGCGCGGCGTGTCCTGATTGCCCAGGAACGTCGACATGAGCCCGTCTCCGTAATAGCCGGTGTTCGAATCCATGTAAGCGACGAAGTCGTTCATGGTCCCGTAACGCTCGAGGAGATTGCCGAGGATCGCCTGACGAAGTGGAAAGTCGAACTGTCCGTCGAGTTTGGCGCACGGATCGACCAGCGCTTTGATCGCGTCCCGGTTGCCGTTATCGAAATACTCGCCGACCAGATACACGTGCTGTTTAGTGACCGACTCGATCTGACTGGTGAGCGCGACGCGCGCGTCCAAAATCCATTGCGGGTTGATCTGCTTGGTGGCGTCGAGGCGGAATCCGTCGGCGCCGAAGTTTTGAATCCAATAGATCATATTCTCGACGGAAAACTGTCGCGGCGTGGCATTGTCGAAATCGAAGCTGGGCAGATAGCTGGTAAACCAGCAGGCATGGGTCGACGAGTTCCAGTCGCATTGATCGCCCGAGCTTCCGCACAGACAGCTCTTGCCGAAGTCCTGCAGCGGAAAGAACCAGCCGTCGCTGGTGTTGGTGTGCGAAGTCCACGTTGGCGAATCGGAATGCACGTGGTTCATCACGTAGTCGATGAGCACCTTCATGCCGTGCGAGTGCGCAGTCGAAATGAGCAGTTTGAGCTCGTTGTCGTTTCCGAAATGGGCCTCAGTCTTGGTCAAGTCGCGCGGCCAATAGCCGTGATAGCCGGTGGTCCAGTGGGTGTTGTCGGCATCGATACCGAGCGATTCCGACGAGTCCATCGGCGGCGCAATCCACAACGTGTTGGCGCCCAACGATGCAAAATAGCCGTC
>PLXG01000425.1 GCA_003153195.1 Myxococcales bacterium
TCGCCATTGACGCCGCTCGTGCGATCGAAAGCGAACGCCAAGTTGGAAGGCATTTTGTTGGCGCCGTGGTTGGCCAAATAGTCGACCGCCTTGACGGTGATTTCGCCGGAGGTCGCCGCGTCGCTGTAGAGCTGAACGTCGATGGTCTGACTGGTGCCCGCGCCGATCATCCAACCGCTCGACATGGCGGTGAAGTCGTTGGTCAGACCTTCGGGAATGTCGACCGCCTCCTGCTGGCCCAAGATCGCGTTGTAATAGACGTCATTCGTAGCGAGCGGCACGCACGGATTGTGTCCCGCTAGCGCGGACTTGTTCGACCAAGCCTTCTGCACCGCGTAGGGGAAGTCCGTAGGAATGTAGTCGGCCGATGGATCGATCTCGCAAAGATCGGCGCCTTCGCCTCCGAGAAATCCGTAAATGATGTGATCAAAATCGACGGTCTGGTAGGCGGGCTGCGTGCCCGGAAACGGATCCTCGGACGCTTCCACGAACTCGTGGCTCGCCGAGAGGGTGAGCTGCTCCAGATCGGTCGCACCGGAGCCAGCCGATGGGCAGCGCGGCATAATCGCGTACGCTACCTTCATTCCATTCGAGAGCTTGGTCTCAGAGTGGTAGGCGCCGAAGTCCTTGCAGCCCACCGAGGAGGTTCCGCCCAGATCGAGCGTGACCGTCGTCGTCGTCGGGTAAAAGATGGCGAAGACCTGTCCCACGGCCGGCGCCGGAAAGCCGTCATGCGTCCCTTCCAGATGCCCGGCGAGCCAGGTGCGAATTTCGCTGTCCTTGATGGTGGTCGGCGCTATCTCGGTCAGATGAACGGGTGTGCCGCCAGTACCTGCACCGATTCCATACTCCGAAGTGACCGCGCTCCAGTAGGAGGTTGCGCCCACTTGGCTGGTGAACGCTTCGATGTCGGTCAGCAGTGCTTCGTTTGGAAAGGTGACCGCAACAAAAACCGGACTGCTCAAGATCGGGCCACCACTGTTGGTCAATTGCGGTCCTGTCGGACGGATGGCCGGATAGACGGTGCTCGGCGTGTCACCCGTCATGTCCACCGGAGGCGTAAGATCGGCGGCGCCCATGTCGACTACGCCTTCCGTCTTGGATTTGTCGCTGTTTCCGCATCCCGTAGCCAATCCGAAGCAGCAACCGAGAACCAATATTTTCATTCGCGCCCCCGAACAATGACAATGATTCTCGCACGGTTACAAAATTGAACCCCCACTGTCAACGCGAAAAATATCCGGGCGCTCAGGGGATCTGACTGCGTTCGCGACAGGCTGAATAAAAATCGGACAGCGCTCTGTTTAGCTTGGATTTTTGGCGATTCGAAGACAGCACGCCTTTCGCACTGGCATATATCCAGCCGAGCATTCGCGGTGCTAGGCTCGGGTCATGCCCCGCTGTGTGGTGTGCGGCTCCCGAACGGTCGAGCCCCATCAACATGCCGGTCCCGCGCTCGATCAAGCCGCGCTTCTGCCAACCCTGCGCCGGCCGATGCTGCACGCGCCCGAAGTTCCGGGATTCAAGATTCAAAACATTCTCGGCGAGGGCGGCTTCGGCGCCATCTTTCTCGCGGTGCCGAGCTCGCCCGATGCAGAGATCGGCGGCGGCACGGTCGCCATCAAAGTCACCCGTCCGGGCGATCCGCTGGCGACGACCCAAGCGGTGCGCGAGGTGGAGGCGCTCGGCGCGATAGCGCAGCCATTCGTTCCGCGCATGGTTGCCTCTGGCACGCTGCCCAAGGGCGAGTGGTACATCGCAATGGAGCGCATCGAGTGGCCCACCCTAGCCGATCGACTCGATCGGGCGCCCAAGGTCGCGCTCGAAGTTTTTCCATCGTGGGCCCAGGGAATTCTGCGAGCCACCGAAGCGGTTCACGACGCGGGCTTCATCCACTGCGATCTCAAGCCGGAAAATATCTTCGTTCACGACGATGGGCGAGCGCGGCTGATCGACTTCGGTTTGGCGCGGCCGATAAAATCGGAAAACGATCCAAATCGTTCGGCACCGGCGCGCGACGATCGCGCCAGCGACACGATGCTCGGAACCGCCGAGTACATGGCCCCCGAACAGTGTCGTTCCGAATCGAGTGGCGGACCGCGCGCGATCGATCGGCGCACCGACGTCTACGCACTAGGCGTGATCTTGTACGAAATGCTGACGGGACGCGTGCCCTTTTTCGGCAGCGCCGCCGAAGTGCGCGAGGCCCATCTCAGCCGCAGACCGCAGCGCCCTTCCAGCTTCGTTCCCATTCCGCCCGCATTGGAAGAGACCCTTCTGCGCTGCCTAGCCAAAGATCCCGAGCATCGCTTCGCCGACATTCCGGCGTTGGCCGTCGCGCTCGCGCAAGCACCCACGCAGCAGGGCGAGCTTCGTTCGACCGCCACCGCGCAAGCCACGGCGGCGCCCAGCGCTGTCAGACAAAAAGCAGGTCTGCTCTTTTTCGAGGCCAGCGCCGATCTGAAGGCGATCAAATCTACGCTCAGCGCGTTCGGTGGCGAGGTCGGACATTCCGCCGGAGTGCGCTTCGTGGCGGTATTTCGGCGCAAGACCACGCAGAATCCGGCGCGCGCCGCGCTCTTGTGCGGACAGCGACTGGTGACGCTCGGATTAGCCAGTCGCGCGCTGGTCGATCTCGACTTCGTGAACGTGCTCGATCGTTCCGATGGATCGACGCGCTTCGTGAGCGGCCTGTTTCAAAAGGCCGAGCTGTTTCTCGGCGAGGGTCAGCCGCTCGGCACCTTTCTCACCAAACGCGCCGCCGAAGTATTGAGCGATCTCAAAGGCGAGCGCGTCGCCACCGATGCGAGCAAGCCGGCCACGCCGGAGATCTTTTCGACCCACGGCTCACAAAGCATCAGTGGAGAGACCCAATTCACTCAGTCCCGTGCGCGTGAGCCGCTGTTTGGCCGCGACGATTTGATCAACCGTCTGCTTAACAGCGTGCATCTGGCCTGCATCGGAAACGGTCTCGGGCGTCCTACCATCGCCACTGTCATCGCCGAGGTCGGATACGGGAAAAGTCATCTATTCGCGTCGCTGACAGAACGTCTGACAGAATCGCGGGTCGACCTGTCGGTGCTCGGATTTCGCGCGCAGGAGCCGCTCGGCGGTGACGCCGGCCTGAGCTTGCGCATGCTTTTGACGCAAGCGATGGGCGCGCCGCCCTCGCCACCGGCCGATCGCGGTGAACAGTGGCTGAGTCGCAGGCTGGGATCCGAAGCGGAGGCGCTGTGGCCGGTGCTGGCGCTGGCGCTCGGATGGATCGGCGAAGACACCACCGACCTTCCGGTGCTGAAAGATCTGCAAGCGGCTCCGGGAGCATTGCGTTCGGCGACGGCGCGCGCGGCCGGCGTGGCGTTGCGCCGATTGGCGGTCGAACGCCCACTTTGTCTGCTCATTGACGACGCGCAGTGGCTCGACGAGATCACGCTCGATGCGCTGGAATACGCGCTACTCGAGGAGTCCAGAGCGCCGCTCTGGTTGTGCGCGTTCGCCAGGCCGTCTTTCGAAAAGACGCGCCCCTTTTGGAGCCAGCGCACGGCAGTGCGGCTCAAAGAGCGACTCGAAGCGCTGCACGCCGATGATGCGGCGCTCTTGTGCCGCTATCTCTTGCATCCGGCAGAAAATGTTCCGCGAAAGGCCGTCGAGCACCTGGTCGAGCGCTCGGGCGGAATTCCGCTGCATCTCACCGAGCTGATTCGCGGTCTGCATCGCAGCGGGCTCATTCGCAAACAGGCGCGCGGCGACAGTTGGCATCTAGCCACCGACGAGCTCGACAAGTTGCCCGATCTTCCTCTGGTGCAGTGGCTAGCCGAGAGCGAAGTGGGCGCGCTTCCGCCACCGCTACTGGCGCACGCGCGATTGGCGGCGCTGCTCGGCAGCGAATTCGCTGAAAGCGAGCTGGAGGGCGTACTCGAGCAGATGGAGCTCGACGGTGCGGCAGCCGACGTTCCACTCGACGCCAACATCGGGCTCAAGCGTCTCGTCGGCAATGGAACGTTAGTTTCGCGCGGGCGCGGACGAATGCGTTTTCGTCACGAGCTGGTGCGCAGCGCGGTGGTCGACGCAGTGCCAAGCGCGCTCAAGCAGCGGATTCATCGCTCGGCTTGTCACTACTATCGACGAAATAAAGATCGCTCGCCGCTGGAAAATTTATCGCGGCTGGCTGACCACGCGGCCAAGGGTGAACTCCGCGACGAAGCGGCGGCGGCCTATCTCTCGCTGGCCGACCGCGCCTTGAAAACCCATTCGTATCTCGATGCAGAGCGGATGTTCTCCGCCGCGCTCGAGCAGCTTCCCGACAGCGCCGATCGGCCGCGCATGAACGCCATCAAAGGACGAGGACAGATGCGCTACCGCCTCGGCCGCGGAGAAGATGCGCTCTCCGATCTCAAGCTGGCCTGCGCCATGGCGCACACCATGGGCGACGCCCCCGCCGAGCTCGAACTTCTGCTCGACGAAGCGACCGCGCTCGACTGGACACTCGATCTTCGTCAATCGAAGGAGCGGGTCGATGACGCCGCCAAGCTGGCCGGCGCAGTCAACAGCCCAGCCTTCGAATCGCGCATGCTCATGGCCAAGGGTCGTTCGCACTGGCGATTCAACGAGCTCTCCGAAGCATCGACGCTATTGGAAGAGGCGGCCGAAAAAGCGAGCGCGCTCGGCGACGACGGCTACGAGACGCTGGTGATCACACTGCTGATGCTGGGCGAGATTCAGGTCCATTTCGGCCGCATTGCCGACGCGGAAGAGACCTTCACCCGCGCCGCCAGCTTGTGTCGTGCCCATCAAGATCGCGCGCACCTGGCCTGGTCGTACATCAACGGACGCGCGCTTTGGATCGCACGCAAAGATTCGGCGCGCGCCATCGAAGAGCAAAAGCTGGGCATTCAGATCGCGCGCGAGTTGGGCGTGCTCGGCACCGAATACTTTGCCGAGTACAACATCGCCGAGCTGCTCTATCAGTCGGGCGATCTAGAAGAGGCTCGCGCCCACGTCGGACGCACGCGCATGCTCGAAATGCAGGTCGGCGGCGAGAGCGGTCGCCCGGTTTCGCGAATTCTCGAAGCCCGGCTCTTGGTCTATGAAAAACAGATGGACGCTGCCCGGCACGTGCTGGGCGAAATTCGCGCCCAACAGTCGCGGCTGCGCGAACAAGGAAAGGTCGAAGGGCGGCTCATCCCGTCCGAAGAGGTGATGGTGAACGCGCTCGAGCTGGCGGCGCGCGATCCGGCCACCATTCCGGTGCACGAAGAGGACATTTGGGAGTCGGTGCTCGAACAGTCGAAAAAGTATTCGATCGAGCAGGAGGCCATCGAAATCGTCGAGATGCGCGCCATGGCCGCCGCCGGAATGGGAAATAGGGCGATCGCCCGACGCTTTCTCCTCGATGCCATCGAGCTGGCCAAGCGAATTCCGAACGTCATGGAGCCGCGTCTGGAAGCGGCCCTGGCCCGCGTGATCGGCTCCCCCTAAAAAGGTAACCAGCTGATCTTTCTTGGTTCCTTCGACGCCCGGTTCCGAGCTCATTTCCGACTGAACGCTTTGTGATATCATATATGAGGAGTGGATCAGCGCGACCTCACTGCGACCTTGGCTGCCGATACCGGTCCCGGTCTCGAGCCTATGTCGTTGCCCGATCAGCTGCCGGAGGGAACGGCGGCGGGCGAGTACATTCTCGGCGCGGTTTTGGGCAAGGGAGGCTGCGGCTGGGTCTACGCGGCCAGCCATCGCGTGCTCGGCCGCAAGGTCGCGGTCAAGGTGTTGCGCCAGGAGTTTTCACGCTCACCGGAGATGATCCAGCGCTTCATTCAAGAGGCGCGCGCGGTCAACATGGTCGACCATCCGAACCTGATCGAGATCTACGACATCGGTCAGCTGCGCGATGGACGACCGTACATGGTGATGCAGCTCCTGAAAGGTCTGACGCTCAGTCAGTGGCTGCGCAAGCGCACCGATCACCTGACGCCGCGCGAGGCGCTCGAACTTTTAAAACCGGTTTGCGCCGCACTGCACGCCGCGCATCTGGTTGGCATCGTTCACCGCGACGTAAAGGNNCGACGCGCGCACCGACGTCTACGCGCTCGGCGTGCTCACCTATTACATGCTCTCCGGTCGCTATCCGTTCGATGACGACGAGGTCACCGAGGTCGAGCGCAAACATCTCGAAGCGACTGCGCCACGGCCAAGCGAGCTGGTGCCACTGCATCCAGTGCTAGACGAGATCATCATGCGCTGTCTGGAGAAACAACCCGAGCGGCGCTTCGCGTCGGCCAAAGAGTTCATCGATACCTTTGCGCGCGCGCTCGAAGGCGATCAGATTCCTGACGTTCGCACGAACGCGGTGCCGCGAAAGGGCGTGGCGATCTACGCCGAAATGCGGCTGCCCGAAGGCGAGACCAGCGAAGAGATCCTGCTCGACATTCTACCGGTGCTCGACGCGGTCGAGCTACAGATGCGATCGGCAGGTTTCACCATCGGACTGCAGACCTCGTCGGCGGTGCTCGGCATCAAGCTGCTCAGTGAAGCCCAAGACACCAAACAGAAACAGGTGCGCGAGGCGTTCGATCTGGCCGCAGTGCTGAAGGGCGTCGAGCTTCCCCCTTCGGCGCATACCATTCAGCTCAGCCTTTCGCTGCACGTCGATGACGTCAACGTCGTCGGCGAAGCGTCCGACACCGTGGCCGGTGCGCTATCGCGAGTCGGTTCTTGGGCGACCGCCAACAAACATGTCGGACTTTATGTCACTCCGCAGGCGCAGACGGTCATCTCCGGCATCAAGTAATTGCCCGAAATCCGCGCGGCGAATTGGCAACTCTGCTAAAATAGAGATGTGTGCAGTCTTTGCGGACATGACCATCCAGCGACGGCAACCTGTCCGTCCTCGATCGCCAATAGGCCCACTGCGCCGCAAGCGACCGTTCCGGCGGCGCCCATCCACCAAGATTCGGATGAGGATGAGTCCACCGCCTTCCGTCATACCGATTTCGAGATAGCGCCCGGCATCGCCATCGGCGAATACACCATCGAAAGCTTCATCGCGAAGGGCGGCATGGGCGTGGTCTATTCGGCGACCCATCCGGTCATCTCGAAAAAGGCGGCGGTCAAGATCATCTCCAAAGGGCTGACGCGCGATGAGGAGGCGCTGGCTCGCTTCGTTCAAGAAGCGCGATCGGTCAACAAGATCAACCATCCCAACATCGTCGACATTTTCGCGTTCGGCGAGCTTCCCGACGGACGCTGCTACTTTGTCATGGAGTGGCTCGATGGTCAGAGCTTGGGCGATCGAATGCGTCATGGACCACTTTCGATCGGCGAGACGCTGCACGTCATCGAATACGTTTCGCGCGCGCTCGAAGCTGCGCACCGCAACAACATCGTTCACCGCGATCTAAAACCGGACAACGTATATTTGGTGCTCAACGAAGGCGGCCCGCCGGAAGTGAAGCTGATCGACTTCGGCATC
>PLXG01000167.1 GCA_003153195.1 Myxococcales bacterium
CACCGCTTCGCGATCGGAAGCGGCCTAAGACTTGGGCTTTCCGCGGGCTCCTCGCCGGTGCGACGCGCCCACCAGCGCCCCGAGGTGTTGCGACAGCATGACGATTTCGTCGACGCCGAGCTTGCGCCAGTCGAGCTTGTCCTCTTGCGGCGAAAGTCGGCGCACCAGCAGAGAGGTCGCGCCGATCTTCGCCGATCCCATTTGGCGCGGCGGATGATCGAGGCAGCTGCGGGCGGCTTCGATCACGCGATCAGCGGGACTTCGCCGGTCCGCACCGAGGAGAACCTCCGCCGACGGAGCGTCCTCCTCTTTCATGTCGAAGATGAACCCGCCGTCGCGTCCGCCCTTGCCGCGGGTGAGTACGGCGATGCGCAGCGAGCCAAGACTCCCGGTACCAGCGACCCGAAAGGCGAGATCGAGCACTTCGTACGCGTCGTCGTGTCCGTCGACGTTCAATTTCTCGACGTAGCCGGCGAAGGCGCCCTCCGCTTGCTTGGCGAGGCTGGCCGGCAGATTGCGATAGCGTGGTCCGCGCACGAACCGGCGCTTTTCGCCATGACCTTTGGTGCGCGCATCGAGAAGCGCGACATGCGTTCGCT
This sequence comes from Myxococcales bacterium, assembly GCA_003153195.1. GTDB lineage: Bacteria > Myxococcota_A > Polyangia > Palsa-1104 > Palsa-1104 > PALSA-1153. The sequence goes on from PLXG01000167.1 coordinate 600, forward strand.
CGGTGGCCTGATCGAGCAGCGCGGTCACGCAGCGCGGCGCGGTGAGATTTCGTTTGCCGCCACCGGCCAGCGCCTCGGCGTAAGAATCGAGCAGCACCCGACCGGCGCGCAGCCGCTCCGCGCCCGAGATCGAAAACTCGCGCAGACCGAGCAGCAGGCTGGTGGTGAGCCGCAGTAGATCGTAGCGAAACGGCCCGATGGCGGCGTCGTCGAAGTCGTTGATGGCGAAGACCACCTTTTCGGTTTGACCGCCATCGCCGCTGCGATAGGCGCCGAAATTTTCAACGTGCAGATCGCCCACAATCCAACCTTCGCCCGCGGGCCCTTCGGCGAGCGCCGGCTCGGCTTTCAGAATCTCGTAAAACAGCGGTGCCGATCCGCGCAAGAACGCCAGCGGCGAAAGCGCCATCCGTTCGCACTTGTGCGAGCCCAGACGAAATCGCTGCGTGCGCGCGCGATCGATCTGGACCTGACGTTTGGCAAGCGCGCTCGGATCGGGCAGCCCGCGCAGAGAGAGTTTGGACAAGCTCAGTCGACGCGGGTTTTAGTCATTTGATAGGTGTGCTCGATCCAGGTGACCATGTAGACGCTCACTAGCGCGCCGATGAGCACCGCCAGCGTGAGCACCGCCACTACCACCTTCGAGCGCGGACGATTGGGGCGGGTGGACTTGACCAGTCCTCGCCACGTGCAACCGTTGCTCATGCATTGAAAGCGGCGCACCGGGACGAAGCTGTCGATCAGCATGTCTAAGCGGTTCCGATGGATTCGAACCACCTCGCTGCCGCAAACTGGGCACATCGAAAGCATTCGCCCATACTTCTACACTCCCCCGTGGGCCGAGGCAAGGCGACAGTCCCATGGCGTCAGGAAGCTGACCGCTTCGTCGATTGTATTATTTTCGCACTCTTAGCCTTGGCCTCAACTTTGCTTCGAGCTTGGACATGGATCTGTTGACACTCGGGACCGGAAGAACCAAACGGAATGTGTCAATCGGCTCAGACATCGACGTACGCGCACAACAGACGGTGTTCGTCATCGACGAGGATCCAGCTTTTCTCGAAAGATTGAGCGCGCTTTTCGGCAGCGAACAGGTCACCGCACGAGTCGCCCCCCATCCCAATCTCATGATGAGCAAGCTCGAGGGCGAACGGCCTTCGCTCATCGTTTGCGAAATCAGACGCGGTTCGCTCACCGCTTTCGATTTCGTCACCGCGCTGTCGCGATCGGCGCTGGCCGACGTGCCAGTTCTGATGGTGAGTCACGAGACCGATTCGTCCATAGGACTGCGCGCCTTTGAAGCCGGCGCCGCCGATTTTGTCTGCGCCCCGTTCGATCCGCGCGAGGTTGTTATGCGCGCACGCGTTCATCTTCGACAAGCCGCGCGCATGCACGCGCTCTCGCAGCTCGCGCACATTGACGAGCTCACCGGAATTTTCAATCGCCGCGGACTGTCGGTGCAGCTCGGCAAAGCGGTGGCACGCGCGGTTCGCGACGGCGCTCCGCTCTCGCTACTGCTCATCGATCTCGACGGATTCAAGCGCATCAACGACGAACATGGACATGCAGCCGGCGATCAAATTCTGAGGGACGTAGCGATCCAGCTGGGCGCGGCAGTGCGCGAAGATGACGTGGTGGCGCGACTCGGCGGCGACGAATTCGTGGTGCTGCTGCCAAACACCCATGCGCTCTTGGCGCAACAGGTATCCGACCGAATTCATCGATCACTGACCATCGCGGCTTCGATCGGCATCGCCAGCCCCGACGAAGAACGCTTCGATCCAGATCGACTGCTGCGCCAAGCGGACGAGCTGATGTATGCGGCCAAACGCCGGCGCAAACGCGACCGACTGGAGATGGCCAGCATCTGACTTTTAATAGGTCAGCACAAACTGCGCGCCGGTTCCCATCGGGGCAAGATGCCAATGAACATCTGAAAACTTGGACCTCTTGACTGGCCTCAGATCGCCCGCGCGATAGCGCTCGAGCACGAGCGGCATGTCTCCCGGCTGCGACGCAATCTGGAGTTCAGCGACAGTCTCTCCAATCACAATCTGCAGAACTCCACTGAGCAGGTGGTGATACCCCATGGCCAGACCGGCGCCGATCCCGAAGTTCACCAAGAACGCGCCAATGTGCACCAGAGGACTTTTGCCGAACGCCTGTTGCTTCGCGTCGCGTGCGGCGCGCCACTCGAGCTCCGATAGAAATGCGCAGTCGCCTCGGCCATTCCGAAGTCCGCGATCGGCGAACCGCTGGTCGCGCATCACCGGCTGCGGCGAGAGCATCAGCGGCAACACGCCGACGATCGACGCGGTGCCCTGATAGTAGGTGTCGATCTGATCGGCGTGATTTTTTACCGGCAAGGTGGCGAACTGCGCGACCGCGATCGCCGAATAGATCCCCGCCCAACTCCACGCCCAGATGCGCGTGTCGCGCGCGCTTCGCCGCATGCTCGACGTGAGATAATCGATTCGCGTGTGCAAGTCGATGGACGCGAGCGCCGGCGAGCCATCCGGAGCAGCGCAGGTTTCCGCTACCGCGGGTGTGCTCATGAGGAGCATCAATCCCACCGTCATTCCCAAGATCGGGCGTCGCATTCCGCGCATCATGCCTCAAAATAAGCCGAGCGCGTGCAATGAACACCGTTTCGGAGTAATCTCTGCGCAGCTTTTTTCAATTCATCAAGGAGAGTCCCCATGCCTCGCAGGCACAAGATCGCGCTCATCGGCGCGGGAAACATTGGCGGAGAGCTCGCCCATTTGGCGGCGCGCGAAGAGCTCGGCGATGTCGTCCTCTTCGATATTCCCGATAAAGAAGGCCTCGCCAAAGGCAAGGCGCTCGACCTGGAGCANNCCGACGTCATCATCGTCACCGCCGGAGTGCCGCGTAAACCTGGCATGTCGCGCGACGACTTGCTTTCGATCAATTTGAAGATCATTCGCGGCGTGGCGCAGGAGATCAAAGCGCGCTGCAAAGACGCGTTCGTCATCGTCATCTCGAACC
>PLXG01000355.1 GCA_003153195.1 Myxococcales bacterium
CGATCGGTCGCCATAGTGGGCGGCGAAGTACTGCAGGAAACCAGAAACCACAGACTGACCGCGAAAGAGGGTGTTCTCACGCTCATGAATGCCGCACGTAGGCTGCCCGCTTCACTCTTAATTATCTTGGCGAAACCATCTTGTTCGCAATCGTCCGGTGATCGACGCATTGCGAAGCGTGAGCGTGGAAGCGGTGCATCATCATTGCGAATGGCGAGAGCGGGCCGAAAAGGCGGAGGCCGAGTTCAATGCAGGTCGTTCGCAGATGGCCGCCGCGTTTTTCAACAAGTTAGCGGACCCAAAGTTGGCCCACGCGATCTCCGCCGGGACGCAGCCGGGCGAGCACGTTCATCCCGAAGTCGTGACGGGACGCACGCTTTCATTGCCGAGCAGCACTTGACTGCTACTGCTCTGGGCAGTAATATGGTACGAGATGAACAAGGTCTCTTGGGGCAAGTCGGTCAATAAACAGCTTGACCTTGTCCCGGAGGCCATTCGCTCGCAAATTCAGGATCTGGGTCGCGCTCGTCGAGGAGAGCGGTATCCGAGAGATTCGCAAGTATAAGGGGTTCCATGACGAACCCTTGAAGGGAAAGCGCCACGGACAAAGATCTGTTCGTCTCAACAGAGCGTACCGGGCGATCTATCTCGAAGCGGAAAACGGAGAGGTCGAGTTGATCGAAGTATTGGAGGTGAACAAACATGAGTACTGATCGACGCAAGTCCCTAGTGCTAAGGGACCTGGAAAAACGGCTGGGCAAACTCACCGTCGGTGAGTTTCTTCGCACTTGGCGAACGACGGAGGATCTGAGTCTCAAGGACTTTGGCAAGCTCATCGGGCTGTCCGTTGCCAATCTCTGCGATATCGAGAAACGGCGTAAGGGTGTGAGTCCCGAGAAGGCCCAGCAGATTGCCAGGGCGATCGGCGTCCCTCCGGCGCTCCTCGTCCGGTTGTCAATTGAAGAGAGCCTGCAGGCAGCGGGTCTCAAATACAGAGTCGAGATCAAGCCCGCCGCATGATGCGGTTCACGCCGCCCCCCAAACGGTGACGTGCGTCGCGAACACCATGACCTCCGCCGCGATGAACACCACGACGATCATCGCGAGCAACAGCACAATGCGGGTCGATAAAACTGGCTCGATTGTCGACGGTTCAAACGTCCGTGCGCATCAAAACGCTGCGGGTGGAAAAGGGGATCGAACATTATTGTTGGGGTCGTAGTCCAAGGGGATTCTCGACCAACCTCCACCTCATCACCAACGAAAGAGGTCGTCCTCTTCACGTGACGATCTCACCGGGCCACATGGATCGCCCGAACGATCCGGTGGTCAGGAAGCAGGAGACCATCACCCGCGGCGCCACCAAAGCGTGGAGAGGAGGGTGCTCACGGTCTCAGCATACCGCCGCGTGCGGCGAACTACGATCAACAGCCCGACTGGAGGCGTAAACGAAAACCATCCACGGCATCCCCACGACAATAGTAAACTAACGATATACACTTAAGATAATAATATATCGATACTGAATACCCCGGCCCGGTGCTATCTCGTAATTGTGACCGCGTCGAAGCCAGTTCTGACCTTCCGGGCGAAAGCAGCGTTGAGCCTGCTGTCACTCGCCTTGTCACTTGCTGCCCTCGAAGGAGCAGCTCGCGTCCTCCGACGCAGCGCGTTTCCTTACTTGAACCTTTTCGAAGCCGACGCGCGCTACGGTGTGCGGCTCCATCCGAGGGATCAGACCCGGCTGCGCAGCCGGCTTGGCCGAGTCACCGACATCACGACCAATGATCTCGGTTTCCGCGGCAAATCGTGGCCTCCGCCGGTCTCTCAATCCGTGTCGGGAATTTTACTCCTCGGTGACTCCCAGATGTTCGGATATGGAGTGAACGAGGAGGACGCGACCGCCGCCAAGATCGAGCAACGGCTCGGAATGCCGGTGCTCAATGCCTCGGTCCCAAGTTGGGGTCCGAGTGAATCGGTTTTGGCACTGAGCGACCTTGCCCCGAAGTATCGGCCTCGATTCGTTCTCTTCGTCGCCAACGCGGCAAACGACTGGTTCGAGTGGGCGGTCCCCAACACGCGGAGGACCACCGCTCGCGACGGTTGGGCATCGGGTGACCTCGCTCTCCGTTCGGGACTTTCGTTTCCTGGTCGCGAATGGCTCCTCAGTCGATCTCACCTCGTGTTCGCGGCACGCGAATTGTGGGAGCACCGTGCTGCGCGCTCGATCGGAACTGGGGAAGGTTCGCTGCCGGCGGAAACGGCAACGCAGTTGGTTCACGATCGAGAGAGGCTTCGCAAGACCTCGGCGCCGCACCGATCTCCGGTCACGTCGTCTCTTCTTCAGGCCCGCGAAATCTGTCGCACGCTCGGCTGCACGGTGGTGGCGGTCGCACTGCCGCTTGATCTACAGGTGGATCCTCGGGAATGGCGCAAGTACGGATCGAGTCCGATCGATCTCTCTTCCACCGAGTCTCTCCTCGAAGACTTCATTGCCGATGCCGACGAAGAGGGGATCCCGGCGATCAATCTGCTCGCGCCGCTTCGGGAAGCTTCACCCGGCGCGTTCCTACCCGACGACTATCACTTGTCTCCCAAGGGACACGGCGCAGTGGCAGCCAGCATTTCGGGGCAGCTGCGGCAGCTCTCGAGATTTGCGGAGGTGGTTCGATGATCAGCGATGCGCTCTCGATCAATTGGTTGGTTCGTCTCACCGCGCCTTGGGTGTGGCGATCAAACGAGCGGATTGCGCACAAGCTCGAAGGATTCGCCGCGACCGAAGCCGGCTCGGCGCTCGACATGCTCAAAGCTGCCGAGTTGACCGAAGATCGCAAGCTCCGCCGACTGTTCTTCCGGCACGCGATGGATGAGGCCCGCCACGCGCAGATGTTCCGGGCCGCGGCGCGCAAGCTGCTGCCGAATGGTGCGCATGCTCAGTCGGAATACAACCTGATCCACGCGACGCGTCAGAATTTACTCGAACAGCTCGGGCTTACGCGATTCATCGCCTTCATCTACCTGGCCGAGCGCCGCGGCGAGAGTCAGTTTCGCGCGCTCCGCCAGCACTTCCGAGGCCAGCGCGACATGGAGCAGCTATTTGCCAAGATCGGCAAGGACGAGCGTTTTCATGTCGCCTATAGCCGGGCACTCTTGGCTCGTCTGCGAAAACAGGGATCCGCGGGCGAAGTGCGGTGGGCGCTGGCCAGTATCCGCTTTACCCGTGCGAGCACGGCTTGGCGACGCGCGGGCCGGCAAATCGGCGATCTGATGACGCGCATCCTACTCGGATTGGTCTATCTGGTCGTGCTGCCGATCTTCGTGGTGGCCCACCGACGAACCGGCAGGAGCAACAGCGGATGGCAGGTGGCTCGGCGTGATCTCGCATCCGTCGACAGTGCGCGGAGGCAATACTAATGATCGTTCTGGGCCTAAGCGCTTTCTTTCATGACGCGGCCGCCGCGCTGGTGATTGATGGCGAAATCATCGCAGCTGCACAGGAGGAGCGATTCTCGCGGCTGAAGCACGACGCCTCGCTCCCCAAAGAGTCGGTCAAGTTCTGCCTCACTCAAGCGGGCATCACGATGGCCGAGGTCGACCACGTGGTCTTTTACGAGAAGCCTCTCCGCAAATTCGAACGGATTCTGGTCGGACATCTGCGAGAGTTCCCCTTCAGCCTTCCGCAGTTTCCGCGCGCGTTCGCGAGCTGGCTCGGACGTCGGCTGTGGATGAAGGGCGATCTCGAGCGAGAGCTCGGATGCACACCGGAACAGTTGTTGTTCTGTGATCACCATTTGTCACACGCAGCGTCGGCGTTCTTATGCTCGCCGTTCGGACACGCCGCAGTGATTACGGTAGACGGCGTTGGCGAAGAGGCGACTACTTCGATCTATCGCGCCGACAGTGACGAGACCGGGTCACGCATCGAGCTCCTCAAAGAGCTCCACTTCCCGCATTCGATCGGACTGCTCTACTCCGCCATCACCGCCTACCTCGGGTTCGAGGTGAACGAGGGCGAGTACAAGGTCATGGGGCTGTCGGCATATGGCCAGCCGAAATATCTAGTCGAGTTTGAAAAACTGTGTCGCGTCGACGCCGACGGCGCATTGGAAGTGAATACACACTATTTTTCATACCATCGCCACCCGACGCGGAGCTTCTCACTCGCGCTCGAGGAGCTTTTAGGTCCCGCTCGCACTCCCGGTTCACCGCTCAGACTGCCGGCACAGACGGAGGAGGCGCAGCGATTCGCCGACATCGCCGCGTCGCTCCAGCGATTCACCGAAGACTATCTACTGGTGCTGGCGAACGAGGCGCACCGCCTCACCGGTTCTGAGAATTTGTGCATGGCCGGCGGCGTCGCACTCAACTCGGTTGCCAACCACCGCATTCAAAGCGAAGGCCCGTTCGGACAGGTCTTCGTCCAACCGGCGGCCGGCGACGCGGGCGGAAGTCTCGGCGCGGCGCTGTGGGCGACGCATGTTCTCGGCAAGCTACCGCGAGGAGCTGCGCTGCGATCCCCGTTTTTAGGTGCCGCCTATCGGCAAGAAGACATCGCAAAATTCCTGTCCGATTGCGACGTCGTGTTTCAGACCTTCGGCGACGACAGCGAGCGCAATCGCGTGGTGGCTGGTCTACTCGCCGAAGGTAAGGTGGGCGGCTGGTTTCAAGGCCGCTTCGAGTGGGGACCACGCGCGCTCGGCGCGCGCTCGATCATCGCCGATCCGCGAGAGCCGAACATGCGCGATCGCGTCAACCGCAAGATCAAGTTCCGCGAGGGGTTCCGGCCATTCGCGCCTGCAGTGCTGGCTGAAGAGGCGGAGAGGTGGTTCGAAATGCCGCCTTCGAACCGCGATCACCTGTCTCCGTTCATGTGCACGGTGGTACCGGTGACCGAGGAGGGGCGGAGAGTTCTGCCGGCCGTCACCCATGTCGATGGCACCGCGCGCGTCCAGCGAATCGATCGTGAAGAAAACGCGGTGTTCCACGAACTGGTCGAGGCGTTCCGAGCGCGAACGGGCGTGGGCGTCATCTTGAACACGTCGATGAACCTCAAAGACGAGCCGCTCTGCGCCTCGCCGGCCGAGGCCTACGGCGTGTTTCTCCGATCGGATCTCGATTTCCTCGTGCTCGAACACTGTCTCATCGAGAAAGGAGTTGCCACATGAATCCGATTGGCAAAAGCAGGATCGCGCTCAAACCGAGACGAGCGATGGTCGCACGGAGCTTGGCGCGTGCAGGCACGCTGGGTGAGCTGAGCCGCTTGCTCACCCAAGGCGGCCGGTGGTGGATGATCCCGATGGTCGCGGTCTTGATGCTCGGCTCGGCGCTGCTGGTCGCAGTAGCAGCGATCGAATATGTCGCGCCTTTTGTTTACACAATTTTCTAAGGAGAGAATCATGACGAGAAACTATTTGGCTTTGACAGCGGTGCTCGCAGCGTTGCTTGGATGTGGTTCGGGTGCACTTTCGCCGGAAGGGACCCCAACGAGCACAACGGATCCGCTCGCATCGGATCCGGATGAAGCGGCAGGAATCAAAGAAGACGCACAATGCGTTCATCGGGGAAAAACCTGCAAGAGCGGCGGCCACGGATGCTGTAGCGGCTTCTGTAACCAGACCGGTTACGGCTACGGTCCCGGCACTTGCACTGCGCCTCAGCCGGACTTGAGCTATTGCATGAACGACAGCTGGTGCAAGAACAAGAACTGTGTGCAAAACCTCTGCGGAGCGGCGGTGACTACGTGCGGAGCGATCGACCATTCGTGCAAAGTCGACGGCGACTGCTGTTCAGGAACATTCTGTCGCAACGACACCTACGCGCCGTGGACCTGCGTCGCGCCGACGACGAACGGGTCGTTCTGCGAGCGCGACAACCAGTGCCAGAGCGGCATTTGCCAAGATTACAACTGCGTCGCCAAAAGCTGTGTCGCGGTCGGGACCTCTTGCAAACAGGACAACGACTGCTGCTCCGGAAATTTCTGCGACAACACCGGCGGGTACGGCTCCTTCGCCTGCACCGCGCCTCGCCCGCTTGGCGGCTACTGCCATTCTGATGCGCAGTGTCAGAGCGGGACGTGCGAAGACTACGCGTGTATCGCGGCAAGTTGCACGCAGGCGTCCTCGGTCTGCAAACAAGATAGCGATTGCTGCGCGGGACTCTACTGCCAAACCGGCGGCTACATTTCCTCCTATTGTCAGGCTACACACGCGATCGGTGAGTACTGCGTCGTTGGCAGTCAATGCACGAGCGGTCACTGCGTCAGTTATCAATGCGCACTCTGATCGCGATCTTCTTCGTCGGCTGCGGAGGCGTCGATTCACAGACGACGGTGTTGCCGTCCTACGGAGCGAGCGACGCGAACGAAGTGGCAGACGCTGGTCACGATGTAGACACGGCACTCGATGGCGCTACACCACCGCAGGTGCGTTACGCGCGCGATGTGCAACCGATCTGGGATCAGCACTGCGTCAGCTGCCACAACGGCAGTCTGGACTCACGCCTGAGAGGTGCTTGGCTCGACTTGCGGCCTGGGATGGCTTTGGGGATGTGGAGCGGCAAGGAATTCACCGGCTGCGGAGGAGAGTCGACGCGAACGGTGTCAGTGGTGACGCCAGGAGATCCCGAAGCGTCGGTGTTGTGGAAGCGCATCAACACCGATTCAACGGGATGCAGCGGCGAGATGCCGCCGGAAAGCAACGGTGGACTTCACGCAATCGACCCGGTGGCGACGGAGACGATCCACCAGTGGATCCTGCAAGGTGCCAAGAGCGACTAGGTTCCCTCCGCCAGTTCGTTCCTCACCATTCAGGCACGTATCGTGTATAGAGTACCTTTATGGTTCTGCCCTCACTGGAAAATATTCGTTGTTTCGATGCAGCTGCCACTGCCACCTCATTCCGCTCAGCGGCCCGGCGCGTCGGACTGACACCTGCGGCGCTCGGCCAACGAATCCGTCAGCTCGAAGATCAACTCGGGGCACGTCTGTTCGTGCGTACGACTCGTTCACTCACGCTCACGAAGGAGGGGCTCGCGCTCCAATCTCGCGCACGAACCGCCCTTGAGGCAGCGGCCGATTGTGTCCGCGCCGGACGAGGGGAATTGCCGGCGCCCGCGACCGATCTAACGATCGGGACGCGCTATGAGCTCGGTCGTTCTTTCCTGGTGCCCAACCTGCGGGGGTTGATGGCGGCAAACGAGGGGCTGCGAACGCATTTGTATTTTGGTTCGAGCGCAGACCTGTTTTTGCGCCTTCGCAGTCGAGAGATTGATTGCGCGGTCACATCGGCGCGGCTGATCGATCCGCAGCTCGACTCAGTGCGACTACACCGCGAAGACTATGTGTTCGTCGGATCCACGAAGCTGCTTTCCAAGAGGCCCCTGGTCCGCGACCAGGACGCGAACGAACATACTCTGATCGATCACGGTCCGGAGCTGCCACTGTTTCGCTATTGGATCGATGCTCCCCATGGAGGCGATCGTCTACGTTTCAAGAATATTTTGCGCATCGGTACGATTGGAGCTATTCACGATCTCGTCAGCGATGGCGGCGGCGTCGCCGTTTTGCCGAGGTATCTTGTCGAGCTCGACCTGGCCCAGAAGCGACTCAAGATTCTCTTTCCAAAAGTCACATTGCAATTCGACTATTTTCGGCTGGTGTTTCGCGCAGAGGACCCCAAGCGCGCGATCTATCAATCGGTAGCGGAATATCTATTGAGACAATCTCTCCGCTAGCGCTCCGAGACGATGGAACCCGCACTGGTCCCCATCGAGCGGCAAGCGATTCACCGCAAACGGTCTCGATCGATCCGAAGTTCCAGGACCGATCGATTCGGGCCTCTTCGATTACAACCATCTCGAATCTTTGTAGGCAAGCGTGTCTGACACCAATGTAGATCGGGCATAGGGTGCGCGATCGTCCCAAAGCGAAGTATCAGCATCGCGGCACGCATCGTGCGTATCGCCTGGCAGCGGAGGGTCTCACGGCAAAAGTACGGTGCGTTTGAGTGAAACCTTTATCCAACCTGGAGAACTTCATGAGCAAGACCGACCTGCAGCTGAAGCAAGACATCGAAGAAGAACTGCGCTTTGACCCGAAGATCAATGCCGCCCAGATTGGAGTCAGTGTCGACAAGGGAGCTGTCTCGCTGCTCGGGACCGTCGATACCTATGCAGAAAAATGGGCCGCCGAAGATGCGACCAAACGCGTTTGCGGCGTTCGCACCGTCGCTCAGGACCTCACCGTCAAAATCCTAATCGATCACAAGCGCAGCGACTCTGAGATCGCTGGCGCAGTGGAGAGCGCGATCAAGTGGGACGTGTTCATCCCGAAGGCGGTCACGGCAAAAGTACAAAACGGCGCCGTCACCCTCGAAGGTCAGGTCACCTGGAACTTTCAACGTGACGCGGCAGAGCGCGCGGTTCGTTTTCTCGCCGGCGTAATGACAGTGAACAATTTCATCATGCTCAAGCCGGAGGTCTCCGCGACACAAGTGAAGGAGAAAGTCCAAGCAGCGCTCGAGCGGCAGGCAAAGGCGGATGCAAACTCAATCAAGATCGACACGTCGGGCGGCAAAGTGACGCTCACAGGACGAGCCTCGTCATGGCGATCGATGCAGGATGCGGAGAACGCCGCGTGGGCAGCGCCGGGCGTGACCGATGTCGTTGATCAATTGACGGTCTCGTTCTGAACCTATCATTTGGTGGATTCTCTAGTAGTACACAACAACGAAATTCGGAGGTGAATCGTGGAAAAATCACTGGCATGTGGGGACGTAGTTCCGGGTTGCAAAGCCGTCTTGCACGGTAAGGACGAGAAGGAAGTTCTGGATCGTGCAGCGGCGCACGCCAAAAAAGATCACAAAATGGAGACAATGCCTTCCGATATAACGGCAAAAGCCAAGGCTGCGATCAAAGACAAACACTAGACGAAAGCACGAAGATGAACGGCGGTCCGAGGGAAAGCGCCAGGGCCGCCGTTTGTCGGCGTCACGTCGAATGAAACCTCCAAGGACTATCTATCCGGCATGACCATCGCCGTGGCGACTGATTGGCAGGAACCACCCCGGATGAGAGGATGGGATTCTGGCTCAAAGCTGAAGTGGCTCTCCGCAGAAGGTCGCTTGCCGAAACACGAGGCCGCAGAAACTTGCATAAACTGCCGCGCCGAAATTTGTCGTTACGAAGCTTTGTTGAAACCAGAAATACATCAATGGATTCTATGCGCGCCGAAGCTCGAATTGGCGGTTGGGGAAGTAGCCCCCAAAGGGAGGCTCGGCGGACGCAAGATGCGCCAACGCCTACGCCAACGTATCAGGCGACTCGACCAGGCGCTCAGCGCGCTCAAGCGCACGCTTCCGCCGCGCGACGTTCATCGGGCTAGGATTATGGCAAAAAAGCTTTGCTACTCGAGCCAGCTCTTGGAGTCGGCGTTCCCAGGCGTCACACGTCGACTGATCGACCGAGCAGGTCATCTACAATCGGTACTCGGCGACCTTCATGACATCGATATTCTCTCTGGGGTCGCTCGACAATTCGTTCCTCCGCAACGCCGCGGCAGCGGCGCGCACGCAACTTGCGGCAAAAGCTTCGGCTGCGATAGCCGCCTGGAACTTACACAAACTTTGCGCAGACTTCGCGCGAAGCTGAGCAGTCTGGTCTGTCGTTCGATTTCATCGATGCTGCGCCGTCGACGCCCCTCGGTCGATCGCTTGGCGTGAAACGTGCGTTGCAATCAGTTTCACAGTCCACGTGTAGGAGTCAGCATGCCCTTGTCGTCATTGTTCAGTCCCACTTCTCTCGGAAATATCGGAACTCATCTTCAGCCTACCGAGAGTACGTGACGCCTCTTCATGCGGTGGCGTTTGGGTTCGCGTGAAGCTGCGCCAATATCTTTGTCCATGTGTCTCGGTGGACCTGTCTCTTCGGAAGCACATGTCCCATCGCCGCGGTCTGGCCATGCGCATGTTGCACGCCGAGGTCGAGCGCTTCGAGGTCAACGTACTCGTCGCCATCGGCGAGGCGAACTTCTGACTCGGCGTTGCTTACGCAAGCGTTCTCCTCGTTGGAGAGCAGTTTCAGGATGGTGTCACGGGTCAGGTATTCCGTACGCTTGTCGTTCTTCATGTTGGGCTCCGTTGGTCAATAGGGCTTAACGTACAAAGGTGGAGCACGAAGCGTGCCGATGGCGTACCGCCCGAATCACATGCGCGCCGAGTTGTGCTGGGGACAGTCGTCACGAGCTCTTCTTGGCGAGAACCTTCTGACCCGATCTCACGGCTCGTTTTGTGCAGTGCGTGACTACCGGGCTTCAAGCGAGCCGAGGTGACGATCATTGTTCGCATACACGTATATGTGATGGTTTTACATGATGATGATGCTCGTCTTCTTTTTGCCCGTCGGCTACGGATGGGGGTATCGTGGTTGGGGTGTGCCCTACCCGAGCTATGTCCAGCGACGGAGAATGCAGCGCGCGTCCAGCGCAGGCAGATTGACCGCGTTCAACCACCAGGCCTGGGGAAGAGGTGGCGACTTCATTTGGGGACTCTTCTTCTTCGAGATTCTCATCGTTACCGGAGTGTTCTTTTGGCGCTAAAGACGAACCTTCGCGTTGCTGTATCGTTGATCGTCGTAACCTTGAGCACGGTCGCACTGTCGCGCGAATCGGCGGCGAAAGAGTCTCTCGCCGGCTCGTACAAATACGTAGGAGGAGAAGCCGAAGTAAACGCGCTCTTCGCAGCGGTTGAATCGGTGGTCCAGAAGATGAGTGTATTTTCCCGCGGTATCGCCCGCGGGCGCTTGCGCAAACCCAACATGCCTTCTGCCGAGCTCGATCTAACCGTCGATGCGCAGCAGATCACCGTGGCGCGAACCGGTCAAAAGAGTGTCGCCGCGCCGCCGAACGGAACCGCGGTAAAATGGAATGGCCCCGACGGTAAGTTCACGGTGTCTTACGCGCTCAACGGAAACACCCTATTGCAAACGATGGATGGCAAGAACAGTCACAGCACCAATCTGTTCGCGCTCGACAAAGATGGCGAGACACTGCATGTGAAGACCAAAATTGTTTCGAAGCGATTGCCGGCGCCGGTGACCTTCGACATGACCTATCGAAAACACTAACCGTGATCGTGGGCGGCGACGTCTGCCAACTTCTTCACATCTTTGCGCAGCTCACCGAGATGCTTGTGAGCAAAGGCGCGAAGCGAAGCATGCGTACCGCTCGTTTCCTCGGTGCGTAGTAACTCGACCTCTTCGGCTAGATCGATCCGCTGCTCATCGAGAAACGCCCGATTGAAATCGCTGCCCGACAGTTCATGCATTGGCTCGAAGCACTTGGACGAGTTGCTCGAGGAACAGGGAAATTCCGTAGTGCTCGTTCGCAGTCGAGGGTGGCGCCGGTCTGGAAGCCACCTTCGTTCGGCAACGTCTGACCAATTCATCGTAATTTGAGAGGAGAAAGTCGTGCAGCATTACTGGTGCTCGGTTCTCAAACTTCGGTAAGCTCGTTCAGTCTCTGCTTCTTGGCGCTGCGTATGGGACCGCAGTTCGATTCTGCTTTTCCCGAAGAGTCCACCAGTGGGCCACCGTCGTCTTATGGCGCGTCTCGATTCAGCAGCTCCACAGCGAAGTCATTGGCGTCGTCTTCCTGTTTCATGGGCGAAAAGGCGCGTTCTAGCGTTTCTTGGGTTGTGGGATTGAGCTTTTCATTTCTGCGGTGCGGTACATCAAGCGCGCCGTGCGCATTCCTCACAAAAGACATAGTCGCGGGACGGCTCGAATACTCTTTCGCGCCACCCAAATCGCCACGTGAGGCATTTTGTCAGACAGACAACGTGATCCCTCAGGCAATTACCTGAGGGATCACGTTCAAACGGCTATTCGATCCGCCCACGACCGCGGCGACGGAGGCCGAGGCCGAGTAGCAGCGCAGCGAAGGCAAACAGCAGCCACATGTGGCCATCATCTTTGGCGCCCAGCTGACAACCGCAGCCACTACTGGTGAGTGACGCGCCTTTGCCGCAGTGGCCGGAGGTGCAGAGTCCCGATTGGCAATTGGTCGTTGAGGTACACGCATCTCCATCTTTGGATCCGCACATGCCGTTCGAGGCGCAGGTGCCGACTTGGCATTGGTTGTCGCCCGTGCAAGCGCCGCCGATGGCGTGACCGCACGTGGAGGTCGTGGTGTCGCACACGCCGCTCAAACAGACACGAAGCGCGTTCAAGTCCGAGCAGACAATGCTCGCGCTCGGTTGACCGTTTGCCGCCTGCGGTGTGCAGACGCCGCTCGCGACCGCGCTGGTGGGATTGTTGCACCACGCGCCCGTTCCGCACTCCGCGTCGCCGGTACAAGCCGTTCCGCATACGCCCGTGCTCGTGTCGCAGATACTTCCGTTGTGTAGGCCGGCGGAGCAATCTGTATTGCTGGTGCAACCGCGGCAGATTCCACCCGGGGCGCAGTAGGGATTTGCAAGCGTGGGACAAGCGAGCGTGGCTGAGGCGCCGTCATCGCCGTTGCAAGCGGCACAGACGTTGTTGCTACAGACTGGAGTCGCACCCGAGCAATCGCTGAATGCGTTGCACTGCACACAGAGATTCGTGATCGTGTTGCACACCGCCGTTCCGTTCAGATTGGCGCAATCGGTCGAGCTGTTGCAGCTCAGGCACTTGCCGGCGTTACCGCCAGTTCCAGTGATGCAAACGCCAGTTACGCATTGCGAATCTTGGGTACAGCCGGAGTCACCGGCGCTGACACCACAGACATTGCCGTTACCGTCGCAAACTCCACTCACGCAGGCGAGTGCGGCGTTCACTAGAGTGCACGTCGCGGCATCAGTCGGCAGCGGTTGACCGTTGGGAATCTTGGGACTGCAAACGCCGGCGAAGCCGCCAGTAGGATTGTCGCACCAGTTGCCGGTGGCGCAGTCAGCGCTTGTCGAGCACGCGGCTCCGCAAGCACCCGTCGCTGAGTCGCATACCACACCTCCATGTGTGCCCGTCGTGCAGTCACTGTTCACGCTACACGTGCTGCAGGCGCCGCTAGCGCAGAACGGCTTGCTGAGTACTTGGCAAGAAGCGACGGTGCCCGCTCCGTAGTCGTTCGTGCAAGCGACACAGGTGTTGTTGCTTGCGCAGATCTGTCCGCCGGCGCCGCAATCGATTCCCACGTTACACTGCACGCATTGGTTGCTAGTCGGATTACACAGCGTCCCGTCGGTGCAATCAGTGTTGCTGTTACAGACTTGGCAGGTGGCCATGAGGGGGCCTTGGGTGACGCAGACACCGGTTGTGCACCAAGATGGGCTCGCGTTCACCATGCAGTTGCCGCCGGCGGATGTGCCGCAAAGATTGGTGAGCGGGTCGCACACGCCGCTGGCACATTCGCTTTGAGCCAATGCTGATTGCTGTGCGGAACAAGCTCCGCCGTGCGCAAGCGGAATACCGTTTGCGATCTTGGTCGAGCAACTCCCTGCGTTCGTCCCCGGGATTGGATTGTCACACCACTTGTTTGGGCAATCGACGTCGGTATTGCAGAGAGACATGCACGAGCCGTGGCCGGTGCCGACGGTCAGATTACAGATCGCGCCCGCGTGGGTGCCCACAGCGCAATCCGCGTTGCCGGTGCAGGCACGACATGCGCCGCTCGCGTCGCAGTAAGGTCCACTTGCGCTGCACGAGTTGGCTGCAAGAGAGCCGCTGTCGCCTTGGCAGCCGACGCAGTTGTTGCTGGCACAAATCGGAGTCGTGCCGCTGCAATCCGTCGCGCTGTTGCAACTCATGCACTTGCCGAGGTTCGCGCCCGAAGCGACACAAACACCGGTCGTGCACTGTAGCGTGGCAGTGCAACCGCTGTCGCCGGTGGAGATACCGCACACGTCGCCGTGAGTGTCGCACACGCCGTTCGCACACACGCGCAGGCCTACCGCCAAGCTGCAACTTCCAGCGTCCGCCGGAACCATGGTGCCATTGGCCGTTTTCATGGTGCACATTCCGCCTGAGCCGCCGGCGTTGTCGCACCACTGGGAGCCGCATTCCGAATCGGCAAAGCAGGCGATGCCGCAAGAGTGGTTGCTCGGATTGCAGAACGGCCCGTTGTGCGTGCCGGTGGTGCAGTTGGTGTCGGTGGTGCACGTTCCGCATGAACCGTTGGCGTTACAGAAGTTACTCACCAGGCTCGGACAGGCATGGGTCACTGATCCGCCGAAGTCGCCATTGCAACTAGCGCAGAAATTCGTGCTCGCGTCGCATGCTGGCGTCGTGCCGCTGCAGTCGCTGTTGCTATTGCAGGCGAGACACTTCCCCGCGTTTGCGCCACTCGAGATGCAAACGCCGCTTACGCATTGAGAGGTTGTGGTGCAGCCCGAGTCGCCCGCTCCGATACCACAAATATTTCCGGTCGAATCGCAGACGCCGGTCGCGCACACTGAAGCGGCGGTCGAACAGGTGCCGTTGTGCAATCCGTCGTTCGGCACCGCGACGCCATTTCCGAGCTGGGTGGCGCAGACGTGGGTCGTAAAGCTGCAGTATTTTCCCGTCGTGCAGTCGCTGTCGATGATGCAACCGACCTGCAGACTTTTGGTCGCGCTAAGCGTCGGCGTCGGATCGCCCGCCATCCCGCCGTACTCGACGACGTACGCAGTAATGCTGCCACCGTTGAACGAGAGATCGTTCCACACACCGGTAGAGTAGAATTGTGCGTAGGCCTCGGTACCTCCAGAGTCATTCGGCTCGCCGCCCGACCAGTTGGTGTATTGACCGCTCGTGGTGGTGCCGGCACCCGCGCCGGTATTGGTGAAAAACGCGGTTCCGGCTTCGGGCCCAGTGACCCAGTACCATGTGCGCGGATAGCCGTTGGCGCCGTTCGAGTTGGTGGGATTACCGACGTTGGCGGCGGAAATCGCCATTGCGCCCATCCATCCGGTTCCGGTGAGCTTCGTTAGGATGAAGCTGTTCTCGGCAGCGCTTCCGACCGTGGTCAAGTAGCCCTGCAAACCAAAGTAGGTCCTCGCCGCAGCTGCCGTCTTTGCCGTGGCCCAATCGATGTTCGATCCATTGGACACAAATTCGTAGAAGTGTCCGGTGGTGGCGAATTGAAGACCGGATCCGAGCGTGAAGGTAATCACGCGCGCGTTGGTGTTCGGCGCCGCGCCTCCGGTGTTGTTATAGGTGATCGAAGCGAGCGCGGTCTGATAGTTAGCGGCAGTGGTCGAACCGGTCAACGTCAAGATTCCCGTCACGGAGCTGTAGCTGCCGGTAATTCCGTTTTGGGCGGTGAAGGAGAGGACGTCCTGAGCCGAGACGAAACCGGTGCTGATCGCCACCTTTGCGCCATCGATCGTGCTCGACGAAGAAACGGTCAGCCCCGAATCGATCGTGACGGCGGCGCTCTGCGGCAAATATTGCGTCGTGCTACTGGTGGTCGCGATCGTCGTTGGGGGAACTGCACCGGCGCGGCCGGCAGCGAGCGCGAGCGCCGCGAAACTGAACAATATACGAAGGGTTTGCGATGCGAAGGACGCACCCATCCCAGTCCTTGAGATTTGCATGACCGTACCTCTTTCTGAGTGGAACCTGGGTAGATGGTGGGAGAAGACTTGAACCTTCAGTACCGTTGTAAGCATCCGTTTGGTGTTGCCATGGACCTTCACTTATTTTGTCTGACATTGGTCAGACATCCGACGGTTTAAGCAGTCGCCGAACGCTTGGGCGTTTCGCTCCAACTCACTCGTGGAAACGGTTTTCCGGGTTTGGCGAACAAGTAGCCCTGAAGAAGATCGCAGCCGAGATCGATCAGCGTTCCGCGCTCGGCCAGTGTCTCGACGCCTTCGGCGACGACGACCATGCCCATTTCCTTGGCGACGCCGAGCATCATCCCAACCAGGATTCGCTTGGTCGGCTCCTGATTCACGTCGCGCACCAGGGACATGTCGATCTTGACCACATCAGGATGAAGGTGCGCAAGACTGGTCAGTCCCGCATATCCAGCCCCGAGATCATCGACGGCGATTTGATAGCCCATCTCACGCAGCATCTTGACGTGCGATTGAATTTCCGGAATCTGATCGAGCGATTCTCGCTCGGTGATTTCGAGTACAACTTGGCGAGCAACTCGCGACAGAGGTGCGGTCATCGAAAAGAGTTCCGCGTCGGTGAAGTCGAGCGTGTGCAGGTTGACGAACAACTTGCAATCCGGCGCATTCACTGCGGCGGCCGCGACGGCTTTTCGAATCGAACGACCGAGATCGTGGAGACGCCCCAGTTGTTCAGCCGCGGCGAAAAGCGCGATGGGACTGGCGAGCGAGGGCTCTTCATTTCGCACCAGCGCCTCGTAGGCGTAGATGCGCTTCTGCACTGAAGACATGATCGGTTGATAGGCCATCCACAGCGTATCGAGCGCATTTCTGAAGCGAGCCTCCAGGCCCGCGCGGTCGCCGACAAACTTGTGAATGTTCCCGACCAGCCGGAGCGCCTGTCGCTTGACGCGCGCCATTCGACAGTGCCGAACGGCCTGGCTCACCATTTTTTCGAGCACATCGGACTCGATCGGTTTGGTCAGGTAGCGAAAGGCGCCGAACTCTACCGCTCGCGCGACGGTGGACAGATCGGGCACTGCGGTCATTAGCACTACGGGAACATCCAGGTCAACACGCCTGACCGCCAGCAATAGCTCGATGCCGTTCATTCCCGGCATCGAGACGTCGCTCAACATCATATCGAACGTGCCGTTTCCGAGAACGCTGGCCGCCATCGGTCCGTCGTGGGCGGATTCGACAATGTGCCCAAAGCCTTTCAGCATGCGCGCGAGCGTGCGCAATAAGTCATCGTCATCGTCGACGAGCAGGATCCGTCCGGGTGCATCGAAGGACGGGATCATGCTGATCTCCGACGGATGCTGAGGCGCCTCGGGTGGTAACGTAGAACCGACCTTCGAGCGCGCTTTGGCGATGTTGGCCGCCAGGCGGGGCAACCGAATGCTAAACACCGTCGGCAGCCGCGGCGTCTCCTCCACCCAAATCTTGCCGCCCTGCGCCTCGATCGCCAGGCGACAGAAATAGAGTCCCAATCCGAGATTCATGTGTCCGACATCGGAGCTCGCCTGTCGATATTTCTCGAAGACGGTGCTCCGCGCCCAGACGGGAATTGCGCCGCCAGAATTTCCGATCCGAACTTCGATGTCGGCACCCACTTCTCTCAGCTCTACCTCGATCTTCCCACCGCTCGGCGTATGTCGAAGCGCGTTGTCGAAGATGTTCTCGATCGTCCGCGTCACCAGATCGGGATCGACGGTCACCGTGATCTCGGCGGAGGGCATCACGACCAGCTGAATCTTCCGCGAGCGAGCGAGCACTCGTCGCTGCTCGGCAATGGTAGTTACCAGAAGCGAGAGCGTGGTCTCCGCGGTGTGCACGTCGAGCGTTCCCTCTTCAAGGCGTTCGACATCGACCAGATTCTGAAGAAGTCGCAACATTCGCCGTCCGGCGATCTGTGAATCCTGAAGCGCTTCTAACAAGTCGGAGGATCCCTCGAATTCTGAGACGACGAAGTCATAGTTCGAAACGATCACCGAGAGCGGATTCTTCAGGTCATGAACGATCATGGCCGCGACCTCGTCCTTGAAACGTCCGAGTTTGACCAGCGATTCATTCTGGACGGTGGATTCGCAAAGGCGGCGCTCGCCACTCGCCACCAGCTTGTTCAGCTGTTCGTTCGAGTCGCGAAGACTTTGCTCCATTCGGACACTGCTCGTGACATCGCGGGCGGAGGCGTAGATCAGGCGATGAGCGGGAGAAGGCGTGGCGATCCATGAAAGCCACCGATAAGAACCATCTTTGCAGCAATAGCGATTCTTGAAACGAAATACGGTGTGCCCGCCGCGGATCTCGAGGGCTTCATCGGTGGCCTTGGCGCGGTCATCGGGATGCACCAGCTCGAGGTAAGGTCTCGCGCACAGCTCGTCGATGGAATATCCGAGCATTTTCTCCCAGGCCGGATTGAGCATTTTGAGATAGCCGTCGAATCCCGCGATCGATAGCAGCCCCGGCGAAATGGCGAAGAAGCGGTCGAGACTCTCGGCGTCGAGCGCCGTCGTTCCGAGTCGATGACTGTCGATGAGCGGCGCCAGAGAAGGCCGTGAATTCTTCCGATTTTCGACCTCATCGAGGAGCGTGGCGGCGCTCACCGGCTTGGTGAAAAAACCGTGCGCGCCCTCCTTGAGTGCATCGACCACCACGGTCAAGGATGCGTTGCTCGACACGAGGAGGACGATCAGCGTGGGCGCTTGCGCTTTCCACAGACGGAGCAGTTTGAGCGCAGCGCCATCCGGAAGATCCAGGTCGAGCACGACCAGATCCGGGGGAACCGTCTGCACCCGAGCCATGGCTTCGTCGAGCGTCCGTGCGATGTCGACCTCAAGCCCGCTTGCCTTGAACTCCCGCTCGAGCGCGGGAGCGAATGACGGATGGCCGTCGACGACGAGCACTCGACGCTTGACCGTAGAATCGACGCTCGTTGATTTTGGATCTAGAATGGTCCCCATGTCAGCCCGTCCTAGCAGAGGGTTCCGACAAACTCGCAGTGCGAAGATCGTCGGTCATGCTTTGAAGTCGATCACTCCACGGTCGCTAGAAATCACGATTCGAGGAGTCGACGGGTTGAACGGAAACAATCGGTAGATCTGTTATCACTTCTCCGCCCCCCGCCGTCAGCCCCTGATCGCAGCTGTAGTCAAATGACTCTAAGCAGGATTAAAACGATGTGGATGCGACATTATGACGCAGGGTGATCTGTGTAGAGGGTGATCTGTGTAGTCGGAGCGAGCGGCTTTCATTGTCGAACTTTTCGCGCCCCATCTGTTTTCGCTTCTGAATGAGCGCCTGGTTCTCACGAGCTGCTAGATCTGTCCGAGAAGCTCTACTCGTCCTTTGTAACCGATCAATCAGGGACGCACCGTGTGCTGATCGGTGCCACTCATGCGGGTTCGCAGCCGTTAACGAACAACCTGCATGCCATTGCCGTCGGTCAGATCACGCCGGGACCGGTGTTCACGACCGCGACTTTTGTGGGATACATCCTGGGTGGCTTTCCTGCGGGCGCAGTTGCTACACTGGGAATCTTTCTACCGGCCTTCGTGTTCGTAGCATTGAGCGCACCGCTCGTGCCCCGGTTGCGGCGTTCAATCCTGGCAGGTGGCTTTCTCGACGGCGTCAATGTCGCCTCACTCGCGCTCATGGCCGTCGTGACCTGGTTCCTCGGACGTTCGGCGATTGTCAGCTCGTGGACGCTGGCGCTCGCACTTGTTAGCTCGGTCTTATTGATTCGGTACCGGATCAATTCGGTGTGGTTGGTTCTCGCAGGCGGATTGCTCGGATTTCTAGTCGCTACGTGAAGGCCGGCCTCTTCAAGATCCGGACGGGGCGATGAACACCCGGCCCTCAGCTCCGTTGAGCGGTAACTGCTGATGACAAGTTGCGCAAGATCCGTTCTCGATGTTGGGCGCCATATGTCGAACCGTGGCGTCGCGATGAATCTCCACAAACGCGGGAAAGATCACGTCCTCGTTGGTATAGAAGTTTCCCGCCTGGTTGCTCACCAGTGTGATGACGTGTCCTGTTGCGTCGGTGACCAATATCTCGATGCCGCCCACGCCCTCGGTGGTGACCGCGTCCGCGCGATTGTAGACGGTGCCCGCGATCGAATATGGATGCGCGCCTCCTCCCCGTGAGTGACACGCGAGACAATCTTCGCCTGGAGTCATGAGCGGCCCGTTACCCTGACAAGCGGCCAACAGAACAAGAACGAGGACGAGGACCAGAACGAGGACGCCGGCTAGAGGAATTCGCATTCGAATTAGCTCCGATCGGCGTCCCGCCGCGCGCCCAACATTCGTTGCCGACGACTTCGAAATCTGAAAGCCAGTAGCACGACACCCATCGCCATCGCGCCGAGCTCACTTCCATGACCTGCCATGGAACAGGCTGCCTCGGCACTATTCGAAACTACGCCCCCCTGCTCCTGAATGAAGAAGCTTCCCGATATCGTGTCGTCGCCATACGGATCTTGGTCATTTACCGAGACACCGGCGCCGCCGTTTCCATCGACAGCGGCAACATACACGGTCACCGGCCCCGTGCCGGCAGTGGGTGCAGTCCACCAAAAGTGCCACGACGTAGGATCGTTGCGCGTAACCAGTTTTGGTTGCGCCGGATCGGTCGAGTGCGGGCGATTGGCGAAGACCGCGTCGCCGTTTGGGCCAATGAGCGCTTCGTCGGTGTTCGGATTAACGGGCGGACAAACGCCATTTTCGGGCGCCGCGGCGCAAAAGATCGATGCACCCGTGAGCGGGCCATAGCTCGCGTCGATCTCCAATGCGAAGGCGTTGTTGTTGCACTGCACGTAGGTGTACTTGTCGCCCTGCACGGTCGGCTCGGTGCATGTGGGCGTGCCATAGGTGAGCCCTTTGCTCTCGCTTTCGAGGCTCACCTGAATTTCATAGGTCGCGCCCGAACGATAGCCACTCGAAAACAGCGACTGATCGTCTGCTCCGAGCTTCAAATGGACGAGCTTGGGTCCGTCGGTGTGACAGCTCTCGCAAGTTTGCGACACAAATCGAGGTGCACCGGTGAAGTAGATTCCCTCGGCCGATGCGCCCAATGTGGCGGCGTGCGGCTGATTTGGCGCGCGGTCGAAAAATTGCGACGGATCGTCGAAGGCACGTGCCACCGACGGAATAAGTAAACAGACGAGCAGCAGCGTCTTAGAGCGCAAAACCAACCTCCAATGCTCCACCCAGCCACTGATCTTGGGCAGAGCTGGTGAATCGTGCGCCCGCTCCCGCGAACGAAAGATCAATCAGCGTGTAGCGAGCGGAAACGGAAATCCAAAGCCAACGCAGTGGAGCGATCGAAAGCGACGCCTCCGCATCCAATCCCCCACCGGTGTTGGCACCATATTGAGTACGCGCGCCGATATCGCCCGCATCGACCAGCGCCAGATAGGCGACCCGCGCCCCGACCAAAACGATTCGCTTGAAAACGGGCTGCTCGAATCCGAGTCCCAGATCGACGAGAGAGTATTCGACGTTCGGTACTCCAACGTCGACCGGTGACGCGCTCGAAAACGAAAGCTGGGAAAATCCGGTTTCGGGAATGAGCGCGCCGGCGTAGGCGCCGCGGCCCAGTGGGATCCGGCCCACGAGCGCGACCGACCATCTCGACACTTGCGCGGACGACTGGACATTGCGAATCGCCGAGGAGAGCTCGAACGCGTGCTCGTACGAGCCCACCACCCCGAAGGAAGCGAGAATCGGATGCTCTTCTTGTAGCTCCCGCGAGAGCGCTAACGGAAACACCGCACCTTCGGTGCGAACTCCCGCGATGGTTCCGCCTCCGTACGCCGGAGCGGATGGCGAGCTGAAGCTCAAATAGCGCGTGAGCAGCGAGATGCCCACGCCCACGCGAACGCCGACGACGCGACCTCGGGCCGGCTCCGCACGACGTTCCACCTCGAGCCCCAGTGGCTGAGCAGTGCGCTCGTCTTTTTCCTCAGAAGCCCTTCCTTTCGCTGCAGGTGCTCGTTTAACTTCTTCGGCGACTTCGGCGTCCGGTACAACCATCTTCACGTGTTCGAGCGCTTTAACCAGATCGGTCAGCACTCGGTCGTGAAGCACCGGCAGCGACCGTTGCGCAAGATTGTAATTCAGGCGAGCCACCACTTCGCCGGTTGCACCGTCACGTACCGCCATAACGAGCACGCGAGCGTGCCCGCGACCCGTGACCGCACCTCCGATGAGAGCGTTCGAGCTGATAGCCGCGCACACAGCGCGGACGTCCTCGGGCGCCGCGGTCGAGCGTCCGAGCTCAGTTGCGCGCGCACGGTAGCTGTCGGCCGGAACCAAGTCATATAACTCGCTGAGAGATTCCTCGAGCGCTTTCGCAAAGGCGCTGCCGCCGACGCCGCTTACTCCGAGCAGCGTGACCCGATGCGGCGCAGCACTTACCGTCGCTGCCAATAGAGTCAAAGCTGCAATGAATATCCCTAGGCGCATCAGTAGATCACGCTCAATCCGAGCTCCGTGTTGGCGCCCACGCGTGATGACAGCAGCGCAAAGTTGAGATAGTCGAAATAAAACAGGTCGACCTTCGCTTCGACGGCGAGCGCGCGATGCACCCACGGAAGTCGCCACGAAACTTTGACGCCGATGACGTTCGACAAAAACGTCGAGAGCTCGCGATCTGCGGTCAGATATGGATGAAGCGCCGCCGTCGTGTAGTGCGTTCGAAAGAAACTGGCGCCATCTTGGTAGTAGAGGCGCTCGCGAAATCGCAACGTGACGTCTTTGAAGGTGACGAAATAGCGCAGCTGGACAGTATGAGCCGCGACGCCCCAGGTATCGAAGTAGAAGCGATAGTCGCCCTGAATCGACGAGCTTTTGAAAATGTGTTTATTGAGCCCGACCACGAACGCGCTGCGATATCGATCCGACGGATCGGTCTCCGGGACTTTGAACTCCGTGGCGGTCAGATCGGGTGTCTCTACGCGAACGAATCGATACGGGCTGGCTTGATATCCATTACTCGCGCCAAACGTGTAGCTCAGTTGACCGATGAGCGTGGGCGTGAACGTCTGCGTCCAGCTCACATCGACGCTGTTTACGGTGAGTGACCGATTGAACGCCTGATCGCCCGTGCGTCCGACGCTGTTCAAGGACAGCGAGTACCCGAGCGCCAGAGTGGTGTTGCGTTGGAAAAGATCTTGCGCAAACCCCAGGCTGATGTTGTGCGACGAATAGTCGTGCTCGGTGGAGTAAATGTACGAACCCGAAAACGTACTCGCACGCCACTTTTGAGAAATGCCGCCGGTGATCTCGGAACGAAAATCGTCCATGTGTTTGGTGGCGTTCGAGATCACGTCGACTGACGCCGACGACACGACGTCCGCAACGTAACTTGCAGACAGAGTTCCCCCCTTCCAAGAGTCGCGTGAGAGCGCTACCAGCGGCGAAACCACCGTCGTGTGATCATTGTCGGTGTAGACCTGCGTCTTGGCGACGAACGAATTGTCCGCCCGGACGCTCGTCGCCGAAAAGATCACCCACAATGCGAGAAGGCGACGCATGTTCTAGTTGCAGCCACACCCGCCGCCGGCAGATCCGTATCCGCCCGACGCCGCTTCACGAGCCTCGAGCATGTGCAGGTCGAGAATGTCCTCGTAGGGATCGGGCTGAAAGGTCATGATCGGGCTCGAGAGCTTCTCTCGTTGATAAGGTTTGACCGCGACGCACGACGCCATGCTCATCAATAACGCAATCGCAACCAGGGAAAAGCGCATCACTGTCCTCTCGGCGTAAGGCCCATCGACATGAAGAAATTGATGCAATCACTCGAGGGCGGCGTCGACTGCTTGGCCCCGCCGACCCAAGCAACGAGCTCGCCCCACTCCGTATCAACCGTCGGTGTTTTGTTCGGATATACCGGGAAGACGCCGATGCCGTGATGCTCGGCGCCGCCGAATCGCGCGGCCAGCGGCTTGGACAAAAGCGGTAGCTTGTCGAGATTGGGAAGCGCGCGATCAGCCGAGGTCGCGTCGTAGAGTAGTCCCGACGTGGACTCGAAGTTCTTTTCGACCTCATCGCTGGTGAGCGGCGCATCCAAGTCGTTGCGATTGGCAACATCGCCGAGTCGAAGTTTTCCAGTCGAATAGAGACGGAATGCGTGCTCGGGATTGCCGTGACAGCCCAGGTAAGAGCATCGTCGAATGAGAATCGGCTGAACGCCGCAAACATACTCGTTGTAGTCGAGGAATTGGTCCGGCAGCTGCGTCGTCCCGAGTCCGCCGTTTGGATCGACCGAGGAACAAGCTGCAAGAAATCCGAGGCACAAAGCCGAAAGCGTTTTTCGCATTGATCGCAGGATCAGTGAATCTGTTTCAGAGCTCCGAGCAGTTCTTCGGGCTCCACGAAGTGATCGATCTTCTGACGGATCTTTCCATCCGGGCCGAGCAGAACCAGTGTCGGAAGAGTCTCAGCGCCAAATCTCTTCTTGCTCGCGATCACCGCATCATCATCATCGGTGGTGCAATCCACCTTCACCAACTTGAACCGCTGAAGCTCGCTGGCAACGCCGGAGTTCGAGAAGGTTTTGAGCTCGAGCTCTTTGCACGGAAGGCACCAATCGGCATAGAAATCGAGCAGCGCTGGCTTGTGCTCGGCGAGCGCCTGTGCGACGCCCACCTTGTCGCCGTGAACCCACTCGAGTTTCGTGCCGGCCGCTTCCGCAATCTTCGGCGTCATGATCCAACCAATCGATCCGAACGTTCCGGCCACGATAGCCATGACGCCAAGGGCCTTCCGAACACGCTGCGCTGCGCTCGCATGAAACGAAAGATGGACGCCGCCGAGCGCAATTCCCACCGCGGCGATCGCCAAGTTGGTAATCAGCCAGAGCTGCGATGCACTGCCGTACTCCCGCAAGGGGCGAACCACATTGCGCAAGAAATAGAGCGCCGCGATCACCATCACAATTCCAAACACGCTCTTCACCGTGTCCATCCACGCGCCCGACTTCGGCAGCGCGATGGCAAACGCCGCGATGGCGAAGAAGAGAACGCCCATTCCGGCCGCGTAGGTGAACAGCAAGGTGCCGCCCAGCGCCACCGAGCGAGTGGTGGCCACAAAGGCCAACACCGACGCCAAAACCGGTCCAGTGCACGGCGCGGCAATGATTCCTCCGACCAGACCCATGGTGAACGCGCCGCCGAATCCTTTTCCACCCATAGCGGAGAGCTTGGTCTGAACGCTCGAGGGAAGATTGAGCTCGAACGCACCAAACATCGAAGCCGCCATCACCAGAAACAGTCCCGCGATTGGAACCATGATGAGCGGGCTGGCCATGAACGTGCCGAACGCACGCCCCGCCAGCGCCGACGATACGCCGAGGCACGTGTACATCGTTCCGATTCCCGCCACGTACAGCGCGGCAAGTGCCATCGCGCGCGAGCGCTTCACATCTTTTCCACGTCCGCCGAAGAGGCTCACCGTGATCGGAATAAGCGGATAGACGCAGGGCGTGAGGCTGGTGAGAAATCCCCCGAGAAACACCGTCGCGAACGCCCAGAAATATCCATGCGAGAGAAGCGCCGTCGAATTCATATCATTCCTTCCGTGTCACTATTTCGAAGCAATTGAGGCCAGCTGTTGTTCGATCTTTTTTTCGTCGCCGACCTCGAAGCCGGCGTTGATCGCGCGAACCACGCCTTGCCGATCGATGGCAAAGGACGAGGGCATCTTGGGTGGCTCGTATTTGCCAACAATGCTTTGTTTGGCATCGAGCGCGACGGTGAGTTTGAGTCCGTGAGACCGGATGAAGTCGGCGGCGTTCTGTTGATGATCATCGATGTTGACGGTGAGAATCTCAATTCCCTGCTCTTTCAACCGCGGCGCCAGCTTGTCGAGTAGCGGCAGCTCCTGCTTGCAGGGCTCACACCACGAAGCCCAAAAGTCGAGCAGCACGACCTTTCCCTTGAATGCGGAGAGGGTGACGGTTTCTCCGGCGAGGCTTTTTACCGAAAAGTCAGCCGCGCGATCTCCCTTTTTGATCTCTGCCATCGCAGGGGTTGCACAGAAGAAGAGAAGAGCAAAACACCATCGACTTGATTTCACGCAAAGCTCCGTTAGGCGCGAGTAGTGGCGCTTACGACCGAGTTCACATCAACCATGACATTTCCGGAACCATCGACGCAGACGGCGTAATGCTCGAGCGGCGAGTAGGCCGGGCTGGTCGGATGTTGCCCATTTAGATCAAACGTCGCTCCGTGCCTCGAACAATAAAACTCGGAGGATTGCTTTTGCAGCGTCGCGCCTGCGTGTGTGCAATACGCGCTGAGGGCGTACAGTCCGTTCGCGTCGCGGCAAATGAAGAAGTTGCTACCCGACGCCTTGACCAAGGTTGCAGTTCCGCTGGCGATGGCAGAAGCCAATCCGGCGCTGACCGTGCCCGAAGGACAGGTTCCGCCCGAGTTCTGCGCGAGATCGCT
>PLXG01000309.1 GCA_003153195.1 Myxococcales bacterium
GGCGTCGTCGAGCGCGATCGCGCCGCCGGAATCGCTCACACTCAACAAACCTTCGACGTGGAATCAGCCGCATTCGGCCGAGTTGCTCATCATCTCGCACCCAAGCTTCATCTCCAGCCTGGCGCCGCTGGTTGCGCTAAGACGGTCGCAAGGCTGGACGGTAGAAGTGGTCGACGTGGCCGATGTCTACGATGAGTTTGGTGATGGCACCGAGACGGTGAACGCGGTCAAAGACTTCATCAACCACGCTCGCCAGACCTGGACCATCGCGCCGCGATTCGTCCTGTTCGTTGGTGACGCCAGCTTCGATCCGCGCGGTTATCTCAACCTCGGCAAGTACGACTTCGTTCCTTCGCGCCTAATCGACACCAACTATCAGGAGACGGTGTCGGATGATTGGTTTGTTGATTTCGACAACGACAATCTGCCCGACCTGGCGATCGGTCGTATCTCGGTGCGCACCGCGGCTGAAGCCGATCTGGTAGTCAGCAAGATCGTGGGCTACCAACCGGACATGAGCCACGGAGGACTGTTCGTCGCCGACGCGTACGACTCTACCGACGATCTCGATTTCGAAGCGCCCAGCGTGGCCAGCGAAGGGGCGGTCTCTTCAGTGATGCCGATCGATCAGTTCTTTCGCGGAGAGGTCGATTCCAGCACTGCAACCGCGTCGCTGGTGACCAAGCTCGACACCGGCCCGTTTCTAGTGAACTACCTGGGACATGGATCGGTCGAAGAGTGGCTGTCGTTGTTCTACGACGCCAATGCTACTTCGCTCACCAACACCAACCTATCCATCTACGTGCTGATGAACTGTTTGAACGGGTTCTTCGCCGACGTCTACACCAACAGCTTGGCGGAGACGCTGGTCAAAGCACCGAACGGAGGCGCAGTGGCCGCATGGGCTTCCTCGACGCTGACCGAACCCGATCAGCAGGACACCATGAACTATCAGTTCCTCTCCAACCTCGCAGCGCATATGTCGCTTGGCGAGGCGGCGGTGGCGGCGAAGAAGACCATCACCGATCCAGACATTCGCCGCACCTGGATCTTGTTTGGCGATCCGACCCTGTTAGGTACGCCGCAGTCGAGCACTCTCACCGATGGTGGAACCGCTGCAGACATGGCGATGACCATCGACGGCGGCGATACCGACGGTGGAGTGGGCGGATCCGGTTTGGATATGAGCGTGGGCGGGAGCGGCGACAAGTATAGGCTGACCGGCGGCGGCTGTGGCTGCGACCTCGCGCATTCGGAAAGTCCTACCAGTGCGCTCCTGATCATCGGGCTGGCGCTGCTGTTCTATCTGCGCACGCGTATGCGGTTTCGTTCTTAACGCTCGGCGCTGACCGTCTCTTCTAGACCGATCGCTTTCAAAAATCGTCGCTACCTTGGTCATTGTCGCGCAGCCGAGGGGTGGAAGATGAAGTTGTGAACATAGTCGGTATTGCGCTCATCTGGTGCGAGTACGCTCGCGTCGGAAAGCGACACCAGACGACCCCGACGCAGAAAGCTGCACGCATATCCGAGTGAGCCGATCAGCGCGAATATCGGGGCGATCGGATCTTGATGATGACGTTGCTCGATCTCGAGCTGCAGGATGGGACGTTCGCGCAAGATCGTCTCTCTCGCGCCCTCTAGCACTTCGCGCTCGTGTCCTTCGACGTCGATCTTGATGAACCGGACATCGCGAAAATCGTACTCATCGAGTCGCCGCGTCTCGACCTCGATCTGCTGCTCGGTGCCGGGCAAGGGCTGCAAGCTGGCCAGACCCGTCAAGATTCGCGAGCCACCCGGCACGGTCGGGATGTACAGCGTGCGACGACTCTGCTGGTTCGAAAGCGCGACATGATGCACCGCGATTTTACTGTGGTGGTTCACGCTGTAGGCCGCGATGTCGTCGGTGCACGCACTTTGCGGCTCGAAGGCTTCGACTCGATCGCACAGACGCGAGAGCGCGTAGCTGTACATCCCCTCGTTGGCGCCGACGTCGATCGCGCGCCCGCCGTGAACGCCCAGCTGGCGGAGGTAAAGGAGCTCTGGCTCGAGTCGATTCCGCGCTCTCTGGTAGAGAAAACGGACCGGCAGTCTCAGCCCGCGCGGACACGCCCGCATGAGGCTCTGCTCGAGCTTGAGCATTCGTCTTTCTATAACACGAAACTGTGCCGCCTCGACGAAGCGCGAGACTTGGTACAAGATGACGCCGGGAGGACACGTACCGCGAATGAGCCGCCGCCGTAAGGCTTTGACCATCGCCGGCTTCGGCTATTTGCAACAGGCCTTCGGAGTTGCGGTCAATTTTTACCTGGTGCGCTTTCTGCTGGTCCACATCGGTCAATCGAACTACGGCCTTTGGCTGGCCGCGTCGGCGCTGCTGTCCTATGCATCGATGGCCGATCTCGGCACCTTCAACGTGCTTCCCTGGTTGTTCGCCGAAGCCGAGGGACGCAAGAGCGACGACGAGATTCGCCAAGTGCTCTCGCATGCACTGCTGTTTTGCACCGGCGCCGGATTTCTCTATCTGATCGTCGCCGCGCTGTCTTGGAAACTATTTCCATTCGCACTCCGTCTCGAATCATCGGATCGCGGAATCCTCCTGGGGCCGCTCTGCGCGCTCGCCCTGCTCACCGCGATCGGATTTCCGCTGCGCGTATTTTCGACGGTCATCACCGGGATTCAGGATGTGTTCTTCTCTGGATTCTGGGGCCTCGTGCAAATTCTTCTGAACGCCGGGCTCATCATCGGCTTCGTTCGCGCGGGACGCGGGCTGTACGGTTTGGCGCTGGCGGCGGTGATACCTTACCTGATTCAGGCAGCGGCCAGTCTGATTCGAATTCGTCTGACACGTCCCGAGCTGTTGCAAAAATGGAGTGGCTTCGAATGGGCGAAGATGCGCTCGATCTTGTCGAGCGGTCTCGGTGCGTGGTTGGGCGCCTTCGGGTGGCAACTCTCGTTCGCGTCCGACAGCGTAGTGGTGGCGTGGCTCGGACAGCGCGCGCTGGTGCCAGTCTTGAGCGTCACCGCCAAGCTGGCATTCGCCGGCATGCAGTTCGGATGGGTGCTTCCCGATAGCACGCTGGTGGGGTTGGCCGAGCTCAGCGGGGCGGCGCGCGAACGAGTGAAGGCGATCGTGATGACGATCCTTCGGCTCCATCTGATCCTCGCCGGCGGAGTCGCCATCGTCGTGCTAGCGGTGAATCCAGCGCTGGTTTCAAAATGGCTCGGCCCGACCCTGTTCGGCGGGCATCTGCTGAGCGCGCTCATCGCGATCGGCGTGCTCTTTCTCTCCTTTAGCCACGGTGTGCTGGCTACCGCCTCTGTCACCGGCAACCGACTGCGCATTGGCGTGATTTCACTCGTCGGCGGACTTGTCTACGTGGTGGTAGCGGTGACGCTGGGAAAGTTGTGGGGTCTGGTCGGCGTGGCATCCGCCACCATTTTCGTCGAAGCGACCATCCTCATTCCGTTTGGGCTTTCGACTCTCAGCGCGGCTTCCGGAATTCGCCCGGCAGAGATCGTTTCGCAGGCGATCTTTCCTTGGGCCACCCGCTTTGTCCCCATCGCAGCCATTGCCGCCGCGGTCGGGATGATCCCGACCCGGATCAACATCCTGTGGATCGCAACAGTGGGCGGCTTGGTCGGACTGATCTATCTCTGGTCGCTCAAGCCCATCTATCGTGAGATCGAATTCGGACCGCGCACTATCCGCTACCTCACCATGTTCAAGCTTCGCTGACTTCCGCTCCGCGAGTGAGTGGTCGGACTTGACGGAGCCGGGACGACCACGCATACAGTGAGGGTCCGATCTCAGTATAGGCGATCGTCAAGCGCATGAAGATCCTCATCTGCAGCGACCAGCCCATGGTCAGGGAGCTCGGAATCTCCAAGGTACTGGTCGAGCTCGCCGACGAGCTGCCTGCGCTCGGATGGAGCTGCGAGATTTTCGGTCCGGAACGGCTTCGCGGCGGAGTCAGCGATGGGAAGAATTTCGCGCGCGTTCTCGCTCTCCATCTGGAAAAGCACGGCGGCGAGTACGACGTGGTCGACTACCCGGCGGTCCATTTGCCGGAGCCGGTGGCGCGATTTCATCCGCGGACACTGTTCGTGGCGCGTTCGGCGCTGCTTCACCTTCACTTTCAATCGATTCGACTGCCGTGGCCGCGGCCGTTACGCAGCAAGCTCGCGACGCTGATGAGGTGGTTGGGCAATCGGGCGCGGCTCAAGGATACGGTTTCGCGAACCGAGCGAACGATGGCTGCCGCCGACCTAATTAACGTCAACAATGACGCCGACCGCACTCTGCTCATCGCGCGCGGAGTTTCGCCGGCGAAGATCGTGGTCCTTCCACTTGGAATCGATCGCAAACGGCGCGCGCGCTTCGATGCGATTGCAATCGCGCCGCCTTCGGATTCGCGCATCGTGTTCATCGGAACGTTCGATCATCGTAAGGGCGAGGTCGATCTGCCGCTGCTGCTCGAGCAGATTTGCGACGCAGTCCCGAACGCCAGCCTGCGACTGCTCGGCACTGGTCGCGCGAGATCTCGGGTGCTCGACTATTTTCCCCGCGCGCTCCGCGATCGCGTCGAGGTCATTCCTTCATTTGCTGCCGACCAGTTGCCCGCTCTTCTCGCCGACTGCGCGATCGGTCTTTTTCCCTCTCACTTGGAAGGCTTTGGTTTGGGCGTCCTCGAGATGCTGGCGGCGGGGGTGCCCGTGCTCGCCTACGACGTTCCCGGACCACCGATGATGCTGAGTCCGGCCTATCTAGTGAAACGCGGAGACGCTTTTGAGATGGGACGTCGTGCGATCTCTCTCCTCGACGATCGTGGTGAGCTGGCCCGTGCGCGGGTGTGGGCCAAGGAGCGTTCACAGAAATTCGACTGGCCGGCGATTGCCCGCGCGACCGTCGAGATCTATTCGCAGCGTCTCCAGGAGAAACGTCGCGTTTCGTAGTCAGGATTCGATCGCGGGATGCGCGGAGCGAGGCGGCATGCTGGAGCTCGTCAAAAGCGGTGCCAGTCGCGTACCGGCCAAAACGCGCAGCGAGTTTCCTCGCCATGAGACGTAGTTCGAGCAGAGCCCGTGAATCCAGGCCACGCCCAGCAGCATGTCCTTGAGCGGAGAGGCGAGTAGATGCGACAGGCGCATTCGGCCACCGCGGAGAATGGTGACCGTGGACGCGTCGTAGAGCGCACGGGCGACGATGGTCAGATCGAGCGCGAGCAGCGTCGAAGTTTTTCGACTGATGGCGAAGGCAATCGTCGCCAGTAGCACCGGATTCAAAATCAGCTCGAGCGCGTAGAGTGCGGTGCCGACGCCTTTTCGATGTAAGACGTTCCAGCGTCGGTATCTATCGACGAACGATCGAATCGATCGATTTCGCGACACGTTTAACACTGGAAGATGCGCCATGACCACGCGCTTGCCGAGCACGCTCGAGATCATGCGGCCGAGCACGTAGTCTTCGGCCAGGACGTCGGCGACCACGCGAAATCCACCGAGTGCGCGCAGATCGCTGGCTCTGAGTGCCATCGACTTTCCCACCACGAAATCTTTTCCCGCCACTCGTTTTGCGGTGATCATGCTGGCGCCGACACCGGAGGCGAGATGCATGGCGTCGAGCAGCGAGCCGATGGTTTCTTCGTCGATGCCCACCACCGGACTGGTCACCAATCCCACACCGGGATCTTGAAAATGCGCGGCGATCTCTTCCAAGTAACCGCTCGGCGCGCGCACGTTGGAATCGCTCACCACCACGATCGGATGGCGGGCGGCGCGGGCGAGTGTGATCAGCTGATTGACCTTGGGATTGCATCCTGGCTCACCGTGTTGAACGAGCACGCGAACGCGCGTTGGCCACAGAAGCGCAGCTTCGCAGGCGATGGGATAGGCGAGATCGTGTTCGTCTCTCACTCCGAGAAGGAGCTCGTAATCGGGATAGGACAGGGTGGCGAACTTCGCGATGTTGCGCTCGAGATCATCATCGATCCCGCAGAGCGGCTTGAGGATCGAGATCCCCGGAAATTCGGTGGGGCGCGGCGGCGTGACGTGCGTGTGGCGGCTGAGGGAAATCCACTGTACCAGACAGAGCACCAGGCCAACGCCGGCGCCGACTAAGAAGAGTGCGGTGATGAACGCGGTCAACATAATCATCCCTCCGTTCCGGTTGCAGCGTGGCTTCGATCGGCGACTCGCTTGTCTCGTGAATGAATCTCGAACCAATACGGTTCGGCGAAGAGCTTTCCGGCACGATGCGTGAACACGCGGCAGCTGCGCAGCGCTGAGGTCGAGCCGGCGTTGAAGATTTGCAGTGAGCGAAGATCGGCCTGCAGTCGCAGCGCACTCGGCACGTGGCGATGTCCATGCAGGATCAGATCGCAGCGGCCGAGTGAGTGCTCTATGAGCGAAGCGCCTAGACGGAGCTCGGCAGCGTAGGGCCAACCGAAGGATTCAGAGATTTTTTCATGTAGACCTTCGGCGGGGAGCGGGATGGGATGGTGATGTAGCAGAATCGCCACCAGATGGCCTGCCGGCGCGGTTGCAAGTGCCTGCTCGATGTCAGACAAAACACGTTCGCAGATCTCGCCATGCGCCGCCAACAAGAATCGATTATGCGGGCCCGTGGAGTCGATGCCGATGAGATGAAGCCCGCGCGCCGAATGAACCTGGACACGCTCGGACATGATGCGAGGGCCAATGTCGTCGCCCATTCGATCGTGATTGCCGGGAACGACGGTGAGTCGGCCTTGCTGGAGCAGTGGCGAGAAGAGTTCGAGAAAACGCTGATGCTCGATTTCTCGTCCGCGGTGCGTGATGTCGCCGGTTACCACCACATGATCGATGCCGCCGCGCAAAAGACTGATCGCTATCTCGCTAGCGGCGCGATCACTCTCCGGCGAACGGCCGAGGTGAAGGTCCGAAAGATGCGCCAGCGTCTGAAGCTCCACGCCTCACTTGTAAAGGAGCCAGGCAACAGGCGGGTTTGTCCACTGTGACGGGACAGCAAAAACGCGACGATTTCTGTGAAACGGCCGCGGCCACACGACCCGCAATCCGGTGACCTTGTCACTCTGCTCTTCATTCGCGCCGAGCTGGCGGCGGGAATTCCAGCCGGTTCCTCTCGATCAAGTACGTGCTGACGTGAGCGCCGGCCCCACTTCACGACGGCAATTCGTCCAATTCAATCAGTCCGTAACGGCGCCAACCGGCGGTGATGAGCCAAGTACGTGCGGTCGCCACCGGCGCAGTCCCTGAAGGGCCGGTGCGCCTGAGGCGTTCCGCGCCGTTTGATTTCGGATTTGGATTCAGAAAACTCAACGCCGAAGAACGTCGAAGGCGTCGGGGTCAAACTTGTGGGCGGGGACTCCTCAATCGACAAACAGATGCGCACGAATGCTGGCCAACGCCGTCCGCCAGTTTAGAGCTGAGCTCGTCGCCGAGGCCGTTTCGCACCGCCTTTTGGTGTCATCACAAAAATTCCAATGCACTATGCGGGAATCGCGATGCGGGCACCGCGGCGAGAAGTGTGCGGACCGAACCTGCTCGTCCCAACGAGCGCGCAGTTGCTGATTACGGCATTCTCGTCGGGCGCGGATGCGGCGTCAGGTGATGGCGGACATCGCGGCCGCGTACGAAGTAGATCACCATCTCACAAATGTTGGTGGCGTGGTCGCCGATGCGCTCTAGGTAGCGCGAGACCGACGAGACGGCCAAGAGACGGGCGATCTCTTGCGCGTTTTCGGCGCCGGCGGAGATCATGTCGGCGATGAGGTGCATGTTGAGCGAATCGATCTCGACGTCGTCGGCGATAACCTGCTCGGCTTTGACCGCGTCGGCTTGCGTGAACGCGTCGAGCGCGCCGGTGAGCGCGCCGAGAACTTTCTTGGCCAGAAGCTGCATGCGATCGAGTGGCAGCGGCTGAAAGCGATTGAGGTCGCGTGCGCGCTTGGCGATATTGACCGCCAAGTCGCCGATGCGCTCCAAGTCGGCGACCACCTTGAGCGCGAGCATGACAAAGCGCAGATCGGAGGCGACCGGTTGTCGACGCGCCAAGATCAAAAATGCGATCTCGTCGATGTCGATTTCGTCTTGATCGATCTTGGTATCGTCCTGAATCACGCGCTGCGCGGTAGTGTCGTTGCGCTCGACGATCGATTCGAGCGCGCGCGACAGTTGCTGTTCAGCGCGACCGCCCATCGCCAACAGGCGCTCGCGGAGCGCCTTCAGCTCGCGTTCGAACTCGCGACTTGTGTGCTCTTTCTCCAACTCGCTCTCGCTTTCTATCCTAACCGAATTTTCCGGTGACGTAATCTTCGGTCTGCTTTTGCTCCGGTCGAGTGAAGATCTGCTTGGTGGTGCCGTGCTCGATCAGATCGCCCATGTAAAAGAACGCGGTGTAGTCGGAGACGCGGATCGCCTGTTGCATGTTATGTGTAACGATTACGATCGTATAGGTCTCTTTGAGCTCATCGATCAACTCCTCGATCTTGGCCGTGGCGATCGGATCGAGCGCCGAGGCCGGCTCGTCCATGAGCAGCACTTCGGGCTCTACCGCCAGCGCGCGCGCGATGCAGAGGCGCTGTTGTTGTCCGCCAGAAAGGCTGACCGCGCTGCCGTTTAGCCGATCTTTCACTTCGTTCCATAGCGCAGTTTGCTTGAGCGTTCGTTCGACCACGGCGTCATAGTCAGCGCGCACGCCGTTGAGCTGCAATCCCGAGATCACATTCTGCCGAATGGTCATGGCCGGAAAGACATTCGGGCGCTGAAACACCATGCCGACGCGACGTCGCAGATAGACGGGGTTGATGCGGCCGGAATAGACGTCTTCGCCATCGAGCATGATGACGCCTTCGGAGCGCGCGCCGGGCGTGAGCTCGTGCATTCGGTTGATGCAGCGGACGAAGGTCGATTTACCGCAGCCCGACGGACCGANNACAGACAGCGAAATATTTTTCAGCGCGTGTACTTTGCCGTCGCCGAACCACGCGTTCAGTTTACGCACCTCCATCTTGGGAGTGCTCGCTGCGTGAGTGGTGGGCTCGGTCACGTCCACTTTTGTCGGCGCTGGATCAGTCGAGCCAAAAGGCTCAGCATTCCGATTAGCAACAGT
>PLXG01000094.1 GCA_003153195.1 Myxococcales bacterium
CGATTGCCATTGAAATAGCGATCGCCCGGATAGCGCACCACTCCGTAGCCTCGGAGCAGATGCTGCTCGATGTTGCCGAGAATCTCCTCCTGAAGCGCGGTCTGATCTTTCAATATGTTGTACGGCCACATGAGCGAGAGCTGCGAAAGATCATACGGCCGAGACGCGCTCTCCCGCGGAAGCAGCTTCGCCAGTGCCTCGGCGCCGTCTTCCAGGAACCGCTCCGACACCGGGATGATCTGCGAGATGTCGACGTTGTTGCGATACTTGTAATTGTAGTAGCCGTGGTCGTGCCACATGGTGAGTCCGGCCAGCACCGCGCCCACCGACGAGGAATGGCGCTCGGGCCCCTCTTCCCACATGCCGAAATCCGGCTCTGCGTCCCAGCGCGCCGTCCACAAATACGACAAAATATCCTTCACCACCTGCACGTGCTCGCTGCCGCGAATCACCGCGAAGCCCTGCTTCGTCAGATCGCCAGTCTTGAACAAGAACAGGCCGAAAATGTCGAGCTGATGATGTCCCCAATCGTCGGTGATCTCCTCGAGCGTGGTGGGATGCACGCGCGCGTGAATGACCGCGCCCTTCGCACGCTGCAGGTCTGGCTTCTTGCGCACGCCGCGAATGATCTTATGGTGAAATTTTTCGAATACGGTGAGCACTACGCCGTATGACTGTTTCACTTTTTCATACAAACCGAGGTACTCGTTGGCGTAGGTCGCGTACATGATGTCGCGCAGCCAGTAGACGTCATAGCGATCGTAGCCGGCCTCGCCCGAGTAGGGCGACGCGATGTAACCGCCGTTCAATTGCCGAAGCTGCTCGAGGTGCTGATACGCGAGCGCGACCTGATAGTCGAAGGGAAGATCGATGAATCGGCCATCCATGCGCTGTCATCATCGCAAGTAGAGCGGTCAATTTCGAGAATATTTCGCAGGCATGGACGGTTCCCCTCGGAACTGACTGCTGCCCTAGTCCCGTGCGAAA
Organism: Myxococcales bacterium; assembly: GCA_003153195.1. Taxonomy (GTDB): domain Bacteria; phylum Myxococcota_A; class Polyangia; order Palsa-1104; family Palsa-1104; genus PALSA-1153. Next base: position 988 of record PLXG01000094.1, read on the forward strand.
TCGCACGTTTCCTGAATAGATTTGAGCGATTACGCTTGTTGCGAGGGTCCGCGCCCAATGGTAGCGTGCAGCCAATCGAGAGAGAGGCCCGATTGCAAAAATCTGAAACCACCGCTCAACTGACCGACCGCGCCGACATCGTCATCGTGGGTGGCGGGCTATCGGGCTGTGCGATGGCCACCGCGCTCGCCGATGGTCGACGACGCATCATCGTACTCGAAGCACGAAAAGGAAAAAACCCGCGCTTCAACGGCGAGCTCATTCACCCAAGCGGCGTCGCGATCCTCGAAAAGCGCGGCTTTCTGGAGCATCTGCAGCGAGCCGGCGGCGCCGATGTGCGCGGCTTCGCCTGCGTGCCGGGCGTGGGCCGAACCGCCACCCTTCTCAACTACGAAGAGATCCCCGATTCGCGTCCGTTTGGTTTCGCCATCGATCACCACGATCTGGTCGGCACCATGCGCACCGAAATGCTCAAGAAACCCGGCATCGAGCTTCGTCTCGGCGAACGTGTGGTCGACCTTCTGCGCGATCAAGAGCGCGTGGTCGGCGTGCGCACCCAGAGCGGCACCATCTCGGCGCCGCTGGTGATCGCGTGCGATGGCAGACATTCGAAGATTCGCGCGCTCACCGAACTGCACGAACGCGCGCGTCTACTTTCGTTCACCGCCGCAGCGCTGCTGGAGCAGACCACCCTTCCACACCCCGACTACGGCCATATTTTCCTCGGCGCGTGGGGACCCATTTTGGTCTATCCGATTCGCAAAGGCGTGGCCGGTCAGCCGGTCGACTGCCGAACCTGCATCGATTTGCCGTCGGACATGGATCGCGGCACTGAGGCGGTGATCGCGCAGCTTCGCCAACATTATCTTCCCCACGTACCCGAGGGAACGCGCGCGCCACTCGAGCGCGCCCTCGATCGCGGCGAAATCGAGATGGCCGCCAACTACAGCATTCAGACCGACGAATGCGTGGTGCCGGGCCTGGCGCTGGTCGGAGATTCGGCCGGGTGCTCGCATCCGATCACCGCCACCGGAATGACCATCGCGCTCAACGATACGCAGTTATTGTCGACCGGTCTCGAAGGTGCGGATTTGCGCGCGCGCGGTCAAGTCGACGCGGCGCTCTCCCGTTATCAGAGCGATCGCTACGCCTTCGTACGCGCGCGCGAAATTTTGGCCGACGCGCTCTACGAAGTGTTCCGCGGCAATGACGACGGCGCCCGCGCGGTGCGCGAAGGAATGTTCTGTTACTGGAATGGATCGGCCGGCCGCCGCGCGCGATCGATGGCGCTTTTGTCCGGTGCGCAGAGTCGCCTGGTGGCCTTCATGCGCGAGTACATTCACGTGGTCGGCATTTCGACTTCAACGGTGCTGCAAGGCAAGGTCAACGAGCCGAGTTTGCCGGGCCGCATGCGATCGCTCATGGGATTGGGAAGAAAATCGGTGGAGAAGCTCAGCTTGGTGGCGCGCGGCATGCGCGAAGGCACACTGCGCCTGATGGTTCTTTTGGCGATTGTGGGATTCACCGCTGGGTGTCCGCCGCTCCATCCGGGCGATGGCGAAAACGTGACCACGCCGCAGACTATTTTTCATGTCGATGAAGGCGCCTCCATTCCGCTTCCTGCCGATACGTTTGGTTATTTGATCACCACCAACACCGGCGGCAGTTATCGCATCGTTTGGACCGACACCCAGAACAGCGCCGCCGAATTCTCCGGATCGATCACCAATGACGGGGGATTTTCGCAGGTGGTCGCGTACGGCGCCGCATCGGCGCAGCTCACGCAATCCAATCAGATCGACTTTGATTCGGTGCCGGGCGCAAATCTCGACGGCGTCGACTTTCTCGCCAACTCGGAGCCGATCTATCTTTATGGTGAGATCGACGGACGCTATTCGACCGCGACCATCTACTTCGCGGACTCGTCGGGAACCCTGGTGATGACCTCGTCGCCCGGCGGCTTCACCACCCCGTAGCGAGCTCTTCACACCACGCGCGAGCTACTTCTTCTTTTTGTTCGCCGTCTTCTTGCGACGAAGACGTCCGCCGTAGCCCACTTTTTTGCGCGAGCGAATTCGGCGACGACGCTCTTTCTTCAAATGTGTCTGATGGGCCTTGGAGCGCTGTTTCGTTTTTCGTTTGCTTCTGCCTGGCATGGGTCTCTCCTGTCCTCAGACTACAGGTAAATGGCCGCGGTTAAGAAATTTTTTGAGTTTTTTGCGCGGCGGCGGAATCGAGCAGCCAGAGCATTCGCCCGGATTGCGGGACCACCAATCGAATGGGAAACATCTCTTTTGAATCTGCGTCGAGCACGGCGCGTACTTTGTCGGCCTTTTCGGCGCCAGTCACCAGCGGCAGGATTTCGCGCGCGGCATTGATGACCGGAAGCGTGAGCGAGATCCGCCAGGCGTTCAGCTTCTCCACGAACACCGGCGTGACCAGATGGGTCTGCTCGAGCACCGCCGGCGTGCCGGGAAAAAGAGACGCGGTATGGCCATCGGCGCCCATCCCCAAGAGAACCAGATCGATTGGCGAGAGCGACCGCACCAGCGGCTCGTAGCGTCGCGCAGCTTCCTCGGGTGCAAGCTCGCCTTCGATGCGATGCACCCGCGCCGGCACATGCGACAGCAGCGCTTCATTGGCCATGCGAAAATTCGAATCAGCGTGCTCGGGCGGAACGCAGCGTTCGTCGCCGAAAAGCACTTCCACCTTTTTCCAATCGACGCGGTCGCGCCACTCATTCGATGCAAGCAGCGTGTAGAGCGTTTTCGGCGTCGATCCACCGGAGAGCGCGACGATGAATTTCCCACGCGCGGCGATTGCTTCCGCCGACGCACGCACCCACTCTTCCGCGGCGGCGCGCGCAACTTCCGCGGGGGTTGCAAAGACGCGATGTGAAATCTCCATTTTTGTCAGCTTCCGATCAGCTCGACCGCTTTCGCGAGCGCTTGTCGATAGAGTGGATCGCGTCCGCGTCCACCCAACGCCGCCACCACCAAGTCGACGTCGGAGTGGCTGCGCGAAGGTTGCACGCGCGGCGGCAGTCCACTTCCGTGAACGGTGATCTTGCGCGCGTCGCGTTCGAGTGACCAACGCTTGTCGCCCGCTTCGAGCGTCAGGCCAACCACGCCGTGCTGATGCGCTCCGGCGGCACCGAGGGTGCGAATCTCGAGCTTCACCGAGTCGCCTGACGGCTTTTTCGCGGTCCACACACGAGTGCCGTCCACCGACGTGGCGCGGGCGAAATTGCTCCAACCGAGGCAGTCCGACAACCATCCGAGAAAGAGCAGTGACCGAGCCTGATTGCCGCGCACGCCCGAGATCACTTCCACCCGCTCGATCTTCTCCAGGTCGCCAGGATCGGAGATCAGATCTGTCGATCCAGGCGCGCGAATGGAATCGAACAGCGACGCGGTGAGCCCACGAAGCGGCGAGAATCCGATCCACGCCAGATCGGCCAACTCCAGTCCATCATTTCCGCGCGAGAGATCATGAATGGAGATCATGTCCGACTCCGCGCTCAGCTTTCGCGTGTCGACGATCAAACGATCGATTTCGCGCACCAGCGCGCGTGCCGGCGCACCCTCTTCCGGTTTTCCCATCCACAACATTGCGCTCGGCGCATCGGGCGTGATGAGCGATCGCACCAGCGATGGCAAACGATCTCGGGCCGAACCTTCGGCCATGAGCGTGACTTCATCGGATCCACTCGGACGTTGTCCGCCACCTTTTCCACGCCAATTGGCTTCGACCCACGCGCGAATCTTGTTCGATCCATCGGCAGCGCCTTCGCTCGGCCGCAGCACGATCACTCGCGCCGGAATTTGCGCCGCAACTTCGTCGACCAATTTCTTCGCGCCGGCAAAATCGAGCTCGGGGCTCACGCGCACCACCAGATTCCACAGACAGGCACGCGTCACCGCCGACGGCGAACCGGCGACACCGGCCGCCTTACGCCACAGCTTCTGCAGCGAGCTTTCGATCTGCGACACCGGAACTTCAATCGATCCGCCGCTCTCGAACGTCTTCAGCTCGTCGTCGTCGTTCGAAGTTTCGCCTGAGGTCACGGCCGTCTCCAGGTGCGTCCGTCTCTTTCGATCAGCTCATCAGCTTCGGACGGTCCCCAGGTTCCCCCGGAATAGTTGGGAAATTTCGGCGCCGGTGCTTTAGCCCACGCTCTCTCGATGCGATCGATCCAGGTCCACGACGCTTCCACTTCGTCGGCGCGCGTGAACAGCGTTCCGTCGCCGAGCATGCAGTCGAGAATGAGTCGCTCGTAGGCTTCCGGCGGCTCCGCGCCAAACGCAGTGCCGTAACGGAACTCCATCGGCACCGGCATGAGATCGGTGGTCGGACCCGGAACCTTGGAGAAGAACTTGAGCGAGATTCCCTCGTCGGGCTGAATGCGAATGGAGAGCACGTTGGGCTCTTTCCCCAAGCGGTTATCCGACTGCGGAAAGATCGCGTGCGGCGCCTTTTTAAAATGGATCGCGATTTCGGTGACGCGTTTGGGCAGCGATTTGGCCGCGCGCAGATAGAACGGCACGCCGCCCCAGCGCCAATTGTCGATGTGCAGCTTGATGCCGACGTAGGTTTCGACCTTCGATTCCGGCGCCACGCCCTGCTCCTGCCGGTAGCCAATGCGCTCTTCGCCACCGACGGAGCCGGGACCATACTGTCCGCGCACCACGTAACGCGAAAGCTCCTTGGGATCTTCCGGCAGCGGGCGCAACGAACGCAGCACCTTCAATTTCTCGTCGCGCACCGCATCGGCTTCGAACGCCACCGGGGCTTCCATCGCCATCATGCAGAGAAACTGAAACATGTGATTCTGCACCATGTCGCGCAGAATCCCCGAGCCTTCAAAATAGCCGCCGCGCCCCTCGACGCCGATCGCTTCAGCGACGGTGAGCTGCACGTGATCGACATACTTCGAATTCCACAGCGGCTCCCAAATTCCGTTGGCAAAGCGGAACACCAAGATGTTCTGCACCGTCTCTTTGCCGAGATAGTGATCGATGCGGAACGCCTGATCTTCGCGCATCACCGAGTGCACGGTCTCATTGAGCTCGCGTGCGCTGGCCAGATCGTGGCCGAACGGCTTTTCGATGATCACCCGCGTCGACGGGCCGTCTTTTTCGCGATTGATGAGCCCGGCCTTGCCGAGCATGGTGACGATGGTGGGATATTCGGCGGGCGGCGTCGAGAGATAGAAGACGCGATTGCCGCCGGTGGGGCGCGTTTTCTCCAGCTCGTCCAACTGAAGCTTGAGCTTTTCGTAGGTGGCCAGATTTTCGAAGGTGCCGTCGCAGTAAAATAGCCCTTCGGAAAAGGTCGACCAGAGCGCATCGTCGACGGGACGGCGGCGCGCGAACTTGTCGCACGATTCACGCATGGAGGTGCGAAAGGCTGCGTCTCCGATGGGACGACGGGCCACGCCCACCACGTTGAACTGCGACGGAAGCATGCGATCGCGCGCCAGCGAATAGAGCGCTGGCAAGAGTTTGCGTTTGGTGAGATCTCCCGATGCACCGAAAATAACCATCGTGCAGGGCTGGGGAATTCGTCCGTCGTTTAGGCCCTGACGGAGGGGATTGTGAAGGGGATCGCTCGCTGTCATGGGCACTCCGCTGCCTTAAGGCCGTAGATGGTATCAGAAGTCTCCAGCGGAGAGCGGCCGAAGGCGGTTTGGCGGCCGCCGCCGAGGAGTGCCAAAACGTTGTGAATCATACAATGCTTACAGCGTAACCATCCGTAGTTGCGGAGATTCTTATTGACTGAGGCCGTCAGTTTGGTGCATGTTCCCGTTCGTTCACTGGGGTCACTCGAGCCCTTTTTTTAATCGGAGACGGAATGCGCGCGCTTTCATCCTGGATGTTCTCTCTCGTGATGGTCTCTGCTGCTTGCGGTCCTGCGGGTCGCAACGGCGTGGCGGGCTCGCCCGACATGTCCCTCGAAGGGAGCAATCCGCTTCCGTCGGTGCCCGGCGATGTGAATGCCGACAACGATGCCGACGGCTACAGCTATGCGCAGGGCGACTGCAACGACTCCGATCCGCTGGTGAACCCAGGCGCGGCCGAAGTCGCCGGCAACAAGATCGACGACAACTGTAACGGCGTTGTCGATGAAGATTCGACCGCCTGCGACGACGGAACGCTAGTCGGAAAGACCGATGGCCCCAGCCTGGCGCAAGCGCTCGGCCTGTGCGACTTCGTCGAGTCCGCGAGCTTCACCGGTCCCTCGAACGTCAAGGCGCGCGCAATTCTGCCCAAGTTCGGAATTCTCCCGACGCAGCAGGGCAAGACGATGATCCTGCTCTCGAACGGCATCGCCGCCGATAAGAACAGCCCCAACTTCTCCGATCCGGAGGAGGGAACCGACTTCAGCAACATGTATGTTAATCCGGAGCCGAAGCTGGTGGCCGCCGCCGACTGTGGTAGCAAGCAGCCGACCGAAGTGCACGACTACACCGAGTTCGTGCTCAAGATGAAGGCGCCCACCAACGCCAAGAGCTTCTCATTTCAGTTTCAGTTTTTCTCGGCGGAATATCCTGAGTTCGTGTGCACCGAGTTCAACGATGAGTTCTTGGTCGAAATGGAATCGGCCAACGAGTACGCCACGCGCACCAACATCTCGTTCGACATGATGAAGAACCCGGTCACGGTCAACAACGGCTTCTTCAGCGTCTGCAAAAATTCGGCGGGCAACGCGCACACGCAAAACTGCACCAAGCCAGTCAGCCAAATCGCCGAGACCGGTTACGGCGACAACGAACAGGGCGGTTCGACCGGCTGGTTGCAAACCACCGCGCCGGTCACGCCGGGCGAAGAGTTCGTGCTGCACTTCATCATCTTCGACGAGGGCGACGGCATCCTCGACTCGGCCGCGTTGATCGACAACTTCCAGTGGAGCCTAAACGGCTCGACCGGTCCCTCCACCACCATCTTCTAGCTCGAAATCGGGAAATGCGATCGCTTTGCATGGGGGCGCTTTTATGCGCCGTACCATCGATCGCGCTGGCCCATCGTCCGCTGGCGGTTTCCGCCGACGGCTGCCCGAATCTCGAGCAGGTCACGCGCGCGCTGCATCAACTGCTGCCCAAGTGGCAGATGGACGGCGGTCCCGACTCCATCGGAGTGCGCGTCGACGATCAAGGAGATCGTTACCGCGTCGTGGTGGGCCAGGTCGATCGGACGCTGGAAGATCCCGCGCGCGGATGCGATGCGCGTGCGGATGCGGCGGCGGTGATCGCCGAGCTCATGCTCATGCCACCCTCTTTGCCGAAGCGAAAGACGGGCGGAGTAATCGTCGATCTGGCTGCGGTAGGATTTTTAGATCTGGCGCCCGCAGCGTCGAATCTACCCACCACCGGTGGCGGCGGTCTGCGTCTCAATGTGGGCGGAAAATGGATCGGCGCCACGGTGGGATTGAGCGGACTTGCGCCTGCGCACCTCACGTTCGAGGACCATCGCTCCTCACTGGTGCGAGCTCCGATCGATCTCGGCGTCTATTCCAGCTATCGCCATCGCGCATTTGAAGTCGGCGGAGAGCTCGGCCTGCTTCTCACACCCCTCGTACTCTATAGATCGGGACTGTCCTCGCAGGATACAGCGCCCAAGCTCGAGAGCGGCGTGCGCCTTCGGCCGGAGGTGCGGTGGTGGCTCCGCGATTGGTTCGCCGTCACCTTCGCCGTGTCGATCGATGTTGCATTTCATACCTATACGCTCGACATTCAGCCCGTCGGACAAGTTGGTGAAACACCACGGTTTTGGACGGAGCTCGCGCTTGGGGTGCTGTTTCGTCTGAAGAAATAAGAATGATTTGAAATGAAGCCGCCCATTCCACATCAGGTGATGCTGTCGCACGCACAGATTGGCTTTGGAGTGCGCGAGCTCGATTTTTCCACGGTCTATCGAGATCGATTTACGGCGGTGACGACTTGGTTGCGGGCGCTGGGCGTGCCCATGAGTGAGCTGGAAGATCTGGCGCAAGAGGTCTTCCTGGTGGTGCAGCGAAAGCTGACCACCTTTGACGGCAAAAATCTCGACGGCTGGCTCTATCGGATCGCGCAGCGAACCGCGAGCGATCACCGGCGTCGGGTGTGGTTTCGTCACTGGATCGCGCGCGCGCCGGAGGAGACGCTGTCGCGCGTTGCATCTGACGACGCGACTCCGCAAGCGGCCTACGAACGGCGCGAGTCCGAGGCCGAGCTCGAAAAGCTGCTCGCCAGCATCGATCGCGATCAGCGGGTGGTCTTCTGGCTGTTCGAAATCGAAGAGCGTCCGACCAAAGAGATCGCCGAGACGCTCGAGGTGCCCGAGACCACCGTGTGGATGCGGCTTCATCGCGCCAGACAGAGCTTGCGAAAGAAAATCGAGCGAGCGCAGAAGGGGACGAGCCGATGACAGGTCGACTGAAAGACGAAGCAGCCTCGTCGGATCCGGCGCTCGCACGTTTGTCGGAGCTGTGCAGGAAGACCGCGCCGACGCGCGTCGACGTAAGCGCGCGCGTTCGAGTCTTGGCGAGCTTGGAAGAGGCACCGACGGGCCGACCGAGTCGGCTTTTTAAATTCGCAACGGTGGCGGCGTCATTGATCATCGTATCCACGGCATTCGCCATGCTCGGACCGCTTCGAGAGAAAGTTTTTTCTCGGGTGTCATCGGAGAAGGCTCGACCGCCCACCGTCCATGTTCCGTCGGTTCAAAATGCGGCGCCGACCGCAGTGGCCGCTCCGCTGCCCTTGGAATCTCCGCCGGAAGCGCCGGTTTCGATTCCGCGACCGATCAAACGATCGGCGATCGTTCACTCGCTCAATCCTTCGCGAATTGATGCGCCCCACGACCTTCCGCCGGCGACGACAGCACCTCTGGTCGAGGCACCTGCCACTGCACCGTCGACGTCATTGGCGATCGCGCCGGCAGATTCGCCGACCGTTACAAAAGAGGCTCCCGTTTTGGCAGCGCCCAGCGCGGAAGAGACTCGGCTCGTACATGAGGCGGCCCGCGCACTTCGAGTCGACAATTCACCACGGCGCGCAGCTCAGCTTCTCAACGAATATTTGGCACGTTTCCCCGATGGCGCAATTCTAGAAGAAGCGCTGGCGCTTTCGATCGAGTCTTCGGCCGTGATGAACGATCCGCGCGCGGGCACTTTTGCGCATCGGTATCTCGCGCGATTTCCATCGGGACGGTTTGCCGCGATGGCACGGGAGGCGATTCGATGAGGGCGACGCTGGGCCTGCTTTTGTCACTTTCTGCCTGCAACTGGAACGTGTCACTCGGCAAACTGGGCGGCCAAGGCGGACCGACCGCGCAGATGCCCTTTTCGATCCGCTACCGCAACGCTTCGCTGGTCGAGCAGCCGGTCGTCCGCATCGGAAGCGACAACGTAGTGCACGTCGTCTACGCCTCCGATGAATTCTGTTCCGCTCACGATTGCGGCGTCACCAACCTGGCCTACCGCAGCTCTGCCGATCACTATCATTCCCGCGTCGATCTCACGCAGAACACGATGGCGTCGTCGGTGACTCCGACCATGGCCGTCGCTTCCGATGGAACGATCTGGGTCGCCTATGCCTCCAAAGAGCAGAGCGCCACCACTTGGAACATCGCGCTGCGAACCAAAGGCGCCACTGACGTCGGCTTCAGCGCCAGACGCGATCTCACCGACGCCACGGCGGATGCCAAGGCGCCTTCGATGGCCCTCCACTCCGACGGATCGATCGCGATCGCCTACGAGTCGAGAGAATACTGCGACCAACAGAGCTGCGACTTTCGAACGATCTCGCTGCGCACTTCGTCGGACAGTTTCGCCTCGCGCCGAGACGTCGGCACCGACTTGCCATGTGATGCAAGTGAGCCGCAGCTTTCCATTCCAGCTGGTGGTCAAGCTGGCGGTCAAGGTGGTGGTCAGGACGCCCAGCATCTTTTCTGGACGCTGGCGACGCACGGCAGCTGTTCGGCCAGCTACAACGTCGACAACGCGCGCTACGCGAACAGCAACGACGACTTCGCATCGATCGCTCGTTTTGGTGTCTCCTCTTCGCCCTCATTTCTAGTCAAATCCGACGGCACGCCCTACGTGTTCTACTACTCGGACGGAATGTGGCACTCGACGAGCAGCCAATGCTCCGACTCTTGGCAATACTATTTCGCCACTGGCGCGACCCATTTCGATTTCACAGGGGCGACGCCCATTGCCGGCAGCTGCAGCGTGGTCGGCTATCCGGGGGACGAGCTGCGCCCGGCGCTGTTTCTCGATTCGTCAGACGTGATTCATCTTGCGTACATCTCGAACGAGGCCATGCCGATCAAGTCGAACAATATGCTCACCTACCGCAACTCACTCGACCAATTCACCGCACCGACCTACGTCAGCTCGCAATCATATATCGGCACACAGCAATATCCGGCGCTGGTAGTGGACGCGGCCGGGCACCAAACGATCTTCTCCATCAGCGACGACAACTCGCGCGCTGGCCTAAACGCCTATGTCGAATCGGCGGGGTGGCAGCCCCAGACCATCACCGAATCGATGGAGGGTCACGTCACTTTTTCGACCGATGGCGCGGGCCGGATTTGGGCGACCTATCTCTCGAACGACTACTGCGCCGAGCATGGTTGCGATCGGCTGAACATCGTCTCCAAAATTTTCGGCGAGAACGAAGCGCCGATTCCAATGACCGCATTCGAAACTGACACACCTCAGATCGGCTCGTTCCAGCTCATTCCTTCCGCGTCGGGCGCTCTCCAGCTGCTCTACGAGTCGACTGAAGCCAGTCCCGATTTCTACAACATTGCCGAGCGCACCTCGGCCGATGATTTTGCCGCGCCCACCCTGCTCACGCAGACGCAAGACGACAATATCTATATGGGAGACGCGATCGTCGACGCGCGCCAAATACTTCATCTTGCGACCGCGCACGGCGCGGGAGGGATCGACTATTCCAACGGTGGCAGCCCCGTTCAGGTAAGCCAGGNNCTGGTCTCCGTTTCTAATCGAAAATGCCGCGCGTGATCAATTCGCGGTGGTCTACGGCGGCAACGAGAGCGGCAACTGGCACCCGGCGATTCGCGACAGCTCCGATCAGTTCGGCACCGTGTTCGTCGCCAACGGAGATGCCTGGCGAGGCGCCAGCGCCACGTTCGATGCGCTCTCGGGCGACCTCTACTTCATCTATCTCTCGACGGAAAACAGCCCGACGACCACCGCCACAACCGGTGTGTACAACTTCGCACTGCGCNNATCTCGAGGACGCGAGCGCGCTCGGGGTTTGCAACAGCACGCCCGTCCTCCGGGCCGATTCGAAAGGAATCCTTCACCTGCTCTATTCGTCTCGCGAGCTCAATCCCGATTTCTGCAACGTCTCCTATCGAAGTTCGCGCGACTGGAGCTTGCGCATCGACGTCAGCAACTTCAACAATCAGGAAGCGATCCCGTCCGCGCTCTTCATCGATGAATTTGCCACGCCGGTCGGCTGTTTTCAAAACGCGACCAACGCCTTTTGCAGTGTGCTCGATGCGAACGCCTACATCATCGAGTAGCCGACCCCGCCCGGTCCGAGCTACTTCAGTGCGGGACCTTCTTCGACGGGGTGGCTGAGCCCGTTGGCCGGACCATGACAAGTCGGACATTGTTCGACGGTGGCGCGTTTGATCAAATATTGCTGCACCACTTCCACCACCGTGGCGTGGCTCCAGGTGAGCGGCGAGACCGACATCGGCGCGTTGGTGAACGGGTTCACCTGCTCAGCCAGTACGCCCGACGGTAGCTTGTGCGCGTCGACCCATTTCAGAATTTCGAGCGCCTCGTCCAGCTCCGCGACCGAAGTCGCCTGATCGATCTGATGCAGCGCCAGCCACATGGTGCAGATGAACCAGGGATTTCCGGGCACGTTGACCTTGTCCTGGCTGACCGCGTGGTAATAGTCGCCCTCGTAGCGGGCCACACCCCCAACGGGCGTCTTGCACCACAGTCGATCGCGCACCGCTTTCATGGTGGCGACGACTTTCGGATCGGTCGACGGATAGGCGCCGAACGCGAACAGCCCGTAGAGCGACGCGTCGATCACCGAATCGACCTCGACCGTTCCGTCGTCGCGCAAGTTCAGCCTGCGCGCGAAGCGCCCCAGCTCCGGAAGCCATAAGTACTTATTCATGCCTTCGCGAATTTCCGCCGCCGCACGCGAATAGCGATCGGCGTGGGAGGTGTCGCCGAAGTACCGCGCGATTTCGGCGGCCGCGGTCAGTCCGCCGTGCACCGCCGAACAGGTGAAGGTGAGAATGCCCCGTCGCTCCTCCCAAAGATCGTACGACGGTGCCGGCAATTTGGTGCG
>PLXG01000062.1 GCA_003153195.1 Myxococcales bacterium
GGCAGCCGCCACTGCCGTTCCACACCAGAGCGCTCGATCCCGAGTCGAGCAAGAGCTCGTAGCCGCCGTCGGAGGCACCGTACTTGCTCACCAGTACCGGATAGGTGGCGCCGATCGAGGCGACATTGATCCAAGCGGCGATGGTGAGGCCACGGGTGATCTGCATCGAGTCGAGCCCGTCCGATCTCGCAGCGGTGAGCGAGCTCATCGACAACGCGGTGAACTGGTAGCCGCCGCCCGTCTGTCCACTGGCGGTGTAGGTCGCGCCGTGCGTGGTACCAGTGTTTCCGTATCCCGACAGATCGGAGACGGTCGCGCCTTCGTTGCTGTTGAAACCGTACTGCAGGATCAGACCATCGGTGCGGAGCGGCGCCACGAACGAGACCTGCACCTTTGCGGTGAGGAGCGCGCCGGTGAGAACGTCTTTGGCGCTGTAGTTCGAGGTGCCGTGATTCACCGAGCTCACACGAAAGACCACTTTCCCGGTGGCATCGCTCACGCCAGAAGCCGGCGTGATGATGTCTGCCAAACGATCGCTCAGAAGATTGACGGTGCGACCGGCCAGCGGATTGCCGCCGGAGTCCTTGAGCGTGGCGGTGACCTTGGCAGTCGACCAGCCGTCGTACGCCACTGAGCTGGGCGTGGCCGAGAGCGTCGATTGTCCGACATCGATCTGTAGCGGCGTGAAGGTGACGGTCGCGGTCTGATCGAGTGTGTCTGTGGAAGTGGTATCGGTGGCAGTGAGGATCGCGCTGCCCGCGATCACCGACGAGACGGTGAAGGTCGCCACGCCGTTTGCGTCCGCCGCCGAGGATGCTGGTGTGATCAGATCCGACGCGCCGCGCGAGGAGGCGAGGGCGATGGTATCGCCCGCGATGCCGTTGCCGAACGCGTCTTGGAGCGTGACGGTGATGGTAGAGGTGGCACTGCCGTCGGCCAGCACGGTGCTGGGCGAGGCCGCCACCGTCGAATGGGTATCGGAGAGAACTCCCGCGGAAACGGTGAAGGCCGCAGTGCTGGAGAAGGTGCCGCCGGCGGTGAGCGAGGCCACCACAGTGTTGGCGGTGCCCGACGTAGTGGCGGTAAAGGTCGCGTGGAAAACACCGGTGCTCCCGCTGACTGCGCTCACCTGACCGATGGTACCGCTCGACGTGCCGCTCTGTCCGATCGCAAACGCGACATCGGTGGCGGTTAGACCGTCGACGTGATTGCCGGCGCTGTCCTTGACCACCAATGTGAGGGTGGCGGTGGCGCCCGGTGCCAGGGTGGCTTCCGAGATCGCGAGGACCGACTGCGAGAGAGAAGCTTTGCCCAGCCCGCTCGCCAAGTCGGCTGCTCCGCCGTCGCTCGCGTCGCCCTTTGCGCCACCACTGTCGTCGCCGCCGCACCCCATCGACACGGCCAGCATGAGCAGGGCAGAGAATCGCAGCTGTTTCATACGAGAGTGATGCACTCACTAGCGAGGCGGAGTCAAATGCTTTTGCTGGCGAATTCGGCCGTTCGCGGTCATGCTTCGAAAGCGCTCGGAACGCGAGCCGGGACATTTCGAGAGGCGTGATGAACGGGGATCTTCTTTCGCATGGCACGCTGTGGGCATTTCTCAGCGTCTTCGTCGGTGGATTTCTTACCAGCCTCACTCCTTGCGTCTATCCGCTCATTCCGATCACGGTCAGCTTGTTCGGCGGGCGCGGCGCGGATGTCCGACGTGCGCGCGCCGTCACGCTGGCCGCTTTTTACGTCGGTGGCATCGGCGCGATGTACACCGCGCTGGGAATTTTTTCGGCGCTGGCCGGACGCGCCTTCGGAACGTTCATGGCCAGCTCGTACGTGATCGTGCCGATCGCGTTCTTGTTCGTGGTGATGGCGGCGTCGATGTTCGGTGCCTTCGAGCTCAACTTGCCCACCTCGATGCAGACCCGTTTGTCTGCCATCGGCGGCAAAGGCTTCGGCGGCGCGTTCGCCATGGGTCTGGTCGGCGGAATCATCGCCGCGCCCTGCACTGGTCCGGTCCTCGCGTCGGTGCTGGCCTACGTCGCCACCACGCGCTCGATCGTGCTCGGCGGCAGCCTGCTCTTTACCTATGCGCTCGGCATGGGCGTGCTCTTCTTTTTGATCGCCGCGTTCGCCATCTCACTGCCCAAGTCGGGCGTCTGGATGGAGGCGGTGAAGAGCGTATTCGGCGTGGTGATGCTGATCGCGGCGTTCTATTTTCTGCGCAACGTCTCGCGTCCACTTCGCGAGTACGGAAGCTCCACCTACCCGTGGTTGATCGGCAACGGCGCCGCCGTACTGATTGGATTTCTCATCGGTGGAGTCCATCTTTCGTTTCACGCCGCGCTTCACCATCAGGCGCGAAAGACCATCGGTGTGCTGCTCATCGTTCTCGGCGGATGCGGCGTGGTGGCGTGGATTCTAGCGCCACGTCTGGAGATCGGAATTCCGGTGCTCACCTGGGTCCAGGGCGAGAAAGAGGGCGTGGCGCAGGCGCAAAAAGAGGGCCGGGCGGCGCTGCTCGACTTTTACGCCGACTGGTGTCTGCCCTGTAAGGAGCTCGAGCTGCGCACCTTCAGCAATCGCGACGTGGCGCGCGAGCTCATGCGACTCAAGCTGGTGAAAGTCGACTGCACCACCGATGATGATCCGCTGGTGATCGAGACCAAGCGACGCTACGGCGCCGAGACACTTCCTACGCTGGTGCTGGTCGGATCGGGCGGCGAGGTGGTGCAAAAAATCGACCATTTCGTGACGCCGGCCGAGCTGCTGCCGATCTTGCAACGCGCTCGGTGAGAGCCGCCGCGGGTGCGACGAAACGTCGCTACCTGGGGGGGGAATTCCCGGCAAATCTTCTATTTTTTTGGCTAACCGGCTGATCCGTAAACCGTTCTCTCGTGGCATGTGGGTTGCTGTATCTGGCTCACCNNCGCCGAAATTCAAACGTTCGAGTCAATCGGGAGTCATCCTGCTTTTCGGACTGAGCGTCGGGCTCGCCGGCTGCCAAGGTAACCGGCCGCAACCCGAAAGCGGGGCCTCTGAGGGGAGCGCCACCGGAGCTCTGGCCGGATGCGCGTTTGTGGTGCCTGCACCTGCGCCGCCCCCGGTATTGGCGCAAGCCGCCGCCGTTGCCAATCCGCTGATCTATTCGAACGAGTCGTCCAGCTATGTGATGAACTCGCTCCTGTCCACCTACAACGGCACCTCGACCGCGCCGCTGCTGGTGGTGGTGAACGGCACCGGGTTCACCTGCGCCGATCAGGTCAAGCTCACCAAGGGATCGACTGTGGTCAACATTCAGCCGACCACCATCACGCCGACGCAGGTTCAGTTCTATCTTCCGGTCGTCGATTCGACCTCGGGTAACGAGCTGCTCGAGACGCCGGGCACCGTTCACGTCACGGTCTCGCGTTCGGAAGATGCGGCCGTGAACATCGTCACCCCGTCGAGCTATTCTTTTTCGGGACACTCGTTCACCGCCNNCGATCTGAGCGCCGCCAGCTGGACCAACCTCACCCCGCTCAAGATCGCCAACGCCACCACTGGAAACTTCACCTACGTCGACACCAACGCCACCTCGTCTTCCGGATTTTATCAAGCCGTCGCGCAGACCAGCGCCAGCGTCGATCTCACCGTCGTTCAAGCGGCGGTGGCGCAGGCGCGTGGATCGCTCGCCGCATCGGGAAACGTCACCTGCGCCCAGGTCACCACCAACGGACAGACAGGCGTTCAGTGCTGGGGCGGAAATCAAACAGGCGAGCTCGGCAACAACCCCAACTGCGGTGAGTGTTACGCCAATGACCCGAGCTGCTCGGGAAATCAAAACGCGCTCGATCCGACCTGCGTCTACAGCACCGTCCCGGTGCAGGTGTTCGGGCTCACGAGCGGCGTAACCGCCATCGCGGTCGGACCTTCCGACGGAAACGGCGGTCACGCGTGCGCGGTGCAAAACGGTCAGGTCCTTTGCTGGGGCGAAAACGGTGCGGGCGAGGTAGGTATCTACGCGGATGACACCCAACTCACCTCTGGCGGATCGTACACCAGAACGCCGGGCGTGGTCTTCGACCTCGACGGAAATCCGCTCACCGGTGTCAGCCAGGTAGCGGTCGGTGCGTCGCACAGCTGTGCGCTACTGAACGCTGGCGAGCATGGCAGCGTGGTGTGCTGGGGCGACAACAGTGACGGTCAGCTGGGCGTGGCCTCGACCGACTACCCGTTCTTGGCCAACCCGGTGGTCGGACTTTCGTCGGGTGTAGCGGCGATCAGCGCCGGCGACTATCACACCTGCGCGCTCATGACCAACAACAACGTCTACTGCTGGGGAGCGAATTTCAAAAGTCAGCTCTCCGACGGCACGCCGTTCGGAAGCGATCTGGTGCTGGTCAAATATCAGACCGGTGCGCTGCTCGCCACCGCGATCGCCGCCGGCGGACTTCATACCTGCGCGCTCGGCACCGACAAAACTCCCTACTGCTGGGGCAATAATTCGAACGGCGAGCTGGGCACCGCGCCCGCCGGCACCACCGATGACAAGAGCGCCACTCCTTTGCAGGTTCCCTACGTCGCCGTGCTCTCCGACGCGATCGGGTCGGGCCAGCTCGATAGCTGCTCGCTTGTTCGCGGCGGACTCTACTGCTGGGGCGCTGACTCGAGCGGCCAGCTGGGCGTGGTTCCCAACGGCGCAACAACCCTGCTGCCGCAACCGTCGCTGGCGCTGAACGGCCCCATCAACGACTTCGTGCTCGGCTCCGGTCACAGCTGCGCGCTGGTCAACGGCGCGGTCAAGTGCTGGGCCGACAATTCGCGCGGACAGCTGGGCAACAATTCGACCGGCAACAGCTGCTCGGGTACCTCTTGTCTGCCGCAGCAGGTGTGGGGCCTGCAGGGCCTCTTGACCGAGAACATGTCGATCGCGCAGTCGAGCTACACGGTGCAGCCGGGGCAGGGCAGCGTGGTGGTGACGGTCAATCGCACCGGCGTCGGCTCTCCGGCCACGGTGCAATACGCGACGCAAGACGGCAGCGCGGTGGCCGGCACCGATTACACCGCAGTGTCGACCGATCCGGCGCAGAGTACGCTCAGCTTCGCGCAAGGCGAGATGTCGAAGACCTTCACCGTCCAGGTCGCGACCACCGGTCCGGGTGCCAAGAGCTTCAAAGTTCTTCTGCAAAACCCGTCATCGGATGCGTTCATCGTCGTGCCGTCGGCCGACATCCTCTTGAATCCGCCGCCGGTGCTTCAATTCACGACGCCCGGCGTGAGCGCGCCGGTGAGCTCCACCACCGACTCGAACCTGCTCACCACCGCGACGCTCACCGTCGGCCGGACGATGCTGGTCTGCGCCAGCGGCAGCTGCGCCTATCAGGCCTCGACGACCGGAACCAGCACGGTCACCTGGACCCTGGTGGGAACCAGCACCACCGGGACTGTCACCATTCCGGCGGGACAATCGACCGCCAACTTCCAAGTTCCGATCACCCATCAGCAGGTCACCACCATCAGCTACGTCACCTTATCGGCAGCGACGGGCGGCGCGGTGGTTTCGGGCACGACGCAAGCGTACGTGACCGTCGATCCGCTGGTGAGTGTGGAGTTCTACAGCAACGACGAGCTCAAGCTCGGACCGTCCGCCACCAGCGCGTCGTTCACTGTTGCGCGCAGCATGACCACGGTTCCGACCACGGTCACCTTCTCTACCCTCGACGGCTCGGCCGTCGGCGGCGTCGATTACGCCATCACCAACGGAACGTTGACTTGGGCGGCGGGCGACACCACCAACAAGACCATCACCGTCAACCTGCTGCAGAATCACTATGCCTATTTCAATGTGGTCCTCACGGCCACCTCCAGCAACGCCGCGCTCGGTCCTCTTCAGTACAACACCGCCGTGCTCGATGAGAGCGACCCCGAATTTTGCGCCTATCGCAACTGCGGAACCTACAGCGGCGCGGCGTTCAATTCCTACACCGACTCGAATGGGTTCACGCGCACCGCCAACTGCGGAACCTGCGGCACCGGTTTGACCTGCGGTACCGCGTCCAAGGGAATCTTGAACGTGTGCGGAAACGGAAACTGGTACACCCACACCGACTCGTTCTGTGGCACGACCTATTCGAACCCGAGCTTCTACGACACCCTCTCCACGGTCAGCCCGACCAGCGCCGCGCAAGCGCAAGAGGCCGCGAGCGCCTGCTACTCACGAGCGGACGCCATCAGCTTCCCGACCACTGCGCTCCCGCCCAGTGCGATCACCGTCAAGATCACCACCGCGGGTGCATTGGGAGCGATGAAGTTTACTTGGAAGCTCGGTTCGGGCGCGGTTTCGGCAGCGGTCACCAGCGTTGGACCCGGCGCCTACTCATTCGCCGTGCCCGGCACCAGCGTTACGCTCCAATTCCCGGTGGGCACCTACGTGCTCAACGACTCTTACACCATCGACACGCATGGTGCGGTCACGCTGCCAACGGGATCGCCGCCGCACATCACCATCACCGGCGTCGCCTGCACGGTGAGCGGCTACGGAATGCCGGGCGCGGTCATCAATCCGGGGCCGCCGGGTTGGTTCGACATCATCTTCGTCACCTCGTCGTCGAACACCAGCGCGTGCAACTTCGCTGGGCAGGTTTGGGATTACTACCCGGGATCTCCCGCGAGCTACCTGGGAGATTGGTACCACTAAGAGCGATTCGTGAATGTTGATCGACGTACTGTTTCGATGATATAAATGGAAAGGCCTCATTCCTAATTTGAGGTCGGTGGAGGGGAGCTTGAGCGGAATTCAGCGGTTCTGGGTAACTCGCATCGGGAGAAACTCACGCCTGATCCTGATCAGCTCTCTCTGCGCGTTCGTGCTCTCGCTTGCAGCCTACGAGCAGATCGGTCTTTCGCAGAGCTCGGGCGGCGGAACCGGTGGTGGTCCAACGCTCCCGCCGGGATCGCCGCCAGCAACGCCGCCACCCGCTGTCACTCCAGCGACTCCAGCCCAACAGACGCCCAAAGGAGGACCTCCTTGCAGCATCAGCGGCACGGCCAGCGTGACGCTCCCGATAGCCTCGAACTCGGCGGGCAAGATCTCTTTTTGTGGATCGTGCAACTTTGGCGGCGATTCGAACAAGGGCATCGGTGTCACCGGGGGACAGGTCGGAATTTCGATCGACTCCGACCACCCGATCAAGTGCATAGGCAAGGCACTAAAGTCCATCGGCGGATGGATTACCGGGAACTAGGAGTCCTCTATGAGAATCGTCAAAGCGGCATCGATTTTTGGACTTCTGGGACTCGCGGTGCAGGACGGGCGGCTTCCGCTCGGCCAGGCCGAGGCATCAGCGGACACCAGCGCGATCGTGTACAGCCAGATGAACGCCTGCCCGGTGACCGATCATCTGATCTATTCCGCCGCGGTCAACGCCACCGACACTGCGGTCTGTCAGCAGCTTTCCGATCTCCGCAGCCAGCTCTACATCCTTCCCGAAGACGACACCGATACGCGTCCGGGATTGCAGGTGCAAGTGGACGCGCTGCGTCTGCAGCTTTCGACTCCCGACGCGGTCGACTTCTACGAAGAGGCGGTGCGTGAAGGAAAGCTCGAGTGCACCCGCCGTGGCGCGATCTATACGCAGGCCTATATCCCGAACGACCGCAACTCGCTTTCTTACTTCACCGAGAAACAGCTCTGCCAGCCCGGTCAAATCGCCGGTCAATATTTCCACCTGAACTACTATCGCTGCGCGTCCTGCCCGCTTTCGCCGATGACGGTTCACGCCCCGCCGGCGGCAAGTCTGAGTAACGCACTCGATCCCTCTAGCGGAGCCATGAACTTGACCGGGCACGGCGGCGCCTACGTGACCTACGCAATTCAGGCGAGCGACGATCTACAAACGTGGACCAAGCTCACGGCGCTGACCGCGGATGGCTCGGGCAGCTTCAGCTACGTCGACAGCGACGCGCCCAATCACAACCAACGATTCTATCGTGCGCTTGCCTATCAGCAGTAAACCGATTCCACGATGAAGGAGCAGGGATGAACAAGGGGCAGAATCGTTGGCGTATCGGACTTCCGCTGATCCTCGTTTTTGCGGGTGGCGCACTGGTGCTGTCGTTTGGTGCGCCGCAAGGGTGCGGGCCTTCCGATAAACAGGTGAGCACATCGTCGTCGCGCACCGCGCTCACTACGGTGCAGGCGCTGGGAAGTTGCATGATTCAATCGGAATCCGAGTACCGATCGGTGTCGCTCGATCCGGTGAACGATGCGGACGACATCGCGTCGTGTCAGACATTTTCGGATCTGCGCGATCAGCTGATCGCGACCGATGATCCGTACGGCCGCGAGAACCTCATGTATCAGTTGGACTCGATTGGCGCACAGATTCTGGCAAATGCGGGCAACGACGAGCACATCGTATCTCTCATGGCCAAAAAGGCGGAGTTGGCCTGCGCGGCGACGCAGCTGATCGCAGGCAATCCGACCATCCTTCCGCAGTACAAGAGCATGGCCGAGATGTTCACCGCCAATCGCTTCTGCCGGCGAAATTCGGATGGAACCTTTTTCCACGCGCTGGCCTTCACCTGTCTGTCCTGTCCACTCACTTCCAATTGAGCGCTCGGTAGTCGTCGCGAGAGTCATCAAAAATGAGTCGCTCGCTTTGGCCTAAGGCGGCGCTGGTCGCGGTCTGCGTCGCGGTCCACGCCAGCGCGCTCGGCGGGTCATTTCAATACGACGACGAGCACTTTATCGTTTTTAATCCATCCGTCCGCTCTCTGTCCTATCTGTCTCGTATCTTCACCGACGCCACCACCTACTCGATCATCCCAGCGCATCAGCACTACCGTCCGCTCACGCTCCTCTCGCACATGATGGTGGCGCATTTTTGGGGCGTGCGGCCGGCACCGTTTCTGGTGGCGAACTTACTCATCCATTGCGTGAACGTTCTTTTAATCTTTGGGCTCTGCGCCAAGATGCGCCGGCGGCTCAGTCTGACGCCGCCTTTGGGATCCTTCGATTCGGTCGCCTGGACCGCCGGCCTGCTGTTCGCGGTGCATCCGCTTTTTTCGGAGGCGGTGAACTACGTGTCGGCCCGTTCCGAGAGCTTGAGCGCGATGTTGATGCTCGCCGCGCTGTATTTTTACGTGGGCGAGCGCCGCTGGTGGCGGGTGCTGGTGGCGACCGGTTTTGCATTTGCCGCACCTCTCGCCAAAGCGACCGGGGCGATGACCCCTTTGCTGGCGCTGCTCCTGGATCTAACGGCTGAACGCTCCGAGCGATCTTGGCGGAGGTTTTCTCTCCTCTCGCTCGGCTCGATCGGCGGGACGATTCTTTTCGACAAGATGATGCCGGCGAGCACCGTCGAGGCGCTGGTACGCTACGCGAATCTTTCGTCGTTCCAATATTTTTCCTCGGAGCTCCCGATCCTGTGGCGATACGTCCGGCTCTTCTTCATCCCCGTCGGTCAGATCGCCGCGCATTGCTCTTTCGTCGCCCATTCGTTCGCCGAGCCGAAGGTGCTGATCTCGTTTGTCGCCTGGATCGGCACCATCGGAGCCGCCGGCTACGGTCTTTTGCGTCGACGGCACGTCGGGCTGGCGATCTTACCGCTGTGGTTCCTGATCTGCCTTGGGCCATCGTCGTCGTTTTTTCCGTTGGCCGAGACTGGACCGGAGTATCGCCCCTATCTCGCGTCGGTGGCGCTGTGTGCGCTCACTGCGGAAGCTCTCTGTCGTCCTCCGTTCGCGTTCGCCCGCGGCCAGTTGAGATCGCTTTTGCCGGTGGCGCTGGTCGCGCTCACGCTGGCCAGTCTGACTCAAATCCGGAACCGCGCGTGGAGCACGGAGAAGTCGTATTGGACGGAGGCCGTCCTCAAGGCACCCTGGTGTGAATTGGCGCAGGTGAACTACGGAATCATGCTGCTCAGAGATGGGCAGCGGGACCAAGCGGAGCCTCACTTGCGAAAGGGCGCTGAGATCAATCCGTTCAATCCCTACGCGACGATGGGGCTGGGCGAGCTCTTGCTCGAGCGCTCGCAGCCGAAAGAGGCGATCGAGCAGTATGATCGGGCGCTCAAGGCGCACCCCGACTGGTATCTGACCCAGTTCAGTCGCGGCGATGCGGGGCTTCGTGGGGGAGAGTCGCCGGCGTCGGTGCTGAGATATTTTTCAGAAGCCGTGAAGCTGGCTCCCAGCTATGCGCCCGCCTACGACGGCCTTTCGCGCGCTCATCACGCGATGCAAGACTTGCCGTCGGCGATCGCAGACGAGCGACGAGCGGCTCAGCTGAGCGGCGATCCGCACGACCGCTTCGCTCTGGCGCGACTGCTCATCGAATCTAAACAGTCAAATGAGGCGGAAGCACTCCTGTCGGAGCTGCACCGAGAACGCCCCGATGATCCGGATGTGGTTTCAGCGCTGAACGCACTTCACGCGCGAGTGACGCCTTAGAGCGGGCCGTCAAAACCTG
>PLXG01000303.1 GCA_003153195.1 Myxococcales bacterium
GCGGCGGGCGGCACGGGCTCGGTCAAGGGCACGGTTGTGATCACCGGCAAGGCACCGGCGATGGGCGATCTCAAGCGCACGTCCGATCCGTTCTGCGCGAAGACCAAGATGAAAGAGCAAGAAGTGGTCGAGAACGCGAACCACACCCTCAAGAACGTCATCGTCCACATCAACGGCGCTCCCGTCGCTGAGCCGCCGAAGGGCGACGCACAGATCGAGCAGAAGAACTGCATGTACGAACCGCGCGTGCAGGGAATCGTCGCCGGCCAGACCATCAACATCAAGAACGGCGATCCGGTTCTTCACAACGTTCACACCTACAAGGGCACCTCGACCCTGTTCAACCAGGCGCAGGTTGCCGGCACCCCGAACATCCCGAAGAAGTTCTCGGACTCGGGCGCGCTCCTCAAGTTCAAGTGCGACGTTCATCAATGGATGACCGGCTTCGTTTGGGTTCAGAACAATCCGTACTTCGCGGTCACCGGCGACGACGGCTCGTTCGAGATCAAAGACGTTCCGGCTGGCACGTACGACATCGAAGCGTGGCAAGAGCGCTTCGGCACCAAGACTGGAAAGATCACGATCTCGAAGGACAAGCCGGCTGAGATCAAGTTCGAGTACACCGGTACCGAAACCGCTTCGAAGTAGTTCGAACAATATAAGGCCGTCGGCCTTGCGCAAGCAGGGTCGGCGGTTCAGGTTTCCAAGCGATGCTGCACCGTTTTACGCTCGCCACCGCCTCGGTCCTGTTCGTCCTCATGATGATGGGCGGGCTCGTCCATAATACCGACTCGTCTTTGGTGTGCCCAGATTGGCCCGGCTGTCACGGGCAGATCATTCCGATCAAAAACGTCGACAGTGGAACGTTTCTCGAGCACTACGCGCATCGATCGCTCGGCGCGACGCTCGGCGTCCTGTCGATCATATTAATGATAGGGTTGGCTCGACGCGCGCGGCGCGATCGCGATCCGGCGCTGGTCGGTTTCGGCGTGGTGGTGTTCGGTCTCATCACGACGGTGGGAATGCTCGGACGCTACACCGTGCTGTCACGTCTTTCCTGGTGGGCGTCGAGCGCCAAGTTGAGTCTGGCTTCGCTCACGCTCTCGCTGCTCGTCTATCTCTACTTCCGTCTGCGCCCAGTCTCTTCTTCGGCGCGCATCGCCCTGCCCCGTCGAGTGCAAATTGCCAGCGCGCTCATGGCCGCGCTCGTCTACGCGCAGATGGTGCTCGGCGCGGTGATGCGCCATCGCGGCGCTGGACTCGCTTGTCTCGACGTGCCGCTCTGTCGCGGATCGATCTGGCCATCCGACGTGGTGTTCGACGTGCGCTTACACATCATGCATCGCTTCGTCGGTGTGCTGGTATTCTTGTCGTCAATCGCGCTGGCGTGGATAGCCACAAAAGATTTGCGCGCCGGAACGTCGGCGCGACGATTGGCGTTTGCCGCGCCGCTATTGGCGGTACTGCAAGTGACGCTCGGCGTACTTTCGATCACCACTTTCTTGAGCTTGGCTCCGCGTACGCTGCATCTCACCGTCGCCGCGCTGCTCTTGTGCGACGTTTGGTCGCTGCACCTTCTGTCGCGCGGCGCGCTGCGAAAACCGACGCGCGATGAAGAGACCGAATCGCTCTCAGCGGAAGGAGCGGTCGCTTGAAATCGACGGCAATGGCAGACAATTCGGTCAGCGTACGATTGAAGGACGTGGTCGCGCTCGCCAAGCCGCAGATCACCTTCATGGTGCTGTGCACCACGCTGGGCGGACTGTGGATCGCGCCCGGCCATCTCGGCGTTGCGCTGGTGGCGGCGACGCTCGCCGGAGTCACGTTGGTGGTCGCCGGTGCCAACGCACTCAACATGTATCTCGAGCGCGACGTCGACGGGCTCATGACCCGCACACAAAATCGTCCGCTGCCGACCGGACGCATGGCGCCCGAAACCGCGCTCGCATTTGGACTTTTGTGGAGCGCGCTCGGTGTTCCGCTGCTCACCTTTGCGGTCAATCCGCTCACTGGATTTTTGGGCGCGCTTTCGATCGTGCTCTACGTGCTCGCCTACACGCCGCTCAAACGAAAGACGACCGCTGCGCTGCTGGTCGGCGCGATCCCCGGCGCCATGCCTCCACTTCTCGGTTGGACCGCCGCCACCGGCTCGCTCGACAAACCCGGTCTGGCGCTGTTTTTGGTGATGTTTCTTTGGCAGCTGCCCCACTTCATCGCCATCTCTCTCTTTCGCGCCAGTGAGTACAAACGCGCGGGATTGAAAGTGCTGCCGGCCGAATGCGGCGTGCACGGATCGAAACAGCGCATCGTGCTCTACACGCTTTTGCTGGTAGCCGCGTCGCTGCAGATCGTGCGACTCGGCGTGGGCGGACGTTTCTATCCGAGCGCGGCCTATTTTCTCGGCGCGATCTTTTTGGGTATGGCCGGCTGGGGACTTCGTACGCGCGAGCCGGCGCGCGATCACCGTTGGGCCAAGCGGCTCTTTTTCTATTCGCTGATCTATTTGCCGCTCTTGTTCGTCGCCATGGTCATTCGCTGATGTTTTTGACGCTCGATAAGCTGACGCGCAGCTTTGGCGAGCGCGTGGCGGTGAATGCGCTTTCGCTCGAGATCGCGCGCGGCGAAGTGTTCGGTTTTCTCGGACCGAACGGCGCCGGAAAATCGACGACCTTTCATTTACTGACCGGAATGCTAGCGCCAGATTCGGGCGAGATTCGCATCGACGGCCAGCCCGCGCCGCCCACCAGCGGCCGGGTGCGCGAGCGCCTGGGCGTGGTATTTCAAGAGCCAAGTCTCGACGACAAACTGACGGGACTCGAGAATCTTCAGCTGGGCGCGGCGCTGTATGGACTTTCTTCTGCGGTGGCCAAAGAGCGCATCGCGCGCATGCTGGCGCTGGTAGAGCTCAAAGATCGCGCCGCAGAAACGGTCGACAAATATTCCGGCGGGATGCGCCGTCGGCTCGAAGTCGCGCGCGTGCTTTTGCATCATCCCGAGATCTTGATCATGGATGAGCCGAGTCGCGGCATCGATCAGGTGACCCAGCGACGCATCTGGGAGCAGCTGCTCGAGCTTCGTCGCGAGCGCCGCATGACCATTTTGCTCACCACCCATCAACCGGAAGAGGCGGAATATTGCGATCGCATCGCGGTGCTCGACGAGGGCCGCGTGATTGCGTGCGACACGCCCGATGCCTTGCGACGCATGGTGGGTGGCGACATCGTCACGCTCGAACCGACCGGGAACGCTGAAGCGCTACGAGATCAGGTGATGCAAGGCGACGCGATCTTGGCGCCGCGCGTGGTCGATGGGAGTATCGTCATCGAAGCGCCGCAGGGTCACACGCTGATTCCACGCTTGGTCGAAAAGCTGGGCGCGGGGGCGCTCAAATCGGTCAGCATGCGACGGCCCACGCTCGGCGACGTGTTCGTCAAGTTGACCGGGCGCGGCCTCCATCACGAAACCGCGACGAAGAAGGTCAATGCATGATCGCCGAAACGACTGATACGCCGCTCACCTCCAACGACGGCGCCGGCGCCGCCGCGCAAGAGATCCGTCCGAGCGCGCTTCGTCTCAACGTGGCGACGGTGCTCACCCTGCTCTCGCGCGACTTGAAACGTTTTTTTCGGCAACGCAGTCGCGTGGTGGGCGCGCTGGTGCAGCCGCTCATCTTCTGGCTGGTGATCGGATCGGGTCTTTCGGCCTCGTTTCGCATCGAGGGCGCGAGCGACGTCGGCTACGTCCAATATTTTTATCCCGGCATCGTCATGCTGGTGGTGCTGTTCACCTCCATCTTCACCACCATGTCGGTGATCGAAGATCGCCATAAAGGATTTTTGCAGGCGGTGCTGGTGGCCCCAGCCTCGCGCACCGCGCTGGTACTCGGCAAAACCTTGGGTGGCGTCAGCATCGCCATGGCGCAAGCCATCATGTTCCTCGCACTTCTGCCCTTCGCCGGATATCACCTCAGCCAAGTCGATTGGCCGCTGATGGCGGTGGTGCTATTGACGGTTTCGATCGGACTTTCATCGATCGGCTTCGCCATCGCCTGGTGGCTCGACTCGACCCAGGGCTATCACGTCGTGATGAGCGTCCTACTCATTCCGCTCTGGATTTTGTCGGGCGCGATGTTCCCGCAAAAGGGCGCGCCGATCTGGATGTCATTGGTGATGAAGCTGAACCCGATGGCCTACGGCGTGAGCGGAATTCGGCGCGCGCTTTACGGCGCGGGATCGTCCAACGCGTCGGTGCTGGGATCGTCGCAATCGGCGACCGAGGTCGCGGTGTTGGTCGGCTTCGCGCTCGGTTCGCTCGCACTGGCGGTGCGGATGTGCGCGCGCCGCGGTCGCAAGCCATGAGTGATGTGCCGAATCCGAGCGCGCCGCCGATCGTCAAGCGCCCGTGGCTGTGGACGCTGTTCGCGCTGATCATCCTGTCCATTCCGGCCGCAGCGACGCTGGCGGCCAAGCTGCGACCACATCGAACCAATTTGCCGCACCTCGGCAAAGTGCCGGCGTTTTCACTCATCGACCAAGAGGGTCATCCTTTCGATTCGAGCGAGCTCGCCGGAAAAACCTGGGTGGTCGACTTCGTCTTCACCAGCTGCCCAGAAGCCTGCCCGAAATTGTCAGCCGAGATGGCGCGTCTGCAGACCTGGCTGCAGAATCGCGGCAAGGACGCTGAGATTCATCTACTCTCGATCACCGTCGATCCCGAGCACGATACGCCCGAACGATTGAAGGCCTACGCCGCCGGATTTCATGCTGATCCGCACCTCTGGAAATTCGTCACCGGCTCCTCGAAGCAGATCGAGGACGCAGTGGTAGGCGGTTTCAAGATCAGCGTGACCAAAGAAAAAGACGACACCCCGACGGGTTTTTCGATCCTACACGGGACCCATTTTATTTTGATCGATGGCGCCGGAGCGATTCGCGGCTTTTATGACGCCAGTGACTCACTCTCGATGGAGCGTCTCCGCGAACATATTCAGATCGTAGCTGGAGGCAACTCATGACCGGAGTAGGAGATACGCTCGCGGGCGTGAACGCGACCTTGAACGGCCTTTCGGCAGTTTTGATCGGCAGCGGATACGTCGCCATCAAACGTCACGCGCGCAACTTGCATCGCATCTTCATGATGTCGGCGTTCGTAGTGTCTGCCATCTTCCTCTGCTGCTATTTGACCCGCGTGGCCATTAGCGGCACCCATCGCTATCCCGGATCGGGCGCGTGGAAGGCGATCTACCTGTCGATTCTCATCACCCACATGATTTTGGCGGTGGCCACCCCGCCACTGGTGATTCGCAGCCTCTATCTGGCGAGCAAGCAGCGTTTCGTCGAGCACAAGCGGCTGGTCCGCTACACCCTACCGATTTGGATGTATGTTTCGGTGACCGGAGTATTGGTCTATCTGCTGCTTTATCACCCCCCCGGTTAGAGAGCACGAGCCACCCGCAAGTTGCGTCGCCCGCGACAATGAGAGAAACTGACAAGATGGACACCCAGCGCATTCTCGCCATGGCAGCCACCGATGTGGGCCGGCAGCGAGATCGCAATGAAGACTCCGTTCTGGCCGATTCGGCGCTCAACCTGTTCGTAGTCGCCGATGGAATGGGCGGACACGCTGCTGGGGAAGTCGCCTCCAAGATGGCCACTGAGTGGATTCACAAGGTCGTCACCGAAAATCGCGAGATCATCGAAAAGGCGACCACCAAGGGAACTTCCGATTCGCGCCAAGCGGTGCTCACGGTGCTGGAAAACGCGGTGCAGGCCGCCTGTTTTGCCATTCACGAGCGCGGCCAGGCCGAAGCCGAC
>PLXG01000115.1 GCA_003153195.1 Myxococcales bacterium
TCGTCGTCGCCATCATCGGCATGCTGATGGGATCGGTTGGCGTCATGGCCATGAAGAAGCTCGCCGAAGCACGGGTGAGCGACACCAAGATGATCATCAAGAACGTCGAACAGGCGGTCGGACATTTTCAGATTCAAAATACCGACACCTGTCCTAAGTCGATCAACGACCTGTGGACGCAAAAGATCCTCGACAAGGAGCCCAAGGACGCATGGGGCGAGTCGCTCATCTTCAAGTGTCCGGGCGAGCACAACACCGACGGCGCCGACATCATTTCCAAAGGCAAGGACAAGCAAGAAGGAACCGTGGACGACATCAAGTCTTGGGAGCTTTAAGGAGTTAACAGTTGACGGTCTACAGTCAACAGCGACGGAGAGTCAGAGGAAGAACTGTCGGCCGTCGACCGTCGACCGTCGACTCTGGCTTTACCATCATCGAGATTCTGGTCGTGATGACGATCATGGCACTGGCCATGGGCGGCGCGATCGTGAGCTTTCGATCGGTCGCCAAAAGTGAGCTGCGAGCGTCCGCATCCAAGATGGCGGGCGCCATTCGCTACTGCTTCGATCGCGCCATCACCACCGGCGCCTACTACCGCATCGTGCTCGATCTGGACAAGAGCGAGTACTGGGCCGAACGCTCCGACGATCGCTTCTACCTCGCCGGCCAAAAAGAGAACAGTCCCGGCGGTGGTAAGGCGCTCGACGTCGTCGCACAGGAAAAGCTTCGCGACGAAGAGGATCAAAAGCTCAAACAGGATTTCATGAACCGCGGCACCGCCGGCATGGCGCTCGATCCGCCGCCCATCCCGCGGCGCGCCAAGTTTCAAACTTTCAAGGACGCCGCACTTCCCAAGGTGACGCTCAAGAAGGTGCAGCTGTTCGATCTCTACACGCCGCGGCAAAAAGAGGCCTACACCCAGGGCAAGGCCTATCTCTATTTTTTTCCCGACGGTCACACCGAGCGCGCGCTTTTGCGCATGAACAGCAAGGACGACTTCTACTCGCTCATCGTTCACCCTCTCACCGGGCGTGTCGAGGTCAAAGCGGGTAAGGTCGACGTGACCGCCGAGTTCGATAACACCGATGAAGAGGGGAATAAGTTCGTCCGATGAAGACGCGCGGGTTCACACTCCTCGAGGTCATGATCGCGATGGCGATCTTGTCGGGGGCCATCACCTGGACCACCGTCGGTGTGGCGCGCACCATCAAGGCGGAGAACCACGCCAAGCTGCTCTCCACCGCGACCTTTCTGGCGCGCAGCAAGATGGTCGATTTCGAAGACGATCTCTATGAAAAGGGCTTCGGCGAGTTCGAAAAAGAGACCAACGGAATCTTCGAAGACAAAGGCTTCTCGCGCTTCGCCTGGCGCATCATCTGCGACAAGGTCGAGCTGCCGGGAAACGATCAGGTGCAGAACGCGTTCACCAAAGTAACCGAAGCCAAGCAGGCTTTGGCCGGCGGCGACACCTCCGCCTCGAGCACCGCCAATTCGGCTGGGTCGGGCGGCGTTTCGGGCACCATGGGAATGATGTCGTCGTACTACGGCATCGTCAAAAGCGTGCTTGAAGACGGAATTCGTCGCGCCACCGTTCACGTCGAATGGCTGGAAGGCAAGACGCTGCAAGACGTCGAGCTGGTCACCTACTTCACCGATCCGAGGCGCGTCGATCAAGCGATTCAGCTGAACGCCGCGATGTTGAGCGGCTCGGGCTCGGGCTCCGGCTCGGGGACGACCACCACCACGCCTACCACCACCACTCCGGTGAGCGGACTCGGACATTGAGGCGTCAGCGCGCATTTACCTTGATCGAGATCATGATCGCGTTTGCGATTTTGGCGATGATCACCACGCTCTGTTGGGGATCATTTCGCCAGACGGTCAAGACCAAGAACGCCGTCGAGTCGCAGTCGGGACGTTATCGCACGGTGCGCATCGCGCTCGAGCGTCTTTCGCGCGAGATCTCCATGGCCTATCTCTCGCAGAACGAGCAGGATCCATTTCAGCAGAACAAGCGCACCTTCTTCATCGCGTCGACCAAAGTCGATATCGATGAGCTGCGCTTCTCTTACCTCGGTCATCAGCGGCTCTATCAAGATGCCGACGAGGGCGACACCGCGCAGATCGTCTATTACAGCGGTCGCGATCGTGACAACGGAAACAAGATTAATTTAATGCGACGGGAGACGCGTCGTCTCAACAACCTCACGCCCGAGCAGGCGTCGGGTGAGTCGGACATCGTCTGCGACGACGTGATTCGACTCAAATTGCAATTTTGGGATTCGCGCGACAAGATTTGGCGTGACGAGTGGTCTACCATCGCCGCCACCGGTCAGCTCGATCGCCTGCCGTCGAAGGTCAGCATCACGCTCACCGTTCGTGACGAGCGCGGCGAACAGATTCCCTTCTTCACCGAAGTGCGCTTGGCGATGCAGGAGCCTCTCAACTCCAAGCCGACCGACAATGCGGCCGCTCCAACGTCGACCGGAAGCGGTAGTGGCAGTGGCAGCGGTAGCGGCACCGGATCGGGAACCGGCAAATGACGCACTCGCCAGAGATAATCCGCTCGCCGGGAGGGAGAACCCGTCGGAGACGTGGTCGCCAGAGCGGCATCGCGCTCATCGTGGCCACCGTCACCATCGCGGTGCTGGGAGCAGTGCTCGGAGATTTTGCATTCAACGCCCGCGTCGACCTCGAAGCCGCCGCCAATGCGCGCGATCAACTTCGCGCCGAATACCTAGCGCGGTCGGGCATTCAGCTTTCGCGGCTGCTGATCAAGACCCAGCAGGCGGTCATCGATCCGGCACGCAAATACATCGGCGACATGCAGATCACCGACTTCGTTCCGTACATCATACCGGCGTTCGGCGGCGACGCTGATGAGCGAGCGGGACTGGGCGCGATGCTCGGGGTCGATACCGGTGCGCTCAAGGGACTCGGCGTCGGCAAAGGTGCGCGCTTCGATGTCATCATGGCGCACGAAGACGGAAAGCTGAACATCAACTGCGGCGGCGGGCTCAACGACGTGCCCCATCAGCAGATGATCTACGGCGTGCTGCAGTCGTTGTTTTGGCCGCCGCGCTACAACCGAATGTTCGAGCGGCCCGACGTGGATGGACAGATCAACACCCGCGAAGATGTGGCGCGCGCCATGGTCGATTGGGCCGACGTCGACGAGAGTCGCTTCGAGCCGCCGCCGGCAACCTCGTCTAGCTCGCCGGAAGACTATCGCTACGACGCGGGAAGAGATCCCTATAAGGCGCACAACCAATTTTATGACACGCTGGAAGAGCTCAACCTGGTGCGCGGCGTGGGTGACGATTTTTGGGGATCGTTCGGCGAGCTGTTCACCGTCTATGGCGGCTGCAAGGTGAACTTGGGCGCGATCAAGAGTGAGAACTGGCCGCTCATGGCCGGGATCATTCGCGCGACGGTGAAGGACGATCACAAGAACGATCCGGTGCTGCTCGATGACGTGCTTTTGGCGCAGGCGGCGCAAGCGGTGCTGGGACTGGCGCAGATGTCGGGCGGATTCACCTCGACCAATCAGTTCGTGCAGATGATCAACGACCCGGCCAAGGCGCTGCAGAACATCACATCGAATCAGAATTCGAATTCGAGCGCCAGCTCCGCGTCGGCGTCGCAGGTTTCGGGATCCACGCCGGTGCCGCTCGACAACGCCAAGCTCAACAACATCGCCACCATCGGACCGCGACGAATTTATCGGCTCGATTCGACCGGCATCATTCAGCGAACCAGAGAGAAAAAAATCCAAGTGCACATTCGCGCGATTTGGGACTCGCAGCACTTCAACCAGAACACCACCTCGCCCGACATTAACGATCGCATGGGCACCTGGGTCTACTGGCGGGAAGATTAATGAACGCATTCATTCAAATCGACATGAGAGTGATTCGTCATGGCGCATAAGATATTGGGGATCGATCTCGGATCGTTCTCGGTCAAAGTGGCCGAACTCGACGCCGGATTTCGTCAGACCAGTTTGATCGGCCTTTACGAGCGACCGCTCTTGCCGCCGCTCGAAGGTGAGTCGCAGCTCGATCGCGCCGCGCGTACGCTGGAAGAATTGATCGCCACTGAGCGCCTGCAGCCGGAGATGTGCGCCGCATCAATGCAAGGTGAAGCGGTGTTGCGCATCTTGTCACTACCGTTCTCCGATCCGAAAAAGATCGAGCAGGTGCTCGGCTACGAGCTCGAGTCGCAGATCCTCGGTGACCTCGACACGCTGGTGTTCGACGGAGTGGTGGCCGGAACGCACCACACTACCAACGCCGGTGAAGTGGCCGCGTCGGAGATGACCAACGTCATCGCTGTGGCTGCGCCGCGGATCGACGTACGCAATCTGATCGACACGCTCGCCAGAGTGCGGGCCGAGCCGAAGATCATCGGAGCGGCGGCGCTTTCATATGCGGCGTTGCGAGCGGTCGATCTGCACGATGCCGCCGAACCGCGGGTGGTCATCGATATCGGCAACCGCCACACCCACGTCTGTATCATTCTCGGCGGCAAGGTGTTGTTCGCGCGTTCGATCGCGCGTGGCGGCGAGGACGTGACCGTCGCCATCTCCGAAGCTTTTCACACCTCGATGCTCGACGCCGAGCGTACCAAGCATCAGCGCGCCTCGCTCACGCCGGGGGTTCACGCCGAAGAGAGGCTTTTCAACTGCGTGCGCGACGCGGTGCGGCCGCTCATGCGCGAGCTCAAGCAGACCATCGCCGCTTTTCGCGCCTCCGACAACGTTTTGCTGTCCAAGGTGCTCATCACCGGCGGCGGCGCGCGTTTGGAAGGCTTCGCCACTCATTTGGAAAACGAGCTGGGCATGTCGGTGGCCGGGCTCGAGCTCGATCCGCGCGATCCGTTCATTCGCGGCGATCTGCGCGCGTTCGAAGGGGCGATGGGGCCGCGACTTCCAGCGCAAGCGCTCGGTTTGGCACTCGCCGCCGCGCAGCCGGTACCGCAAGCCAATCTGCGAAAAGGCGAGCTCGCCTATCGCACCGACTACTCCTATCTGCGCGGCAAGGCGCGCTACATGGGCCTGGCGACGGTGGCCATCTTGGCGTTCGCGACCATCAACGCGCTCGCTTCATTGCGCGCGCTTCGTCACGAAGCCGAAGGACTCGAGGGGCGACTGCGCCGCGAGACCATGGAGCTCTTCGGGGAGGCGCGACTCGACGGTAAGGCAGTATCAGAAGAGTTGCGTAGCGGTGGACCCAAAGGTGGAGCGCCGCCGATTCCAAATCTGAGCGCCTACGACGTGCTCGACGAGATCTCGCTCCACGTGCCGCCGCCCGACAAGGGAAAGTTCGACGTACTCGAGCTCGAGATCAAACCGAAGAAGACCACCATCAAGGCGACCGCCTCGAGCCGCGAATATGTGGAAGAGCTGGAGGCCGGGCTCAAGCAGATCGAATGTTTCGAAGACGTACAGAAGGGCAAGGTCGTGACCGTGACCGCACCTCCGTCGGGCGAGAACTCGAGCGGCGAAAAAGCGGATAAGGTCGAAGAGTTCACCATGAACATCACCACCAGCTGCCCGTAGGAGCGTTTCATGTTGGAAGAGAGAATCACGGCGCTTCGCGATCGATTCGAACGGCTCACCGAGCGAGAGCGGCGCATGGTCGCGGGCTGCGGCGTGATGGCGGTGCTGTGCCTGGTCTTTGGCGTGGGTTGGTTCATCACCAGCTCGCTGTCTGATTTCGGCGAGCGCAACGCCAACATGCGCCAAGCGCTCAAGGACCTCGAGACTCAGCGCGACGCCTACCTGCGCGCCAAAGCCAAATCGGCGCAGATGGAGAGCCGGCTGTCGCACGGAAACGTCCGCTTGCAGAGCTATCTGGAGCAGGCCGCCAAAGAGGTGGGCATCGAGATTCCCGAATCGAGCGAACGTCAGGCGCCGGCGGGCAAACACTTCACCGAGCACGCGGTCGATCTTCGGCTTCGACAGGTCAAGCTCGACGCGCTCACTCGATTTCTGCAAAAGATCGAATCGGGATCCACCTTGGCCGTGGTCACCGCGCTCGACGTCAAGAAGCGCGACGACAAGCACATTGATCTAGACGTGGAAATGACCGTCTCCACTTACGAGCGCAACGCGCCGGCCAAGGCAGCCAAAAAAGAGGGAGACAAGTCGTGATCGAGGTTCCGTACATTCCGCCGGCGGTGCGACGCCGACTGGTTTGGATCGGCTATCCACTGTTCGCGTTCGCAGTCGCGATTTTGGCGATGGCGCAAGCGCTGCCGGTCGACCGAATCCGCGATCGTCTGGAGGCACAGTTGGCACTCGAGCCTTCCAGCAATCAGCCGTTCGCACTCGGGCTCGATGTCACCGTCCAAAACGCATCGGTCACTACGCTCACCGGGCTCGGCATACGGCTCGACAACGTCGAGATCCGCACTCGTCCGACCTTGGCCAGCGAGAAGCCGAACCGCTTTGTCCTCGACGACGCGACCGTAAAGGTCGGGCTCTTCCGCGCGCTCTTCAATCGCCCGGCGGTCTCGTTTAAGGTTCACGGATATTCGGGCGTGGTCTCCGGCAACGTGTCGGTGGCGCCGGAAGAGTTGAAGATCAAGGTCGACGGTTCGGGCGTAGTATTGAACGGCGTACAAGGCATTCAGCAGGCCCTGTCGGGCTTGCCGGTGGAAGGGACCGTCAACCTCAACTTCGATCTCGATGCGCCCAAACAGCTCCTATCCAACTCGAATGGCTCGCTCGATCTCGATATTGACAACTTCGTCATTGGCGACGGCAAGGCTAAGTTGGTGGTGCCGACCAATCCATTTTTGTCGGCCGGGCTGACCTTTCCACGTCTGAAGGTCGGACATTTCATCGGCAAGGCCACCATCGAGAAGGGCAAGGTCAAGCTGTCCGACATCGCCATTCACTCATCTGACGGTGACATCACCATCGAAGGAACGGTCGATCTGCGCGATCCCTTCCCTCAGTCGCAGATGCACCTCTACGTGCGGGTGAAGCCGGCGGAGGCGGTGCTCAAGCGAGAGCCGACCATCGAGCTCATGTACAACAGTAGTCAAAAGTCTTCCGACGGGTACATTGGCATTCAGCTGACCGGATCGTTCGCCTATCCGGCGCAACCGATCATCAGCAAAGATCCGCCTCCAGGATTGAAGGGTCGCGTGAGCGCGGCGGCGGCTGGGCTGCCCACGGTTCCCCCTTCCGGATCCAGCAATCGCGGCACTCGAACGTTCGGTGCGCCCGCTCATGCACCGGCGAGCGTTCCAGCTCCCGCGCCCGTCGAAGCAGTACCGGCCGAAGTGGCGCCGCCCGCGCCAGCTCCGGCTCCAGTCACTCCTTCGCCGCCGCCGGTGATTGCTTCACCTCCGGTCGCCGCGCCGACTCCGGTGCCCGCTCCAGAAGTACCCGCCGCGCCCGTCGATCCGCAGTAGTCGATGCGATAGCGCAGGACCTTGTCGCACAAAGTGGACTTGGGAATGCCCAGCGCATTGGCTGCGGCGCGTCGGTTTCCGCCGAATCGCTTGAGGGTACGCTCGAGAATTTCACGCTCGATTTCGAGATAGCTTCGGCCTTCGATCGCTACCGCTCCGTGCCCTTCGACGGAAATCGTCTTCGCTTCCGTCGGCGGCAAAGTTTGCGGTGGAATACGAAGATCACTCGGTTCGACCTGCGGACCGGCCAGTGCGGCCGCGCGCAACATCACGTTGCGAAGCTCGCGCACATTCCCGGGCCAAGAATGCTCGACGAGCGCCCGCGCGGCGGCTTGGGAGAGACGCCGTCCTTCCGAGCGCGGCGACTCTTGTTTGAGAAATCGCTCGGCCAAGATCAACACATCGCCGGCGCGCTCGCGCAGCGGCGGAGTCTCCAAGACCATGACCGAAAGCCGATAGTAGAGGTCTCCGCGAAATCGGCCGGACAGCACCGCCTTCTCCAAATTTACGTGGGTGGCCGCCACCACGCGAACATTGACCGAGACTTCACGATCGGCGCCGACCGGCCTCAGCCTGCCGGTTTCGAGCACGCGCAGAAGTCGCGGCTGAAGATCGATCGGAAGCTCGCCGATCTCGTCGAGAAAGAGAGTACCGCCGTCGGCCTCGACGAACAGCCCTTGCCGCCGAGATTGCGCGCCGGTGAACGCGCCTCGCTCATGTCCAAATAGCTCGCTCTCTACCAGCTCGCGCGGAATCGATCCGCAATTGACCGCAACGAAAGCGCCGGAGCGTCGACTCTCCTGATGAAGCGCGCGCGCCACCAGCTCCTTACCAGTTCCGGTTTCGCCGCGAATCAAAACCGAAAGTCCGGTGATCGCACAGCGGGGGATCTCCGCGCGCAACCGCCTGATCGACTCCGACTCACCTACGATGGGTTCAAGTGCGGCGAGCGCGAGCTGCGGCATGACAAAGGTATCGGCCGCGCGCGCAAAAAGTTGCGTAAAAACTCAAATATTGTGCTGGCTTGCAACGACGGTGTGCTGGGTTACGAGAGTTACAGGCGAGAGTGAAGATTCAAAAAAGTACGCACGCGATAACAAATGAGTGACTGCCGTCCGTATGTGTCTTCCGAACCGACCGATGCCAAGGATGAATCTCATGCGAACCTGGAAGAATCTCGCCATTGCAGTTTCAATATTGTCCGCCTGCAGCGCTCCCCCCGATGGCGAAGACGATCCCCGCGACGAATCGGTGGCGATCTCCACTGACGGCAAGGCCGATGCATTCGGATATGCAGAAGGAAGCGCCGACGCGATCGGAATTCTCAAAGTCGCGAATCAGTCCATTTTGTCAGACCTGACGACCAAGGTGAAAATCACCTCGCAAGCGGCGAAAAAGATCGTCGCTACGCGACCCTTCGCTACATTGACGGCGCTCGACGCGGTTCCCTACGTCGGCAAGGTGACGTTCGCCAAGCTCGATGCATATGCGAAGGCGAATGGATTCGTGACTGCTCCTTGCACACCCACCACGTGCGCGGCCACCGCGACAAAGTGCGGAACGGTCGCCGATGGATGTGGCGGCACCCTCAACTGCGGACCTTGCGTTACGGCAACCGATCCATTTCAGCTGGACAGCAGTCGTCCCAGCGCGACGCGACAAAGATTGTTGCAGCCGTTCGGCGCCGGCGAGACGGACGTCTCGGGCGGAACATTTACGCTCACCGGACGCACGCGCTCTGCTTGTACTGCTCTGACGGGGTGCTCGCCGTGGGTTGAGCCGTCCTCGGTCTCGGTGGCGTATGTGACTTATTCGACGGAAAACGATGAGTACGTCAGTACGCCATACACGCTGCCGACGGCCGGAAGCGTCGAGCTCAAGCTCGATAGCGCGTCAAACCTGCTTTGGATTTACTACAACGGAAACGATCTCTCGATCCGGTGCGAAGTCACCGACATGACTCCCGACAACTTGAGCTCGCCGATTGGAAACCTCAGCGACTGCGAAGTGCTCAATGACTCCAATAATCTGCTCTGGTTCGTCGGAACCTATCTCGGACAGCCTAGAATCGACAACGAAGTGATCATCGAGTTCAAAGGCGCGATCTACGCCGATGGCAGCTATCAGATCGTGAGCCAACTTGCCTCAGATATTGGCACCGAGATCTCGGGCTCAAACGACCTCAATCAATTCGCGATCACCGGTCAGTTGAAATAGGACAACAATCATGAAAACCTGGAAGAAGCTCGCAATCGCAGTCTCGATTTTGTCGGCCTGCGGCGCACCCACCGATAATGAAGATGATCCACGCGACGAATCGGTCTCGATCTCTACTGACGGTAAGTCCGATGCATTTGGATACGCCGAAGGAAGCGCTCAGGCGGTCGGAATTCTGAAGGTTGCGAACCAGACCATTTTAGCGGACTTCAAAAGCAAAGTCGGAATTACGACGCAGGCAGCCAAAGGAATCGTGGCAGCACGACCGCTTGCGACACTAACGGCGCTCGACGCAGTTCCGTATGTAGGAAAAACGACTTTCGCCAAGTTGTTCGCGTACGCGAAGGCCCAAGGAGACGTTGGCGGCGGGACCGGCGCTACCGACGGTGGAGTTGGTGGAGCAGATGGGGGCACCGGTGTCGCCGACCCATTTGACCCGGCAACTTGCTCAGGCGCCCCAATGACGATCGGAGAGGCACGAGCCCATTTCGGACAAGGAAGTTCCCGCGCGAATCTAGGATTTGTTCACACGCTTTCTCGGAATCGTAAGTGCAATGTTCAGACTGGATGCAATGACTGGGTGGTGACGTTCAATGACTACGCCACCTCCGACGTGATGTATTTGGCGACCGATGCGACCGGAATCAACTTGATGTGGGATTGGGGAAACAACAGCACCGAATTGGAATGTCGAATCGACGGCAGTTGCAACACGACCAACGATGTCGTTCTGACCGATCACTGCTGGCAAAGTCACGGCGAAGACCATACGAAGTCTACGCCCGATTCAAACGGGAACTACGTGGAGACCGACGGATTCGATCGGGTAATGTTCGCGTCCGTTGCGTGCACGCCCACGACGTGTGCCCAAAAAAGCGCGAACTGCGGATCGATCGCTGACGAATGTGGAGGAACGCTCAACTGTGGAAGCTGCACGGGATCCGACTCCTGTGGTGGAGGAGGCACAGCCAACGTCTGCGGGCATTACATTTCTCTCCCCTGCGGAGGGGCGTGCGGTCCGAATCAAGTTTGCTGCTACGAACCGATCGAAGGACACGACGACTGCTTTGATGCCTGCGGCTGACAACGACGATTCCTAAGGCGTAGAGCCAATCCATTCCTCGCCATCGTCGGCGATCTCTTTTTTCCAGATCGGCACTGACTCTTTCAAACGATCGATGGCCGCCTGACAGGCGACGAACGCCTGCGCGCGATGGGGCGCCGACGCGGCGATGACCACCGCTTTTTCGCCGACCACCAGCTTGCCGACGCGGTGCACGATCGCCAGTCGCACGCCGGGGATTTCGCGCGCGATCTTCTCGCCAATGTCTGCCAATTTGCGTTCAGCCATCGGGCGATAGGCTTCGTACTCCAGGCGCACAATGTTCTTACCACGACTTTTCGAACGCACTACGCCGGTGAAGGTGGCCACGCCGCCGTGCTCGGATGTGGTGACGGCCGAAATGACCTCATTGAGATCGAGCGGCAATTCGGTCACGCGAAAGACGCCCGCGCCGCCCGAGACCGGGGGAATGAGCGCCACTTCGTCGCCATCGGTGAGCCGTTGGTCGTGAGATTGGAACTCTTGATTCACCGCAATCTTGATCGCTGGCAACATGTCTTCCAGCGCGGGATATCGTTCGATCAACAATTGAGTGAGGTCGCCGACGGTAGCGCCGGCGGGAAGATCGATCGATTCTGAATCTCGTTTGAGACGCTCGCGAACGATAGCGAAGAAGAGGACGCGGACTGTCACGTCACTTCAGGTTGGCGAATCCGAACACACCGCGGCCGGCGGTGAGCACTTCGACGTTGTCGCCGGCAACCACTTTCATCTTCACCCGCGCCATTTGCAAGAGGACCGATCCGCCGGTTTGATCACCGAGGAGCGTGGTGATCGCGGCGCCAGAGATCGTGGCGGTGTGCGAAGCTGCTCCGGCCTGCTCGATGCATTGCATGGTGCCGAACTTGAGCGTGCCCGGCGGGCCCGAGGTGAACGAGCCTCGAGTGGACTGACTAGTCTGCGCCAGGACCGCGATCAGATCGCCGCCATATTGCGAATCGGCAGTTGTCGGACATCCACTGCCGGCGACGTTGGTGCCGTCGCAAGACCAGCTGATGGTGAGGGCCGTGCCGCCGGCGATCTGTCCGGTTAGACCGGCGAGATCAGTTCCAACTGAGCTGCCACCTACCTGAATGTCGACGATGGTCATGGGGCGAAGCGGATTGAAACCGCCGCCGACGAATTGATCGGCAGGTGGATAGCCGTTGCCGCCGGCGACCTTCACTTCAATGGTGGTGGTGTCGCTCGGAATCAGATGCTGCTGGCAGTACGCACCCATGAACGAATCGGCGCATGAGCCGAAGACCGCGTCCCACTGCAACGGACCTGCCGAGAGCGGAATGAGCGGAAAGACGAGGCCGTTCGTCGACTGCCCTTCGACGCTGAGCGTGTTGCTGCTCGACGCGAACGCGCATCCATAAGTTCCGGTGACACTCGAAATGGAACAAACGATGGAGGCGGGCTGCGGCGGGAGAAACGGTCCAGCAGCGGTGGTGGCGGCGATAAACTCCGTCGAAAATCCAGAGATGGTGACGTTACCGGCGTTGACGTCGGCAGCCGGAACTTTGGGCGGAGTCGTAGTCAGATCGTAGCGCGTCGCGATGCAGCCGTGGGTGGCGCCGAAGGTGAAGTCGAGATCGGTGTAGTCGGGTAGTGCGGTCGAAGTTGGCGATGGAAACGACGCCAGCGCGGTGAGCTGATGCGTGAGCGGCATTGGCTGTTCACCCATGTCGCCGTGATCGATGAAGACCGTGCCGACGGTTTCGGCGAGAGCAACCTGCCCGCGGGCCGAAGACGCGTTGCCGCCGTCGTTGGCGCCGGNNGTCCGTCGCCGCTCCGGTGGTGTCGTCATCGCAGCCCGCGCTGGTGACGAGCATTGCCATCGTGGCCATTCCAAGCACGGTTCCAATTCGCATCGCATTCCCCTCAAGCTATGTCGAGACTAGCCGCTCATCCTAGTCACGATGCGTTCGCCACGCAAGAATGCATTCTTTTTCGCACGTCTCTCGTGAGATCGTATCGTGCGAGCAAATTCGCCTGTGGATAAAATTGCGATCACGATTTTTGCGTTGATATAATCATGCGGCTTTTGCGGCGCGAGTGAGTGTGTGGTCGTGGTCGTGACGGCGGGAAAGTATGGAATTAAATAAGTAATTGGAGGTGCTCGTGACGCGGCAGCCTCAAAGGCAGTTCGATCTTCTTCCGTTCCCGTCTCAGGCCCAGCGCCTGAAAGCGGTGGCCCCGCGGCGGGCCCTGCGAGTGGCGACGGAGGAGGATGGCGAGGAGCAAGCAAGACAGCTCCTCGAGCTGAAAATTGCGGCGCACGTGCAGGGCGGACAACTTGCCCTGTCGATGACCGACAATCGCTACACCATGATTTCGGTGAAACGGAAGAAGGGGCTGTTCAGGCTGCGCCTTCATCATATGTTCCTTGAAGCCGGACCCGATGTGGTTCTGGCGCTCGGGCGCTACGTTTCGCTAAACGATCGAACCGCGTCGCAGACTCTGGGTCGGTTCATCGACATCAATCAGCGAAAGATTCGACGTGCGCGGCCGACCAAGCCGCAGCTGGTGAGCCTATCGACGGTCGGCGAGCATTTCGATCTACAGGTGCTCTACGACGATCTCAATCGTCGTTACTTCGAAGGTCGTATCGAAGCGCGCATTACTTGGGGGCAACGGGCACCGGGCGGCGCGCGCATGAAGCGGCGCAACTCGATCAAGATGGGATCGTATTCGGTCGAAGATCGGCTGATTCGTATTCATCCGTCGCTCGACCGCGCGTTCGTGCCACAGATGGTGGTGGAGTGGATCCTCTTCCACGAGATGCTGCACCAGAAGCACGACATTCCGCTCATCGGCGGCAGACGGCGCTTTCACACACCGGCGTTTCTCAACGAAGAGGCGACCTTCGAACACTTCGAGCTGGCGAGCAGGTGGGAGCAACAAAATCTCGACCTGCTTCTTCATTACTAAGTTGTAAAGACGCGTCGCGATCGAAAAGTCCTGTTCGCGTTTCGGGTCATTTCGTGCTCGCCGTACGCTCACCGCACCACGGTGCGACACTCCTTCGGCTTGCATTCGCTTCGCTCATATCGCCTCAGTCGCCGGCTGCGCCGAAATTACCAGAAACGTGACGGACTTTTCGATCGTGACTCGCCTTCAAATTTCTTCGTAATTGAAGAAGCAGCTCTCGATACGCGGGGATTGGATCTTTGCGTGATTGGGTGGCTCCATTCGCTTTGCGAATGTCGGTCGGTTCTTTCGCAACAGGAGATTAATCGACGAACGGGTGACCTAGGTTTGTATTTGCCGGGCTCGGCGGCGCTTCGAGTCGCTCGCGGTCTGCCGCGATGCTAGCCGAGAACCGCGACCGAGGCGCGCGGAGCGGTGAGCGCCAGCGAACGAACGCCGACCAAGCGCAGCACGATAGTGCTGCGAGCGACCCGCGCGACGGCGTAGCCGGCGCCTAAGGGAGCGTACGCCGAGAACGCAAATACAAACATGGGGCAGGTCCCGTTCGACGATTAATCGGATGTCGCCATGTCGGCGACGCTGGCGCTCAAGTCTACGACCGTGGCGCTCAGGTCTTCGATGGTGCCTGGGCAGCAGACGTCGGTTACGTATTGGCAGTGTGGTTCGGGCGTGGTGCCACCATCGGTGTCGCCGATCAGTTGCGGCGGAACTCCGTCGGACATATTGCAGGTTTCGCCGAACGGGAGGCAGCGCGCGTTTTCGCCGGGACAGGTCGCGCCGCGGCCCACGCAAAGGAGCTGCTCTTCCACACACACACCGCCGTTGGGGCAACTGGCGCACACGCCGCCATCGAAAATACCGCCGTCGGTGTCGAGGCAGGGAAGCGTGCAGGCTTTGGCGCCCAGATCGGCGTCGTTGCAACCGCACGCTTGGGAGAAACAGGCCGAAGGAAAGCGGCAACCGGGCGGGGTCACGGCCATGTCCGGGATGGTGATGATCGTTCCGCAGCCAGGCGCAAATGCAGCCGCTGATAACGCGATGAAGAGCGCGACGAGAGGGAGCGACCGGGGGATTCGACGAGCCATACCGACGGCATCTTTAGCCGCCCGGCCGCATCCACGCAAGTGCGAATCGGACTAAAGCGCCGAATGACCCGTGAGCAGGTCGCAATGGGCGTCGTTCTCGACGGTGTCGGGAGCCGCGCTCTGGGCCGGGTCGCAGGTCGCCTCGCGACAAGTGGTCAAGGTGAGCTGCTCGTCTTGGCCGGTGATTGAGTTGTGTTGTGGAGTGCAGGAGGTGTTGTCCAGCAATGTCCAGCAGGGCAGCTTGCTGCGAGTGGCATCGCACTCTGGCACGAGCGAGCTCAGGCCTGAGC
Source organism: Myxococcales bacterium (assembly GCA_003153195.1). GTDB lineage: Bacteria > Myxococcota_A > Polyangia > Palsa-1104 > Palsa-1104 > PALSA-1153. The sequence continues at coordinate 15,057 of PLXG01000115.1, forward strand.
TCTTGTCCACGTCGTGCACCAGGCAGCTGGCCGATCCATCGGCATACCTGACGGCGGAAGGGAGACATCCTTCGAGCTGCTGCGCGATATGGCTCGAGAGCTGGTCGAGCGCTGAAGCATAGGGCGGCTCGCAGATCGACTGAATCGAATGGTGCGGCGCTGCGCTCACCGCTTGATTGATGCGCACCGCCGGATCGGCAAAGAAATTGGAGTCGGTAGCTAGCACGCACGAGTGCGACAGCGTCGGACACTCCGCGATGTTCATGTTTTGATCGCAGGGAGCGGTTCTCACCACTTCGATGGAGTCGTTGACCACCGGCGCGTCGATGGTGGCAACGAACAGATCCGACGGAACATCTTTCAATCCGCCGCCTGAGCGCGATTTGGTGAACAGATCGGTGTAACGATGGAGGTCCCACAGATGGCCTGGCAAGGTGTCCTCGAGTGCGCCCGGCGCTGATTGAATGTTGCCGAGCGTCTGTTGCTCTTCGGAAAGTGGAAATTGCGGTTGCCCACCGTATTCGAGCCCATACTCGGTACAGCGGAAAGAGTTGGCGAGGCCGTATTGCAACTGTCGCGGATCGAACAGGTCGGTGCTCGGCGGCGCCGAACAATCGTCTTCGTCGGTCAGCAGCACGACCGCCAGCACTGCGTCATCGCGCACGAATCCGACATTTTCCGCCGGAGGGTTTCGCAGCGCGCTGTAAATCGATTCGAGCTGATGCTCGTATCCACAGCCAGAATCGCCCACCTGCGCGATGCACGAAAAGCTGGCCTCCACATTCTGTCCGTCGGGAAGATTATCGGTGTTGGTGAGCTGGTTGTAGTCGATGAAGTTGTCGGCCAGCGGCAGACACGCGCTACCCGCCGCCGCACCGAGCGATTGTAACTTGCCGCCCTGTCCACCCGGAACGCACGCGGCATTGCCGAGTGAGGTCGGACCGGCGCCGAGGTCGGAGGTCACCACGCCGATGTGATACGACGCCGGCCTTCCCGCCTGCGCGAACAACTTCAGCTTGTCGATGAACAGCGGGAACTGTTGTTGCAGCAGGGTCTGTTTGGGCGTCATCGAGGGCGAGTTGTCGATCATGAATAGAATGTCGACTTGATCTCGTCGCGATGAGGTGACTGCCACGCTTTCGCGACCGGTGTTCTTGTCTTTGGCGGTGCCGCATCCGGCGAGCAGCAGCAGGCTCCATGTCAATCTCGTATTTCGGCTCATTTTTCCACCCCTCCTCACTGGGATTGGAACCAGCGCCGATTTCCGTCACCAAACGTCGAGTTTGGTCAAAAAATCACAGCGAGGGGAGCAGCAGCTCACAGCTGGCGACGGTATACACCCCGGTGGGCGGGGGAGATGGTTGAGTGCACGATCCGTCGCGACAAACGCGTAGCGCCAAGCGCTCGGTTCGGTCGAAGATCGGATTGAACACCGCAGGGCAGTTGGAATCGGAAACGATCTCCCAACAGGGCAGGCTGTCCGGATTGGCGCCGTTACAAGCGGGCAAGAGCGAATCGGTGTCGGACATGTCGATCACCGAGCAGAGCGCGAACCCATTGACGTAGTCGATGGGCGAGGAGAGACATCCCGCGTTCAGGCTGGCGTTGATCTGCTCGAACAGCGAGTCGACGCTGGGCGAATAGTCGGTGTCACAGATGCTCTCCGAGGCATGGTTGATGGCCGAATTGACCACCGCGCTGATGCGCACCGCCGGCGTGCCGCTCTCGTTGCGCGGATCGATTGCCGAGTTACACGACGGCACTACGAACGGACAGCTGGCGATGGCCATGTTGTCGACACAAGGCGAGGAGACGTCGACCTCCATGACGTTGTTGATGACCGGACCGGCGATGCCGGCCAAAAAGACGATGCTGGGATCGTCTTTCAGGCCGCCGCTCGACTTTGGCTTGGTAAAAAAATCGATGTAGCGGCCGGTTGCCCAAAGCTTGGTCACCGCGGCATCCGCCGGCGCCACATCGGAAAATACGCCGCCCGCAGACGGCAATGGAAAGACTGGAGGATTTTTTCCATATTGAATGCCGAACTGCGTGCAACGAAACGACGAGTTCGCCACGCCGTACTTCAGTTGCGCCGGATCGAAGAGATCGGTGTTGGGCGGTGCTGAGCAGTCGTCTTCGTCGGTGAGGAGGATTACCGCCAGCGCCGCATCGGTGCGCAGAAATCCCTGATTTTCGGCCGGTAGGTCGTGAAGCGCGCGATAGACCGACTCGAGTTGATGCTCGTATCCGCAGCCAGTATCGCCCACCGAGGTCATGCAGGAGAGCATCTCGTCGAGTGTCATTCCGGCGGGAAGATTGTCGCCTCCGCTCGGCAGCTGATTGAGATCGATGTAGTTGGCCGACATTTTGGTGACGGTGTCGGAACCGGTGGCAACACAGTTCAGCCCAGCAGGCGGAACCTTGGGGATCATCTGCAGCTTGCCGCCGTCGCCGCCCGGCGTGCAGGATCCATTGCCGAGCGATGTGGGACCGGCGCCGAGATCGGAGGTCACCACGCCGATGTGATACCAAGCCGGATGATTGGCCGCGGCGAGCGAGTCCAGCTTCTCTTTCAGCTTGGGAAAGTTCGCTTGCAGCTGCGCCTGCTTCTCGGCCATCGAATGGGAGTTGTCGATCATGAACAGCACGTCGATCTTCGACTGACCGTTGATCGAAACGTTGACCGACTGCGTATGCAGCGGACCCGCGTCGGAGC
>PLXG01000508.1 GCA_003153195.1 Myxococcales bacterium
GGCCATTCGGACAGCTGTTCGCCGATGGAGCGACGCACTGACCTCCGCTTGCCGTGCATGAATCGGCTCCGCCATCGCTATTCGTGGCAAGATCGCCCCCCGCGCCGTCGACCCCGCCGCCGTCCGTGTTCTTGCTCCCGAGCGTCAAGGCGCCACCGCACCCACAAAAAAGAAAAGCCAGAACCGCGTAGGTTTTCATCGTCCGATCCTCCATCGCTGAGCAATGGGAGCCACGGCGCAAATCCTTGCAGNNTTTCAGCGGTCACGCGAAATCGGCCGTTCGGATAGGCCTCGAGATAGTGCCCAGCCAAGAGTACCGCCCGCGAATCGTTTTGATCGGTGGCGGCTTCGATGGCGATGGCGAGCGCCTCTTCGGTAAGTTCCCCTTGGGGATATTTTCGAAAGTATTCGCCGAGGATCAGCTGACTGGCGACCGGGTCATGTTCGCGACGGAGGGTTCGCGTAGCGCGCGCGAGCAAGCTCGCTTCCTCGATCGGTGGGGCGGAAGCGGAAGTGGGAGGCACGGCGATCGGCGGTTCAGCCGCGAGGGTGGGCGCTGGCACCGATTCGTGTGCTGCGACTACTTCGCGCGTCATCACTGAGCGCTGTGCGCGAGCCAACAACGCCACGGTCGGAATTTGCAATTGAGCCGGCTGGACTACAGTTCGATGAAGAGGTGCCGAAAGTTCCACACTCTCGAGAAGCTCGACCTTGGGCGGAATCGAATGGCGCTCAATCCACACTTTTTCGAACATCGCGCTCGCGACCGCGGCGATTCCGATCAGCACTGCGAACGCCACCGCCGGACGAAGCAGCCAATGTGCGCCCGCGGACGAACGACTCGAACGCGTCATCAGCAGTTCCGCTTTGAGCTGATCTTTTCGCAACGGGGACAGACGAATCTCCTGCGCGGAGCGGACCACTTGCGCGGCCCTGGCTACGAACGGATCGGAAGCGTCGATCTCTTCGCGCAGCGGCTTCATCGTAGTCCCTCTTTCCGATCGAGCTTTGACAAACGCTCGAAGAAATCTTTGCGGGCATGATGGACGCGAGTCCAGACATTCGAGACCGAAATGCCTTCGAGCTCCGCGATCTGCTCACAGGAATAACCTTCGATCTCGAACAAGACGAACGACGCGCGCCGCTTCTCACTCATTTCGTCGAGCACACGATGAAGAAGTCGCCGCGTCTGCTTTTGCGAGAGCAGCTCCTCCGGATTTCGCGCGCTGGTGGCGAGCGCGTCAAAAGCAATCTCTTGTCGTTTGGAGAAGAAATTCTTGAACCAAGAGCGCCGTCTATAGTCGCTGACCGTTCGCTGCGTGATTCGGTAGAGCCAAGCGGGGAGATGCTGTCCGTCGAACTGATCGAGCTTGCGCTGAACGACCAGGAATATTTCCTGAGTCAGATCCTCGAGCTCTCCGTCCGGTCCTCCGAGGGCGCGCACCCAGCGCATGACCTCTTCGAACCAGTCGTCGTAGACGATCGAGAAGTCGAGGGTCGGCCTTGCCGGGATGGAATCCTCCTCGGCGCTCAATTGGACCAAAGCTTCCACCCCCATGAGAGAGCCATGGGAGGATGATTCAAAAATCTTCAATGTAATCTCACCGTCAGTCCCAAAATCGCGCCCAGCCAAAATTGCGGGGCCGATCCGACCTTTCCCACGGGATTGAGAGCCAGGTCAATGGGTTCGGGAGCGATCACCGTTTGAAAACCCACAAACGCTGCGACGCGATTTTCGAACCAAATCCTGAGTGAGATAGCTAAACGAATTCCGGGGTCTAGTCTGACACCCTGGGAATTTCGCGGAAGACTCACTCCCTGGCCTTGAGTGACTGTGGCTGCGAAGCCGAGATCGCCATCGAGCTCAACGCGCCCGCGCCGCAACACCCCGCGAAGCCCTAAGTCGAGCGGAATCCGCGTGAACCGTCCTCGCACGTCCCCAATCTGAAGGTCGACCGGCGAAAGCCCACCGACGCCGAGCGTGACTCTTACAAAAGGTAGACCGATCGAGGCACGGACCATACTGCCGCCGGCGATCCCTCCTCGATCTTCTGGAGTCGCATCCAGCTGCGCGAGCAGTTCTATGTCGGACGCGAGCCGAAATCTCGATCGCGGCGGGGTGACCTTCTTTGCGACCAGCGCGTCGTCCGGACCATCGAACATAGGCGGCTCGATGAGGAGTGCGATGAATACCGCGATGGCGCGGGCCCGTTCTTCGCAACGGCGCGCAGGATCGCTGAAGGCGCGTGCTATTCCGTTCGCGGTCAGACGATAGGTTTCACCTTCGTCAGACAACGCCCAGATTTCGGTGGTACCACTTGGATCTGTATCGACGGTCGTATGTCCGAGGAGCTTCTTGAGCTCGCTCGCCGCCAAGCTTGGCGACGGACAGCTGCTCGAATCTCCGACGAGGTGAACCGTTCTCGCCTTGGCGGCCCTTGCGATCGGCGTCGCCCAGAAGGCGAATGCCAGAAATAGAGCGGTGATTCGCATCCAAGAAAGGAAGCTAGAGCACGGAGTGCGACGAAAGTGCAAGAGGTGGATGCACTATAGCTTGCTGCTAAATGGCTTCAATCAGCTTGAGATTGATCTCTGCGATCGAACGAGCAAGTAGCCGAGAAAAGTGAATGCTTAAGCGCAACTGCTGTAGCCGGGACTGTCGACCCACTACGACAAAAAGAGTAATAAAATTAAGCTCAAGTTGGTGGCACGTTGATTGCTGTCTCTGCTGGCTATGCGCAATGTGCTCGTTTTTGTGTCCACCATACTCTGTCAGATTGCGGTTGCTGGCGAACCGGCGCGTGTCCAAGTTCGGCCCAATCAATACGGCGGCACGACGGTGACTAAGACACAAGCCAACGGTACTTGGCAGACAATCGAACGCCGACCTGAACACCAATATATCAACGGACGCGCGGCCACGACTACAAACAGCAATGGAAATTGGGAACGTGTAGCGACTCGCACCAATCAATTCGGTGGCACGACGGTAACCCGCACTAAGTCGGATGGTCGGTGGGAGCAGATCGTGGCGCGCCCCGACGGACGCACGACCTTGCTTGGGTCTCCGGTTCGTCCATAATAATTTTTTCCGCGCCGCCGCTGCCACAAGCGTATCGGCGAACATTCAGTCCTCTCTGTCATCGTTGCTACGAGCCTTCAGGCGTTTATTCCGGCAAGTTTATGTCGTGCCGAGTCTTCGCTGGACGCACCGTAAAACGCTCCTTTCTGCCGCTCCCGTTCCATTCGACTGCCCTCGGCTAGAAAGTGAGCCGGATCTGATGCGTCCTTTTTCACAGGATGAGCGCGACCCGATGGACCAACCTTGATCCATTTTCCGTTACCGATGGTGAGCTTGCGCGCGAGTGCGCACAACGAGTGCGCGACCACCTGCCTTGTTCCAACTACTCGACCAACCGCCTCGGCGGTCACATCAAGAACAACGTAACCGATCAGCGCTCGACGCATT
>PLXG01000290.1 GCA_003153195.1 Myxococcales bacterium
CGGGCAACATCTGCCGCTGTGGAACCTACGAACGCATTCGCAAAGCGATCCGCAACGCGGCTGAAGCACGGACGGAATCTCCGAGCAAGGCCACCAAGTAATGCGCCGGCGGACATTTTTGAAAGTAGCCGGCGGCACCGCGCTCACGTTGGCGATTCGATTTTCGATCGACGAAGCTCACGCCAAAACGCCGCCCACCTTCGAACCCAACGCCTGGTTGCGGATCGATCAAAATGGCAAAGTCACCATCACCATCAATAAATCGGAGATGGGCCAAGGCGTCATGACCTCGCTGCCGATGTTGCTCGCGGAGGAGCTCGACGTTTCGCTTTCGGGAATTTCCGTCGAGGTCGCACTCCCCGAGCCAAAGTACAACGGTCCCGGTCAGTCGATGATGATCACCGGCCGAACTTCGTCGATCGCACAAATGTACGAGCCGATGCGCCGCGCCGGCGCCACCGCACGCGCCATGTTGGTCGCAGTTGCCGCAAAACGATTTGGTGTACCGCCGAATCGTTGCGTCACCGAAAATGGCGAAGTCGTCTGTGGAAACAAACGCGTCACCTACGGCAAGTTGGTGGCCACCGCTGCAGGTACCAAGCCTCCCGCGACCGTCGAGCTCAAGTCGGAAAAAGATTTTCGGCTATTGCGCACCGCCGCGCATCGCCTCGACACGCCATCTAAAGTCGACGGCACTGCCATTTTCGGCATCGACGTAAAAGTCCCGGGCATGCTCACCGCCGTAGTCGAGCGCTGCCCTGTTTTTGGCGGCAAGCTGGCCAGCTACGAAGAGAGCGCCGCCGCGCAAGTCGTGGGCGTGAAGAAAATTCTACCGATTTCGACCGGCGTTGCGGTGGTTGCCGAATCCTATTGGCCAGCGATGCGCGCGCGTCGTGCGCTTCAAGTCATTTGGGACGAGGGCAAGCAGAGCGATCTCTCCTCTCTCACCATCGCCAAAATGTTCGAAGAGTCGGGCATGACCGCCGGCAAGACCGTGCGAGAAACCGGATCGACCGGCAACGCTTTCAAGAGCTCGGCCAAACGAATCTCGGCGGTCTACCAGATTCCCTATTTGGCTCACGCGCCGATGGAGCCGCTCAGTTGCACTGCGCATGTGAGTAGCAAAGGCGTGGAGATCTGGGTCGCCACCGAAGCGCAGACTTCAGCGCAAGAGGCCGCGGCCAAGGCGGCTGGCGTTCCGCTCGCCAAAGTGAAAGTTCACACCACCTTTGCTGGTGGGGGATTCGGCCGACGCGCAGAAACCGACTTTGTGGTCGAGGCGGTAGAAATCTCAAAAGCGGTCGGTGCACCGGTCAAAGTCATCTGGTCGCGCGAGGACGAAATTCGCCACGGATTTTATCGCCCGGGCGGATGGAGCCGCATCGAGGCTGCGCTCGATAACAAGGGCTGGCCGATCGCCTGGATTCAGCGAATCGTCTCTCCGTCGATCTTGAGTCGCGTTTCTCCCGACGCGATCAAAAATGGCATCGATCAGGTCGCGGTCGAAGGGTCGGGCTTCGACATGCCCTACGCCATCGACAATGTTCACGTCGACCACGTGATGCGCGATCCGGGCGTGCCGGTCGGATTTTGGCGGTCGGCGGGCCACTCGTCCAATGCGTTCGTGACTGAATCATTCATCGACGAGATCGCCGTCGCAGGTGGCCACGATCCACTGGTACTCAGGCAAAAACTGCTGAACAATTCTCCGCGCCATTTAGCGGTGCTCGAGCGGGCGGCCAAGGCGGCCAATTGGGGTGCACCGCTCGAAGGAACCCGCGCGCGCGGAATCGCCATTCACGAATCGTTTGGATCTATCGTGGCACAGGTGGCTGAAGTTTCGGTCGACTTGAAAGAGTCGGCGGTACGCGTGCACAGAGTCGTCTGCGCCATCGACTGCGGAAAAATGGTGAACCCCGACATCATCGAATCGCAGATTCAAGGCGGGATCGTTTTTGGTCTGACGGCGGCGCTCAAAGGAGCGATCACGCTTCAGCACGGCCGCGTGCGCGAGAGCAACTTTCACGACTATCAAATGGTACGAATGAACGAAGCGCCCATCGTCGAGGTTCGTATCATCGAAGGCGGCGATGCGGTGGGCGGAGTCGAGCAGCCGAGCGTGCCGCCAATCGCACCGGCGGTGGCGAATGCAATTTTTGCCGCCGCCAAGAAGCGCATTCGTCGGCTGCCCATCGAGCCCGAGCTCGGCAAAATCTAGAGCGTTTTCTCGCGCGTCTAGAAACCGGACGAGGTTCGCAGATAAGTCGTCACGTCTTGGGTGGTGGTCGAAACGCCGAACTTCACCAGATCGAGCTTTCCATCGCCGTCGATATCGGCCAGCGCCGACGTACACTGATTGGCATTGTGCGGGCAGGCATTGGCGATGCCCGATTCGCTCTCCGTCAAGGTCTGCTTGACTTTCGGTTGGAAGGTTCCATCGCCGTTGGCTGCGTAAAGCGAGACGTCGTGAAAGTTGGCGGTGACCAAGCTGACCATGTCAGGAAACGGATCGCCGTCTAAGTCGCCTACGACAACGTTGCTCTCGCCCGGCAGGTAGAGAATGTTTGGCACGCCGAACGAGCCATCGCCATTAGAGAGAAATACGGTGTTGTAGGTGCCGATCACGTTGCGGTAGTACCCGTCGATGTTGACGAACTGCGCGTTGATATCGGCGGTGCCGTTTGCATCCATATCGCCGAGGCTGCGCACATCGGGATATTCCGAACCGAGGTCGATGTTGATCTGCGAGCTCGAGGTCACGCCGTCGCCGTTTTGCAAGACCCACGTACCGTCGGAGTCGAACGAGCCAGCGCCGAAGGTGCCGCTGCGCGATTTGGGACGGCAAATCGGCTCGCCGCACTGACTGGTTCCGTCGAGCGTGCAGAAATAGAAATACTCGTGTTGACCGTCCACTATCGGACAGCCGGGCGCAGGTCCTTGCCCACGTGCGGGCGGCACCGGCGAGAGGCCGGCGTCATTGGCGGCCACGGTGATGAACAAGTTGTCGCTATAATGTCGAGTGATCAGATCGGCGCAGCCATCGCCGTTGAGATCGCCGGCCGCCGAGAAGTTGACGGTGCAGATCGCGCCACCGTTATATCCGTTGTCGCAGAGGAACGATCGCACCGGAGGAGCAAAGCTACCGCCGCCGGTTCCGAGCTGCGTGAAGATCGCGTTGGCAAAATGGACGCTGTATCCGCCGGTCAAGTCGGTGGAGACGGTGTCGGGCAGACCATCTCCATTGAGATCGGCGAAAGACGAAAACACGCCAGAGGTCGGGCTCGACACCGGTGTGGAGAATCCACTCCACACGCCGCCAGAGCGCAGCGAACGACGAACATAGATATTCCCATCGCTGGTATGCGCCACCAGATCCCCGCGACCGTCGCCGTCAGCATCATAGACGCGGATGAAGGTCTCGCCCGATGCCAGCGCCACGTTCAGGTTAGGCGTGCTGCTTCCGAGTGAATCTTTGCTGCCAAACGTTCCATCGCCGTTCGATAGCCAAACATTGACGGTGTGATCGTAGAGCGGCGTCACCACGTCGCTCTTGCCATCGCCGTCGACGTCGGAAAAATAGATATCGGAGGTGGTTGCCGGAAAAAAGGTGGTCATGCCCGCACCGAACAGCGGTGCGATCGAGCGCGCGCGATAAAAGCGAATGGCGTGCTTCGAAGTCTCCAAGTCCTCGTAGGAGAAGCGACCGCTGGTCGCGTCCGCGGTCAGCGTGGCGATCACACTCCAGTGGCTGAGATCGCTGGTCGCTTGCAACTGATATTGATTCGCGGGAACTCCAGCAAACTGAATGAAGATGTTTCCGTCAGCCAGCCGCTTGATCGAGTTGGCCTGAACCCAATTGTGACTCGAGTCGGTTCCGCCATCGGTATCATCGGCCGCGATCGCGACATCTTTGCGCTGCTGGTAGTGAGCAGACGCGCCTTTGCCGCCGCCGGCTTGGTCACTGTTGGCGATTGCCCTGGCCCAAAACGAATGGGCGCCCGCACCGAGACTGCTCGACTCGATCGTGAGCTCATATGGCGCCTGCGAGCGAGAACCGATCAGCTGGTTGTCATCGCGGTAGAACTCCACCCGCGCCACGCCAGTTGAGCCGACGCCGGTTTTGACCTGGGCTGCCACGAACAGCGTTCCCGAAACGTCGACCCCATCGACTGGCGACAGCAGATCCACTTGCAAACAGACGCCACAATCATCGCCGCACGCGCTGCAAGATTCGCCCGGCTCACAAACGCCGTTGCCGCACACCGATGCGAAGGAGGTAGCCGCCGGCACGTTGTTTGGCTCAAGAGGCGCACCCGCCGAGTCGCCTCTGGTGACGGGAACCGATGCGCCCGGGCTGCAAGCCATCAACAAACTGAAACAGGTGCCGCTTAGAAGTACGGTCTTCATGACTTCCCCCAGACGACGAATAGAGCAGGAAGTGCACCATCCCAGCGCAACCATGATGTTGATTGATTTTAAGTATTTGGAAACGAAAAAGGCGGGGCCGAATGGGACGGCTGTCTACATTGTGCGACGTTACGTCACAGAGGGGAAATTAGAGCTGCGACGGTCCATTCTCCGAACGATCGACGAACAGCTCTTCGGGAGTCTCGGTCGGCTCCGTCTTTTTCGCTTCGCGCGCGGTCTTCTTCGACTTGGTCTCTTTGCCAGCAGTCTTCTCGAATGCACGTTTGCATTTCTTGCGGCAGAACATCCCTTTTTTGTCAGACATTTTGCCGCCAGACTTTCCGCAGTTCGGACAGAGCGGCTCGCGGGTCTGTCCCCAAACTTCGTTGTAGGCGGGGATAAACTGCTCGCGCATGAAGTTTTTGTAGTCGGGAATCGGGGGCGGATCGTTGGCCATCTGTTCGAGCTGAAGATGAACGCGCGCCAAGTTTTGCCACGCCTCCGAGCTGGGCTCGTCGACGTTTTTGAATTCGTCGATGGCGCGTTCGCCAATCAGCTGCTGCGCTTTCACGCCCACCAGGCTCGACATATCGAGCGCCTCGGTGAGGGACTTGGCCGCCGCCCAAAATGCCTCGACCGCGACCATCACCTCTTTGCCGTTCTCGTCCAGTTTTTCGGCGAGGACTCCCTTGCGCCAATCCATCGCTTCATCGGAAAGGCGAGAAGCCCACTCTCTCAGTGCCTGTCTGGGATCGCGCGTACTCATCTTGAAGGGCATCCTACTCGCCCAGAATGGTTCGTCCAACACCGAATAGGCACAGCCTTATTTCCAATAGATATTAGAAGCTTAAGATAGAATTTCACGTCGACGTCTGCGACCGCCAAGCCCGCCAGGGATTAGAAGCTGGCGGTATTGTTCTGATTGCCCGGAGCGCCGATTATTCCATCGTTGCCGTCGCGAATCGAAGCGCTCGGTGCGGAGAGTCCACCAAGTCCTCCGATTCCCGCGCTGCCGCCAGTGAAGGTGGCGCCACTTTGACTCAGTGGCGAGTCGGTCGAATGGTAGATGCCNNCGCCGCCATGACCGCCGTGTCCGCCGTTTCCACCTTTGCCGCCGGACGCCGCGGTGCCCGACGAAGGTCCGCCGAGTTGACCGAAGCCTCCGTCTTGGCCGCGTCCGCCATATCCACCTTGGCCACCTCGACCACCGTTGCCGAGATAGAAGTAGCAGTCAGTCACGCTGATCTGCGAGCCACGCATCGCCAGAATTCCAAAGCTCCCGCCACCGCCACCGCCGCCGCTTGCGCCGGAGCGCGATGCGCACCCGCCCGCACCNNCCGCCGCCGCCGCCGCCGCCGTTTTGACCGAGCGCGCCGCCGCCACCGGGGAGTGCGTTCCAATATCCGCCGGTGAGCGATCCCCCGACCGCGCCGCCATTGCCGGCCGCGCCGTTTTGGACAGAGCCATCCGCGCCGGGCTGACCCGCACTGCAGGTGTTGCCGCCTGCGCCCGACGGGCCGCCTGCGCCCGAGCCACCCAAAATGTAGGAGGCGTTGCCGCCGGTAGTGCCGTTGGTGGCAGTGCAATCGCCGGCGATGCAAAAGCAAACGCCCGCGACGCAAGAGCAGTTGGAATCTTCCGCGCCGCCGATGCCGCCCACGCCACCCGACGGAGCGATGCCGCTGCCGCACGAGTTCACGCCGGCCGGTCCGGCTGCGCCGCGCGTGGTGTTGTCACAAATGTTGACGCCCTCGCTGGCGGTTCCGCCGAGTGATCCGCTCATTCCCGAGCTCGCCGAAACCGCCGGCGCGTCGAGGCCGGCCATTCCGTTCAAACCAGCGGCGCCGTTTCCTTGCTGAAAGGTGACGCGAATGAACTTGAGGTTGGCGTTGTCGGCGTGGACCACGTACGAGCTCTGACCAGCCACCGTCGCGTCGGGGGCCTTGAGCACCAGATCGGAAAAGATGGCCTGCTCGGCGAGGTTGCGCGCGTTGACCGCGATGACCTGGCCTTCGCCGGTGTCGAATTGTCCGACAATATGAACATCGTGTCCGGGCGTGCCCACCGCCGCGCGAACCCAGTTGTGATCGTAGCCGCCGTAAACGTTCTTACCACCGGCGGCGTAGATCACTTCATTATAGGTGCCGCTTTGGACGTAGACGTTGTGCCGGCTCTCGTCGCCCGCGCGCGCGATGCCGTGACCGATGGTTTGGCAGGGCGTGTCGTGCGTCTTCCCGCAAGCTGAATCGTCGACGCCGCTGCCGGAGACGAAGATGCCGTCGTCATATTTTCCGTCGATGCCATCGCAATTTTCGTCGGCGAAGTTTCCATCGGGCACGTCGGTGGTGGACGGCGGCGAGCAGGTCGACCATCCGCTCGAGCCGTTGCAGGTGATGGCCCCGGCGCAAGTGGTCGAGAGAGGATTGGTGATGGTGCAAGCGATCTGCATGCCCATGTTGGCGGCGGAGCAATCACACGCGCCGGAGTTGGGAACGCACTGTTTGGTGGCGATGCCGGACGACATTACCGATTCGCACTGGTATCCGGTCGGGCAAGAGATGGTCGAGCAGTTGCGGCCGCAGAATTTCCCGCCGGTTGGACTTGTCAGACAGACGTCAGAGCCGCTCGCCGAGCATTCGGCGTTAGTGCTGCACGGGGTACACAAAAGGTTGGTCTCGGTCACGCAGACATTGGTCACCACACCGTCGGTGCCGAGTACCACGCCGTAACAGCCGTAGCCCGCCGGGCAGCCGGCGTTCGGACACGCTTCACTGCACACGCCGCCCAGTCCAGCGAAGACGCAGATGTTAGTCTGACACTCAGACGGATCTTGGCAGGCCGATCCGAAATCTTTTTTCTGAATGCCCGCCATGTCGATGGTGACGAGCGGATCGGGCGACAGTCCCACCACTGAAAGATCGGGGAGGTCACCCTTATACGCCACGCCCGGAGCGCTCGCCGAACAGGCCGCGGAAAAAATAATCGAGAAGCCGAGCGCACAGCGCAAAGAAACGGATACCGGTCGCATGAATTCCCCCATTGGGTGGCGCTCTCGTAGCATGTTTCGCGAAAGCGAGACAACTGCTCCACGCGTGACGGAAATCGCTCGCGAAGGCCGCGGATACGCTCAGGTCGGTGCCCCGGGTACTACGAAAATATGATGTATTTTAGCTACTTGGATTTCTTGGCCAGCAGATCGCCGAAGGTGGCGAATCCGCCGCTTACCTGGTGCGCTGAAGTTGCAGGCGTTTCGCCATCGTCGCCTTTGCCGCCGCGCCCGAGCGCGATGCGCCGCTTGTCGGCGTCGATCTCGAGAACGAGCGTCTGTACCTCTTGTCCGATTTTCACGGCTTCTTTGGCGTGACGCAGGCGCTTGTTCTCATCGGCCAGCTCGCTGATATGCATGAGACCTTCGACGCCGGGCTCGAGCTCGACGAATGCGCCGAACGATTCTAGACGAACGACTTTGCCGGTCACCGACTGACCTTCGCGATAGCGCGTGCGCAGATCGCTCCACGGATCACGCTCGAGCGACTTGAGCGACAGCGAGATCTTTTCCGGTCGCTTGGGATCGTCGCTCTTCTCCAGCTTGATGACCTGTACCTCGATGGCTTGACCGATCTGCAGCACATCGGACGGATGGCGCACCCGCTGAAGCCCCAGCTCGGACAGATGCAGCAGGCCTTCGATGCCGCCCAGATCGACGAACGCGCCNNAAATCTTTGATGGCGCTGACCTTGCCCGGAAGCACCGCTCCGACGGCAAGTCGCTTGCGCAGCTCGACGGCGTTGGCCTGTGCGTCGACTTCCAGGAGCGCGCGACGGGACACCACCAGATTGCTGCGACCGCCCGCCTCGTCGTAGCGCGTCACTTGGAAGGTCAGCTTTTGTCCGACATAATTTGCCAGCGCGTCGGGCGCGACCGGCCGCAGATCGAT
>PLXG01000132.1 GCA_003153195.1 Myxococcales bacterium
TTCGCATCGTTGAACCACTTCACGGTACCTTTTTCCATTGCAAGTTCCCTTCGTTGCCAGATCGCTGGTAGGGCAGCTTTCCGGCGATGCTTAACCGCTGGAGCGATTAGCTCCTAACAAAGACGAGATCGACGATCGATCCCCTCTTCCAGGTCCTTCGAGCAGATGTAATGGCTTTTCGGTCCAGAACGTTCCACCCATCCACAGGCGACCCGCACTTCCAGCTTCGCCCCTACACTTGAGATCTAAGTTTAGAGAGGGTGTGGAACGTCGTCAAGAGATTGTTGTAGCCGGAAAAGTGCCTTGATCTCAGGTGCATGAGTGCAAATCTGAACTGATTTTGAGATGGTTTATCGGGGGATTTTCTTGCCGTCTTCGATGAACTTTTTGAGGCCGGCATCGGTCAGCGGATGTTGCGCCAATTGCTTCATTACGCTGAACGGAATGGTGCAGACGTCGGCTCCCAAAAGCGCGGCATCGACTACGTGGGTCGGATTGCGAATCGACGCCACCAGCACTTCGGTCTTGAAGTTGTAGTTTTCGTAGATGGTGACGATCTTCTCGATCAGATCCATTCCGGTCTCGCTGATGTCATCGAGGCGGCCGATGAAGGGTGAGATGAAGCTGGCGCCGGCCTTGGCGGCCAGCAGCGCCTGATTGGGTGAGAAGCACAACGTTACATTGGTGCGAATGCCCTCTTGCGTGCAGGTTCGCGTAGCGCGCAGACCTTCGGGAATGAGTGGTAGCTTGACCACGATGTTCTTGTGCAACTTGTGCCACTCGTGGGCTTCCTTCATCATCTCGTCGTAGGTGGTGCTGAGCACTTCAGCCGAGATCGGTCCGTCAACCAATTCGCAAATCTCGACCACGACGTCCTTGTATTTGCGACCCGATTTGGCGATGAGAGAGGGGTTGGTGGTCACTCCGTCCACGAGACCCATGGCATGTGCTTCGCGGATCTCGTTGACGTCGCCGGTATCGATGAAGAACTTCATTGGGGTCTCCTAAATCAGTATGGACGAGTTGGATGATAGGGTTGCAGAGGAGCTCGGTGCGCCGGAGGCGGTCGGGCCTTTGGGCTCTCCGCGCGCGAGCTCGGCTTTGAGCTCGGAGGTTTGGCGCGCCAGCTCTCGCAAGCGTTCGCGCGTGGCACGAACTTCGTCGGCGATTCGATTGAGTTCCGCTGCCAGTTCAGCTCGTGACATGCGATCAGATGGTACGGCCCGAGGATGGGCGAGTCAATCGTCGTGACACTCAATTCACGTGAGCTTTCAGCTGTCTGTCTCGAAATAGCGACGACACTCGGTAGCCGAACGGTGCAGAAAGTCGTTCAGCCCGACGAGCGCTCGCTCTATCTCGGATTTCCGCGGGAGTGGCTCTGTTTGTCGATCGATCCTGCGCTCGGCCGCATTCATCTGACCGAAAAGCCGGCCGGCACCGGCGAGGCTGCGCCCGCGTTCTGCATGCTTTTGCGAAAGCATTTGATCGGCCGAAAGCTGACCGGCGTCACCGCGGTGCTGGGCGAACGTGCGATGGAGCTCGATCTCGAGGATCATCGACTGCTGCTGTTTCTGTACGGACGATCCAGCCAGCTGGTGCTGCTCGACCAAACCGGGCGCGCCCTCGGCGCCATCGGCGGCGCGCGGGTGATGCGAACCGAGCTACCGCCAGCGCGCGAACGTGACGACATCAGCCGATTTGGCGACGCGCCGGGAATTTCGGTGCGCATCGAAGCGCATTTTCATACCGAATCGGAGACGCGTGGAACCAAAGAGCTGCGCGAGCGCGCCACTCGAGAGATCAAGAGCCAGCTCGAGCGGCAGCGGCGATTGGAAACAGCTCTGGCTGGCGATCTCGAGCGCGTGGACGATGCCTCCCAGCGGCGCATCTGGGCTGATTTGATTTTCGCGCATCTGGGTGAAATTCCGCGGGGCGCAAAGTCGATCACGCTGCCCAACGACTTCGTCGGCGAAGGCGAAGTGGTGATCAAGCTCGATCCGGCGCTGTCGGCAAAAAAGAACGCCGAAAAGCTCTACAAAGATCATAAGCGACTCGAGCGAGCGCGCACACGAATTGCCGAACGACTGGCCGAAGTGCGAACCGCTGCCGCAGAAACTGAAGCACGCCTGAGCGCGCTGGCGACGCTTCCCGATGATCAATTGGTCGGACAGGTTTCAGCGCGTGCGGTCGCGAAAAAATCGAAGCGTCAAAAATCGGTGGTGCGTCCTCCCTACAACGAATTTCGATCCGCCACCGGCGGCGTAATCTTGGTGGGACGTGGCGCCGACAAGAACGACGAGCTCACCTTCAAAGTCGCACGCGGCGCCGACTTGTGGCTGCACTCGCGCGATGTGCCCGGCGCGCACGTGATCGTTCCGCTGCAAAACGGACGCAGCGTCGACGAACAGACCTTACTCGACGCCGCCACGCTGGCCGCGCATCATTCTCACGCGCGCGAAGAGGGCCAAGTCGACATCACCTACACGCTGCGAAAAAATGTCCGCAAGCCGTCGAAGTCGCCGCCCGGCACGGTCCTCACCTCGAACACCAAAACCATTCGAGTCCGCCTGGAGCCCACGCGTCTAGCGAGACTTTTGAAATCGCGAACCGAAGACTAACAACGCCAGCACGCCGGCACCAAGCCCCCAAAAAAACGAATAGGGCACAAACATCCCCGTCCCCAGCGCCAGCGAAGCACCGACGACCGAAGCAACAACCGCAAACACCCCCACGCGAATCACAAATTGATCATGCCAGATTTCGAAAGATCTAAAACAAGCAGCGAGCAGCCATTTGCGTTCAGCGAGGCGCACGCCTGCAGCGCGGGAGGGCGCGTACGCCTTGGTACGCAACCGACCAAGCGAAGCCGTACGCCTCGATCAACGCAAATGGCAAGCGCGTACGGTAGAAACGATAAGGGCGGCCTAGGCCGCCCTTATCACCCTGTCGCTCCGGTCCAGAGAGCAACGAACCGGGTTTAAGCTAAAACGTAAAAGTCGAACTAGGCGTAGGCATTGGCGGTGGCAATCTCGGCGCTGACACCTTTCGGCTCACCGTCTTGTTGCCACCGGACTTCTTTGTGGCCTTCTTGGGGGCCGCCTTCCGTACTACCTTTTTCTTCGCCGCCTTTTTGCCTGCCTTGGCAACGGGCTTCTTCTTGACCGTCCGCTGCTTCTTTGCAGGCTGCTTAGCCTTTTTCTTGGCCATCGGCGGACCTCGCTACTTCTTGCGAGCCTTCTTCTTGGTGGTGGTCTTCTT
>PLXG01000215.1 GCA_003153195.1 Myxococcales bacterium
CGGGCGAAGTCCTCACGCATCGTCGGCGAGGTGATGGGCAAGTCCCACCCGCACGGCGACTCGGCGATCTATGACGCGCTGGTACGCATGGCGCAGGATTTTGCGCTGCGTTATCCGTTCGTCGACGGTCACGGAAACTTCGGCTCGATCGACGGCGACAGTGCTGCCGCCTATCGTTACACCGAGTGTAAGCTGCAGAAGATCGCGATCGAGATGCTCGACGAGATCAAGAAGAAGACCGTCGATTGGCGTCCCAGTTACGACGGCACGCGATCGGAACCGGTCATGCTGCCGGCGCGCATTCCCAATCTTCTGGTCAACGGCGCGCAGGGCATCGCGGTCGGTATGGCGACTTCGATTCCGCCGCACAACCTCACCGAAGTGATCGAGGCGTGTATCGCGCTTATCGACGACGCCGCGCTCGAGTCGAAAGATCTGCTCAAGTTCATCAAAGGTCCCGATTTCCCGACGGGCGGACAGATGCTCGCCACCAAGCGCGAGCTCAAAGACGTCTACGAAGCGGGCTCGGGCACATTCAAGCTGCGCGCCGAGTGGAAGCTGGAAGAGCCGCAGGGACGAAAACAAAATCCGACGCTGGTCATCACCTCGATTCCGTATGGACCGACCAAGCAGTCGATCGTCGAGAAGATTGGCGAGATCATTCGCGAGCGCAAGCTTGCGCAGCTGGTCGACGTGCTCGACCAGTCCACCACCGACATTCGCATCGAGATGGAGATCAAGAAGGACACCGATCCCAATCTCGTAATGGCCTACCTTTATAAGAACACCGCGCTGCAGACCAGCGTGCAGGTCAACCTCACCTGCCTGGTTCCGACGGAGAATCCAGAAGTCGGTAGGCCGGAACGACTCAATCTCAAAGCGTGTCTACGCTACTTCCTCGATTTTCGTTTTCAGACGGTCACGCGTCGTTTTCAGTTCGAGCTCGAAGAAGTAAAGCGGCGCATTCATACGCTCGAAGCGTTCGCCATCATCTACGACGCGCTCGACGAAGTGCTCAAGATCATCCGCCGTTCGGAAGGCAAAGCAGACGCCGCCGACAAGCTGATGAAGCGATTCAAGCTCGACGAAGATCAGGTCGAAGCGATTCTCGAGCTCAAACTCTATCGTTTGGCGCGACTCGAAATCTTGATGATTCAGGAAGAGCTGCGCAAACAACAGAAAGAGGAGACGCGTCTCGAAGGTCTTCTCAAGAGTGACGCCAAGCGCTGGGGCGTGGTCAAAGACGAGCTCCTCGAGATCACCACTCAGTACGGCGACAAAAGGCGCACCAAGATCGGCGGCGGCGACGAGGTCGAATTCGACGCCGACGCGTTCATCGTGGACGAAGATGCGAACGTGATCTTGACGCGCGACGGTTGGGTCAAGCGCGCACGCGAGATCAAAGATCTCTCCACCACGCGACTGCGCGACGGCGATCAAGTCATGGTGGTGCTGGCCGGAAATACCAAATCGAATTTGGTGTTCTTCGGCAGCCAAGGCACCGCCTACGTTTGCAAGGTGGTCGACATTCCCGCTTCAACGGGATATGGCGATCCGGTGCAAAAGCTGTTCAAGATGAAAGACGGCGAGCGCGTAGTGCATGCGCTCTCGCTCGACCCGCGCGTGCGCACCAAAGAGCCGCTCATGCTGGCGGTGTCCAAGCACGGCTATGGATTGAGGTTCGCGCTCGAGGCCCATCTGGAAGCATCGACGCGAGCGGGTCGACGATTCTCGCGTGTCGGCGAAGGCGATGAGATCGTCGGCGTCAAACCCGCTGCGGAAAATTCGCTGGTCTGCATTGCTACTGAAGAGTCGCATTGGTTGGTCATCAAGGCGTCTGACGTAAATGTGCTGGCCAATCCAGGACGCGGCGTTACCGTGATCAAGACCCAAGGCAAAGACGGCGTGGTTGGATTTACCGTCGACGAGTCGTTGATCATCGAGGGCGGCAAAGGCAAGACCGAAGAGATCAAAGCGATCAAAAAGAACGTCGGAACGCGCGGCGGAAAAGGCCAGCAATTTTGGCGCAAAGACAAAGTCGATCGCGTGGTGGAAAAGCCGGTCGAAGTGCCTCAGCTGCCGTCGACGGATGGTGAGAAAAACTAATGGCGACCGCCAAACGATATACCGGCGAAGACATTCAAGTCCTCGAAGGGCTCGAGCCGGTTCGCAAACGTCCCGGTATGTATATCGGTGGCGTCGACGCGCGCGGCTATCACCATCTTTTGTGGGAAATCGTCGACAACTCGATCGACGAGGTCATCAACGGCTACGCTAAGACCATCTGGGTCACGCTCTCTAAAGATCAAAAGTCGGTCACCATCGAGGATGACGGCCGCGGCATTCCGGTCGACTACGTCAAAAAATACGACAAGAACGCGCTCGAGCTCATCTTAGGCACGCTGCACGCCGGTGGGAAATTCGAGCAGGGAAATTACATTCACTCCGGCGGTCTTCACGGCGTCGGATCGTCTGTCGTAAACGCCCTGTCGGACGATTTGGTCGCAACGGTCACGCGCGACGGCGAAATTCACGAGCAGACTTTTTCGCGCGGCAAGCCGAAGTCGAAGCTGAAAGTGCTGGGCAAGTCCAAGGCGCACGGCACCAAGATCTATTTTCATCCGGATCCGGAAATCTTCGGAACCAAGATGACCTTCGATACCGTCGAGGTGCGCGATCGACTCGAATCGAAGACCTATCTGCACAAAGGTCTTCACATCATCTTCGAGGACGAAGGCACCAAAGAGAAGATCGACTTCTCGCATGAAGGCGGCATTCACGACTATCTGACCAAGCTGGTGGTCGATCGCGGAAAGCCTCCCATTCTACCCGCGGCGATGTTCGAGCTCTTGCGCGAAGAGCCGCGCGTCGAGCTGGTGCTGCAATGGACCGAATCCACCGACGAGTTCGTCAAGTCGTACGTGAACGGAATTCCGACCGGGTCGGGCGGCACGCATGAGCTCGGCCTCAAGTCGGGCATCGTCAAAGCGGTTAGAAATTACATCGAGACGCACAACCTCACGCCCAAGGGCGTTTCGCTCACCGCCGAAGACATTCGCGAGGGTATCGCGGCGATTCTGAGCGTCTATATTCTCGAGCCGCAGTTCCAAGGTCAGACAAAAGACAAACTCAACAATCCCGAGACGCAGGGCGAGGTCGACGGCATCGTTCGTACCACGCTCGAACAGTGGCTCAACTCGAATACCACCGTCGCCGAAGGTGTGGTGGCGCGCATCATCTTGGCGGCGCGCGCGCGTGAAGCTTCGCGCTCGGCGGCGCAGGCGGTCACCCGAAAAGGATCGGTCAGCCATCGGCTCAATCTGCCGGGAAAATTGGCCGATTGTTCCTCGACGTCACCGGAAGACTCGGAGCTGTTCATCGTCGAGGGTGATTCGGCTGGTGGATCGGCGAAGCAGGGTAGAGATCGGCGCACGCAGGCGATTTTACCGCTGCGCGGAAAAGTGCTGAACGTAGAGCAGGCCTCGGCGGAAAAAGTTTTGAACAACACCGAGCTTTCCAACATCGTCACCGCGCTCGGCTGCGGCGTGGGCGAAGGGTTCGACGGGTCGAAACTACGCTACGGAAAGATCTTCATCCTCACCGACGCCGATTCCGACGGACATCACATCTCAACGCTGCTCCTTACCTTCTTTTATCGCCATCTGCGAAAATTGATCGAGGGCGGACATATCTATTTGGCGCTGCCGCCGCTTTATAAAATCGAAGTCGGCAAAGAGCGTTATTGGGCGCTCGACGAAAAAGAAAAAGACGCCATCCTGCGCAAGGCGCCCAAGAACGCCAAGCCGGAGATCAGCCGGTTCAAAGGACTCGGCGAAATGCCGGCCGAAGATCTCAAGGCCACCACACTCGATCCCAAACGTCGCGCGGTATTGCGCGTCACCGTCGACAACGCGATCAAAACCGATCGGGTGATGAACGAGCTCATGGGCAAGGACGCATCCGCGCGCTTCCGCTTCATCATGGAACGCGCCCAAGATGCTAAAGACATCGACGTTTAGCGACGAAAAGGGCTACTTACCGAGCCGTTTGGACTCATAGCTGACGCTCTCGCCTTTGGATTTGTCCGGCTGTCCTTGGATCGTCACGGCGCGCTTGATGGCCGAAAACTCGTAGGGGCGGTTGTCAGCGTAGTACTTGATCGTCTCCGTCTTGGGCGACGTTTGGTCGAAGCTGTAGCTTGTGCGGTGCGTGGCCAGGCCACTTTCTTTCACACTGACCTTTCCTTTAGTACCGAGCAATCCGCCGTTCGTCTCGGCGAGCTTCTTGGCCTGCGTCTGCGTGATGAGGCCGCGAGCATTGGCCTCTTGGGTGTTCAATTTCTCGACCGGCTCCTTGGCGTCGAGCGGAACGCGAACCAGATCGACTTTGGCTCCGTGTTCGACAATGGAGATGCGCTCCTGAGGGGGGGGGCTTGGCCGGCAATGTGGTGACGAACCCCGTTTTGGCACCTGCGGCTTTGAGGACTTCGGCGCGGCGGAGATTTCCGCTTTCGCCTGCGAACGTCGAGGTGCTGAACAGAATTCCGACGCCGACGATGAAATTACGCATGGGCTCTCCTGACGAGTGGATTTCCGGGGAGTCAACGCACGCCGCGGACCGAAGAGCAGCCGCAATTGTTCCGAATGCTTAGTCGAAAGGCGGTTCCAAGCGCGTCCCCGATCGAATAACGCGCTGGCCACTCCGCCACTAGCACGTTGACGGGTTTGGAACTCTACGGCATCCTCTAGGCGTGACCTCGACGTCTGAAGTTCGGAAGCCGCATTCCCCTCGGTTCGTTCGCCTCTCAGAGGGCGATTCGAAAGCGCTGTTCGGCGGACAATCGCTCGAGCCGCGGTTCACGATTTCGAACGGGCGTTTTGTCGCGCGACAGCGAGTCGCCATCGTCGGCAAAAAGGGGCGCATCGATGGCGTTCCGGTGGTGGGGCCGACGGCGTCGGAAACGACGATCTCCTGGTCGGATGGCGACGCAGATCGCATCGGTGTGGACGAGCGCGGCATCCTCCTAGTAGGCTCCCACGGCGAATTGAAACTGTGATCGCGCTCTACCCATCTAACTAGCTAATTGCGCAAGCGTTTTTAGGGCAACCGCGCACTTTCTACCTCGTACGCCCCGACTTTGTAAAACGCGCGCTTAGTCTGAAAAAAAGCGTTGTTACAGTAGGTTATGACCCCGGAGCGTGAGCTCAGTGCTTACACGATTGGGAGGCTGCGGCTTTTTTCCCTTCGGTGCCGGCTGGCGTCGAGCAGCGCTTGGTCTTCACTGTCGTAGGCCTCCGCCGGCGCCTCCGCGGCGGACGCGGTCGGCTCGCCGATCAGTTTGATCAGCTTCATGACGCGGCGTCTTGCTTTGGCGGTCTCCCAGCCGTCCAGCCCTTCGAGGAAATGTACGAATCCGTAGAGCGCGAAGTCGGCCACCGTGGGGCCGTCTCCGACGAGAAATCCGGTCTCTGCGAGCTGAGCGTCAACATAGTCGAGTACCTCCGCCAGCCGATTCAAAATCGTCGACGGGCGCGATCGTCCGAACAAGCGCGGGCCATATTTTCGCGCCTGGTCCCAGCGAAGGATTCGGCTGACCGCGGCGAACTTCAGATCCTCGACGGGTCCCGGCGGATAGGACGAACGAAATAGCGCCAGCGTGCGCTCAGCATTGGCTGGAATCAGCCACCTAACCGGCTGAATCACCCGCGGCAGACCTTCGTCCGCCCATTCTTCGAGGAGAAGCGCGCGCGCTTGCAGCTTCGGATCGCGCGGGAAAACGGGTCGCGCGGGAAAACAATCGTCCAAATAACGGGCGATTCGGCTCGAATCCGCGACCACGTGATTGTCGTGCGCCAGCACCGGTACCATCGATTGTCCGGAAAGGCGCTTGAGCTCGCGGCGATCGAATGGATCGACGGCGCGCTCTTGAAATTCGAGCCCCTTGTAACGCAGAATCGCCCGAACTTTTGCGACGTACGGCGAAATGTTGAACCCATACAGCGTGAGCATGACGCCAAATATATGCATAATTGGCCGAAAGTGGGAACGCGACCGACCATCGCCCTGATTCTTTTTTTCGCCGCTGCCGCCGCCGCAGTTGCCGATGCAGCGCCGCCGTCGCCCATAGAGCGAATCCGCGACACCCTGCTGCGTGCGCAGACGGAGTTCACCAGCCGCGAGCTCAGGTACGCCCTCGCCGACGAAGCGGTGCGCATGATCGAGGAGCGAATTCCTCTCGAGCCAAAGAGCGCCGAGCTCCGCGTACTGAAGGCGCGCGCGCTGCAGCTCAGCGATCCGGCTCATCCCGAAACTTGTCGTCCCGGCGATTGCGAAAAGGCGCTCGACGCACTCCTGGAGGCGCGCGTGCTCGATCGCGCCGGCGATGGAACCGAGTCCGATCAGATCGCGTTCGAGCTTGGCATCGCCTACTCGCGACTTGGCCGTTTCGAAGAAGCGCTTTCGGAATATGAGCGGGCGCTCGAAACCGTGGAGGTCAACCGCCGGCCCTTTTCGTATGACGACACGCCGTCGCGGGCGATCGTCTACGGCAACGCGGCGGAAACTGCGATGGCGCTCGGGCGACTCGATGAAGCGATTCGTCGCTATCGCCAGGCCGAGAGTACATCGGTGATGAACGAGGTGAGTTGGGAGTTGGCCGAGTGGGGGCTTGGCATTGCGCTCGATCGCGATCATCAGATCGAAAAATCGAAAGATGCGATTCGCCGCGCGCTCAGCGTCGACCCGACCATGGTTCATCTGCGCGACGAGGGGGTCTTCTTTCAACCCGCCGGTGATCGCTACTACTACGAAGGATTGGGGCACGAGCTGGCAGGCGATCTCCCGCAAGCGTACGAGTCGTTTCGCGCCTTCATCCGCGACGTTCCGAGCTCGCGATTCGTCGCGCGCGCCGGTGAGCACGTCGCTGATCTCGAGCCGCGATCGCATGCGCACGAGGATTCGGAAATCGCGCTGCATGTACAGGTCAGCCAGTTCGGCCAAGGATTGCGTTCGCACGAAATCATGTTGCGCGATATTTTCAAACACGAACCAGACGTGAAGCTTTGCTACGCAAGGGCCAGGCGCGTGGCAAGCAAACCGATCGAAGGCACGCTCACATTGCGTGTGAGAGTCGTCCCGTCTGGCTACGTGGTCGATGTTCAGTCGGACGATTCGAAGGTCGCCTCAACAATCCTTTCTGACTGCGTCAAAGGAACCATCGCCACCTGGCGCTTCGAGCGGGCTTTGGCCTCTTCCGCCCACGAGCTGGAAGAGGAGCTCATGCAGTTCGAATTCGTGCGCCTGCCCACGCCGAAACGCGCAAAGGGCCCGAAATTTCGACGCTGAACGTTCGTTGCGCTATAGTCCGATCGTGACGCCTTCTCGATCGCCTCGTTACATCGCTGTCGAGGGGCCGATCGGAGTCGGGAAAACGACCTTCGCCAAGCTGCTCGCCGAAAGACTGGGCGCGCGCACGGTTCTCGACGAGGGAAACAATCCCTTCCTGGGCGACTTTTACGAAAATCCGAAAGACCGCGCCTTCCAAGCGCAGGTCTATTTTCTGCTCTCGCGCTATCAGCAGAAGCACGATTTTTTGCAGGGAGATCTCTTTTCGGCCGGCGGGGTGGTCTCGGACTATCTTTTCGCCAAAGATCGAATCTTCGCCCAGCTCAACTTGAGCCGCGACGAGCTCATACTTTACGATAAGGTTTACAGCTTGTTAGGTACTCAAGTCACCCGCNNGTATACTTACAGGCGAAAGCGGACGTGCTGAAAGAGCGCGCCAAAAAGAAGGCGGCGCATGCGGCACATGGAGCCAAAGCGCCGTCGAAGGATTATCTTGAACGTGTGGCCGAAGCGTATGCCGAGTTCTTTTTCCATTACGCCGAGAGCCCGCTTTTGGTAGTAAATACGTCGGAGATCGACTTCGTGGAGCGTCGAGAAGACCTCGACGATCTACTGGCGGTCATCCAGAATCACGTAGCGAAGAAGACGGCAGGNNGGCAGGAATCTCTCACTATAGCCCGCTGGGATCGCAACTTTAGCGACCGAGACGGAGAGGTGAACGATGAGCGCTCAAGCAGGTCCAAAGGTCACAGTCCAAACTCTCGCGCAGATGAAACGCGATCATCGCAAGATCGCGATGGTCACCGCCTATGACGCCTCGTTCGCGCGTCTAGTCGATCAGGCCGGTATCGACATCATCCTCGTCGGCGATTCGGTCGGCATGGTGGTGGAAGGGCGCGACAACACGTTGCCGGTCACCATGGATCAGATGGTCTATCACTGTCAGTCGGTGGTGCGCGGTCGCGATGCGTCGTCGACCAACGCCTTTGGCTCCGGTGGTCGCGCGCAGATCGTCGGCGACATGCCGTTCATGTCGTATCAAGTGTCCGTCGAGGAAGGGATTCGCAACGCCGGTCGCCTGATCAAAGAAGGGCGCGCCGAAGCGATCAAGCTCGAAGGCGGAGCGGAGTACTCCGAGCTCGTGCATCGATTGGTCTCGATCGGAATTCCGGTGATGGGACACATCGGCCTCACGCCACAGTCGGTGCATCAGATGGGTGGCTTCAAAGTACAGGGCCGCGACGCGAGTCAGGCCCAGCGTTTGAAAAACGACGCGCGCGCGCTCTCCGACGCGGGCTGTTACTCGATCGTGCTCGAAGGAATGCCGAGCGATCTGGCGACGGAAATCACCAAGGACATCGATTGTCCGACCATCGGCATTGGTGCCGGCGTGGGATGCGACGGACAGGTGCTGGTGATTTACGATCTGCTCGGTATGAACGAATCGTTCCGTCCCAAGTTCGTCAAGCGCTACGACAACCTTGCGGTTCGCGTGCGCACTGCCATCGAGCAGTACGTCACCGAAGTTCGCGGTGGGCAGTTTCCCGACGAGGATCACTCGTTCTCCAAAGATGCGCCGGCCCACAAGATGACGACGCCGTATGGATCGGTCCGTGCGACGGCCGGCGGACAGCCTGAGCGCGATCCCGATGCGTCGGGCGCGGCCTGCATTCCGATTCCGATTCGCCCTAAAAAATGATCGAGGTTCTCCGCAATCCAGCCGAGATGCGTTCTCGCGCGGGAGCGCTGCGTGCGGCCGGTAAACGAATTTCGTTCGTGCCGACCATGGGCTATCTGCACGCCGGACATGTCTCGCTCATGGAAGCGGCGCGGGACCTGGGCGATGCGCGCGTGCTTTCGATCTTCGTCAACCCGACCCAGTTTGGCCCCAAAGAAGATCTCTCGCGCTATCCGCGCGATCTCGACGGAGATCTGCACAAGGCGGAGGGCGCGGGTATAACGCTGGCCTTCGTTCCCGAGGCGGCGGCGATCTATCCTGATGGCTATCAGACCTTCGTCGAAGTGTCTGACCTTTCGCAAGGGATGTGCGGCGCCAGCCGGCCGGGACATTTTAGTGGCGTGGCCACCATCGTGCTCAAGCTCTTTCATTTGGTGCAGCCGCACGTGGCGCTGTTCGGCGAAAAAGATTTTCAGCAGTTGGCAGTGCTCAAGCGAATGGCGCGCGATCTGGATCTCGATGTGGAAGTTCGCGGGTTGCCGATCGTGCGCGAGTCCGATGGCTTGGCCATGTCGTCGCGCAACGCCTATCTCTCTGCCGAGCAGCGCCAAGATGCGCTGATCCTTTCGCGCGCCATTTTCGGCAGCCGCGATCGGTTTGTAAAAGGCGAGCGAAGCGCGGAAGCACTGTTGGCATTGGCGCGAGAGATCCTGATGTCGAACAAGAATATTCGGCTCGACTATCTCGAGTTGCGCGATGCCGAATCGCTCAAGACCGTAGATGGAAATGTCGGACGTCCCACGGTCTTGGCCGTCGCTGCCTTCGTCGGGAGCACGCGCCTCATCGACAACGTCGTACTTCCGGCTTAAGATTCGGCCGTCATGCGTCGTCTCGGCTCGCTGCTCAAGAACGAACTGATTACTGGCGTGGTACTGCTCGCGCCCATCATCGGTACGGTCTATCTGTTTCTGTTCATCGCCAGTGGAGTAGACAGCTTTTTCCCCGACCACTATCGACCGTTGGTACGAGGCGTGCCGGTGCCCGGTCTTGGGGTGGTCAGCTTGCTGTGTCTGGCACTCTTGGTGGGCATCTTCGCACACAACTTCGCCGGCCGGCGGATGGTCAGCTGGCTCGACAAAATCTTCGCGCGCATGCCGCTCTTCGGCGGCACGTACGGACTCATCAAGCAGGTGTTCGAGTCGGTGTTTTCGCAAGGCGCCGACAGCTTCAACCGCGCGGTGCTGATCGAGTATCCGCGCGAAGGCATCTACACCATCGCGTTCGTGACCACCTCGAAGTCGCCGATCCAATCGCGCACCGGCGAAGATCTGATCAGCGTGTTCGTGCCGACCACGCCCAATCCGACGTCTGGATTTTATTTGCTGGTGGCTAAGCGCCTGGTGCGCGAGCTCGACATGCCGGTGCAGGCCGCGTTCAAATTGGTGATCACCATGGGCATCGCCAAAGAGCCCGAGCTCATCACCACCACCGCGCGCATGGTACGCGACGAAGTGATTGGCAAACCCGAAGGTGGAACCCCTCCATGAATCGCTGACTGCTCGTCTGCGCGCTGTGGGCATGTAACTCGTCTCCAACGGGAGTGCCTGATTTGGGAATCAATCCTTCAGTGATCGACTTGGCCGGCGATGGATGCGATCCTAACCAAGGCGGCGCTGATTGTCCGGGGATCTGCGTCGATTGCAGAACGACCGGATGTGCGAGCGGCCATACCTGCCAATCTTGCGTGGGCGAAAGCGGAACGTCGTATGTCTGCATCGCGAACGGAATTAGCTGCTAGCTAGGGCGTGTCCTCAAAGTCCTCCCGTCGTCGAGCTGGTTCTCGCCGCGGCTCGCTTC
>PLXG01000330.1 GCA_003153195.1 Myxococcales bacterium
CTTGCCGCTCGCCTACAACAAAGATCTGCAAGAGACGCAAGAGCCGCTGTACGACGCGGTCGAGACCACGCACCTGAGCTTGCGGGTGATGACCGGCCTCATCGCCGGCAGTCGGTTCAACGTCGAGAGAATGCGCAAGGCCAACGCCGAAGGACATCTGCTCGCCACCGAGGTCGCCGATTTTCTCGCCGAAAAGGGCCTGCCCTTTCGACAGGCGCACGCCGCCGCCGGCGGAATTGTTCGCGCCGCCATCGATCGCAACGTCGAGATCGCCGCGCTCTCGCTCGACGAAATGAAGGCCGCCGCCGGCGATGGTGCACGCTATCTCGATGCGTCCGTTTTTGCCGTGCTCGATGCCGAGCGCGCCATCGATCGCCGCGATGTATACGGCGGACCGGCGCGATCTCGCGTGGTCGCCGCGCTCGCAGCTGCCGAAGCCACACTCACTCACTGAGGACCCATGCATCACTTCGAATACAAAGTGAACGAGCTCTATTGCGAAGATGTGCCGATCAAAAAGATCGCGGCCGAAGTGGGCACGCCGGTCTACATCTACAGTCACGCCACGCTCGAGCGACATTTTCGCGTATTCGATGAAGCGCTGGCGCAAGGACGCACCAAGAAGCATCTCATCTGCTACTCGGTGAAGGCGAATTCGAACTTGGCGGTGCTGCGCACGCTGGTCGCGCTCGGCGCCGGTGTCGACACCGTGTCGCGCGGTGAAATTTATCGCGCCATCAAAGTTGGCTGCGATCCGAAGAAGATCGTCTTCTCCGGCGTGGGCAAACGCGACGACGAGATCGCCTACGCGCTCGAAGTCGGAATTCTCGCCTTCAACGTCGAAAGTCACGGCGAGCTGGAAGCGATCGAGCGGGTGGCCGCCAGCATGAACAAAAAGGCGCCGGTTTCGTTGCGCGTGAATCCCGACGTCGACGCCGAGACCCATCCCTACATTTCGACCGGGCTCAAGAAAAACAAGTTCGGCATTCCGGTCACGCGTGCGCGCGAAGAGTTCGCCTTCGCTCGCCAGCAGCCGCACTTGGAAGTGGTCGGGCTCGACTGCCACATCGGCTCGCAGCTCACCAAACCTTCGCCCTTTCGCGACGCCATCGCGCGACTCGGCGAGCTCACCCGCTCGCTCATCCAAGACGGCGTGCCCATCAAGCTCCTCGACATCGGCGGAGGATTAGGAATTTCTTATAATGAGGAAGATCCGCCTTCGCCCGCCGATTATGGTGCAGCGATTCGCGAGGCGCTGGCGGCGTTCGAAGATCTCGATCTCACTCTCATCTGTGAGCCGGGCCGCGTCATCGTCGGTAACGCCGGCGTGCTGGTGACCAAGACCCTGTTCTTGAAACAGGGCGAAGTTAAAAACTTCGTCATCGTCGACGCGGCCATGAACGATCTGATTCGGCCGGCCTTTTACGATTCCTATCACGGCATCTGGCCGGTCGTGCGCAAGCAGGGCGCGTCCGCGTTCGTTGCCGACGTGGTGGGACCGATCTGCGAGACCAGCGACTTTCTCGCCCGCGATCGCGCGCTCACGCAGCAGCCGGCCGAGGGCGATCTACTGGCGCTCATGTCGGCGGGCGCCTACGGCTTTACCATGTCGTCGAACTACAACACCCGACCGCGCGTGGCCGAGGTGATGGTCAAGGGCGGCGAGTTCGCAGTCGTCCGCAAGCGCGAAACACTCGACGATCTGCTGCGCGGCGAAGAGATCCCTTCTTTTGTGAAATAGGACCTCCATGAAAACGTTTTTGAAGATCCTCGGTGGCCTGGTTGGATTGATCATTGTGGTGGCCTTGATCGCGGTGGTCGCGCTCACATTGAAGAAGCCAGATCAGCGGCCGGCCTCAACCGAAAAGATCGAACGCACGCCCGAACGACTCGAGCGCGGAAAATATCTAGTCCAGCATGTCGCAGGATGTTTGGTCTGCCATTCCGATCACGAAAACGACCGCTTCTCTTGGCCGGCCAAGGCGGGTACCGAGGGACAAGGCGGCTTCGAGTTCGACGAAAAGGTCGGCGTCCCCGGCGCGGTGTGCGCGCAAAACATCACCTCCGATCCAGAGTTTGGCATCGGCAACTGGACCGATGGAGAGGTCGTTCGCGCCATCCGCGAAGGCGTCGCCAACGATGGCCATGCACTCTTTCCACAAATGCCCTACCAGCTCATGCGCAACATTGGCGACGAGGATGTGAAATCGATCGTCACATTCATACGAACCCTTCCGCCCATTAAGAAGCCGACACCGCCGGTGCGCATCGACTTTCCGGTCAGTCTACTCATGAAGCTCGCGCCGAAGCCCGTCGAGGGCCCGGTCCCCGTGCCCAAATCTTCCGACGGAATCGTCTACGGAAAATACCTGGCCACCATGGCCGGTTGCTTCGATTGCCACACGAAACTAATAAAGGGAAATCGTCCCGAAGAGCTGGCGTTCTCAGGAGGATTCGATTTCAAGATGCCGTTCGTTCATGCGATCTCAGCGAACATCACGCCCGACGCTGAAACGGGTATCGGCAACATGACGCGCGAGGCTTTCATCGGCCGCTTCAAATCATTCGAAAGCTTGACCGAGCTCCCCAAGGTGACACCGAGTCGCCAAACTGTCATGCCTTGGAAGGACTACGCGGGAATGACGGCGGAAGACTTGGGGGCGATCTACAATTACTTGCGGACGGTCACGCCGATCAAAAACAAGATCGTTTCGTTTCCTGACGCGACCTAAACAGGATCAGATGGGTTGTGATCCAACTTGAGCGAGCAGCGCGAGGCCGCACGTTCGTGCGGCACTTCCTNNTTCGCAAGCGCCCTTCGGGCGCGTCGGCGACGGCTGGCGGCGCCGGGAGGCCGCACCACGGGTGCGTCACTTCCTGCGGGCATGGTTCGCTCCACTCACCGCTTCGCGCCCTTCGGTCGCAGGGTGGGACCCTCGCGGCGGTGCCGAGAGGGCGGGCGGCACGCCCGTGTAGATCTACTAAACAAGGACAGTTTCCACATTGATTCTTTATTTGATCCACCCCCAATCCGTCCTTGTTTAGTTCATCGCCCAATTATTTTTGAAGCGCTCGAGAGCATGCATGAGCATGCTCAAGTAATCGCCGGGATCGATCGACTCGTAGGTGAAGTCTCCTTCGAAAACCAATTTTCTGGTCGCCGCTGCCACTGTCTCTGCGCCAGGATTGAGTAGCTTCAATCCATCCGGCGAAACAATCACGCTGCGCAGAAAATAGTTTTTGCTGAAGGTGTCATTCACTCGATTCTCGTGGTCGAGCGTCGCGGTGACCAAGATCTTTTCGATGAACGGAAACTGCGGCAACGGATCTTTTCGGACATTGAGCCAAACCGGAACGAACTTCTCGTTGATCATTTCAATGACGCGATCGTCACGTAGCGCACTTGAGCGCAGGTAGTCGCCGCCGAGACAGATGGCGCCCTCTTTTTCGCCAGCGATCATCACCACCAAGATCGGTCTTCCGAGCTCCCAAGCGTCGGCCTGCGCGGTGGCGTAGTCGGTGCGCCAGGCGATCTTGAGGTGCTCGGTGGTGTGCATTGGGATGTGTGCAAAGCACGAGCAGAGGAAAAACGGCACCACCAGCTGAAAGGCTTTGTTCATGACCGGGATGCGGAGCAACTCCAATGCCACCGTCGGGGCCAGCGATCGCAGACACTTGGCGGGCAGTGTGAATCGGCGACGACAGTATCAGCGACGGGAGTTCACGTCGCAACGAGAAGCGCTTATTAAAGCAAAGCTCACCGAAGGGCTTTGGCCTCAGCGAATGGCGTAGGCGATCAGCGCGCTCAATACCGCGACGACGGCCGCCACCGCGATCCACAACTTGCCGCCGGCGCCGCGCGAATCGGAAGTGGGTGCGCTGGCGAGGATCGGACGCACTTGTGCGGGACGGGATTCGATCGGAGCCGCGCGCTGTACCGAAATCTCTTCCGCGGGTGGCGGCTCCGCTTCAACTTCGACGCTCGACGGAGAAACCAGCTCCACCGGTCCGCTATTTCCGGCGGCAAACTCGGCTTTGCATTCGGGCGAACAGAAGTAGTGCGTTACGCCGTGAAAAATTCCGACGGCGCGGGCGCGCAGCGCGTCCACGGGCTTTCCACAGACTGGATCGATCACGGAGGCCATTTTCCATGAACATCATAACCGATTGCGACCCTTCGACGCGCTGACCAACTGTCCAAAAGGAGAACAGGGCAATTCGATTGGCCGGCCGATGGAGTCGCTCCAGAAAGCCAAGTGGCTTATATTGCTAGACTTAAATATGACGCAGCGTGGCATCGTTCGTNNGACAACAACCGAGGAGATTCCATCATGTTTCGTTTTTCGCGCGCGTTCATTTTTGCCACTACCCTGGCCGCCTGTAGCGGCAATCCCGCCCCTCAGACCGACGATTTCAGCGATCTCGCCAATCTCGATACGAAGTCCGACTCGTTTTCGTATCGCATGACGATCGTCGGCTCGCTCGACTACGGGCAGTCACTCGCCGTCCACTACAACAAGAACCCACGCTATCGTGCGATCGAGTTCGGCGGCGCCGAAGGCGATCAGGTGAATGTCACCATCACCTCGAACAACGGAATTCCAGTGGCGTGGGTGCTCGACAACGGATTTCACGTGCTCGGCAGCAGCGCTGAGGTGACTGGACAAATCCCAGTGTCTGCCAACATCGCGGTCACATTACCGGCGTCGAAATCGGTCACGCACTACATCGTGCTCCGTGACGACGCGCTTCTCAGCGCGACCTTCAACGTGAAGCTCGACGGCAAGACCGCCGATCTCACTGTCTGTGCAGTCGACAGCGACTGCGTAGCGGTCGATCAAGGCGGATGCTGTGAGCACGGCATGAAAGCCGCCGTTGCGGTCGGCAACGAAGCAGCCTATGCGGCTGCGCACGCCTGCACACAGGATCCGCGCCCGTTCTGTCCGCTCTATGTGATCGACGATCTGCGCGTCGCCGAGTGCAACACGACCACCAATCGCTGTGAAATGGTGCAGCCGGGCGACATTCAATGCGGAGGCTTCACCAAGAACTCGCACCAGTGCACCGACGCGTACGAATGCGATCACACCAACATCAATCCCGACCTCCCCGGTAAATGCCTGCCCAAGCCGGCCGATTGTCAGACAACCGGATGTGGAACCGGCGACTACTGCAGCTTTTGCTGGGGCAAATACGCCTGCATTCCCAACGGCGCTTTGTGCTAATCGGCTTCGGGCCCAACGGAGAGCACGCGTGAAATGCGCAGATATCTGCCGCCGTCGGTCTGAACTCTCTCGAGCGTTTCCAACGTAAACCTGGCGTCGAGCGCCTGATTCTCGACGGGCCCATCAGTGGCATAGTCGCAATCCTGAAACACCACCACTTCTGAATAGAGACTGCGGGTCAGATCGCTGCCGAGCTGCGTCACGTGCTTGTTTGCATATTGAATACCGATAGCGCCGTAGTCGGCGGCGCTGAGCTGGCCAGGCCGATCGGCGATCACCAACAGGTTTTCCGGATGTGAGCGGTGGCTCAAGAATTCGTACTGGTGCACGGCGGCGCGCGGAAGAGTCAAAGTCTTGAGCAGCTCGTTTCCAATCGCCACCGGGTGGTAGATCAAGAACAGCGCGATCGAAACCACGAGCAACACCCGTCCGCCGATGAGATGGGGCCGCAAAATCCGCAGAAAAACCGGCGACAGGGACGAGAGCACAGCCAGAATCAGCAGCCAGCGAATCTGCGTGGGCAGGCGCATGTCGCCGAAGAAGTGACAGAGGTAGACGCCCATAGTGGCGGCGAACGAGAGCCCGATGATGAGAACAAAATGTTTTTGGTACGGCGCGCGCCATGCGACGCGCTTGGTGATCAAAAGGACGATCGCGAAGACGAAGATCACCACCGCGAAATCGTGAAGAAGGGTGGCGAGCGGCAGCATGAAGCGATGATCGATGAAGGTGTGAAGCAGCGCGGGGAAATTGTTCGGCAAGTGAGCGAGACTGAGCAGCGGCACGTCAGGCGGATTTTCGTAGTGGCCTTGCATCAGAATGCGTTGCCAGAGAATCGGCTGTGCGAAGATGGTGATGGTGATCATCCAAGGCATGATTCGACTGAGCGTCACATAGCGGAATACGAAAATCCCGGCGATGACGATGGGCAAAATCACCACCGACTCGTTACGCACGTAGGAAAAGATGAGAACACTGGTGACCAGAAATCCGAGCGAGTCTTCGCTCGATGGCTCGCGCACGAACTCGAGCAGCGCGAGCGCGCTCACAAAGAAAAATAGAGTGGCGAAGAGATCGTAGCTGCCCGAGGTCGCCATCACACTGACCAGCGGCGAGGCGACGATGAGAAAGACGGCAGCCGTCGGCGTGGCCAAATCGGGAATGTATCGGCGCGTGAACACGAAGCTGAGCACTAGCAGCGAAAAGAGCACCAGCCCGTTTAGGATGAAGACGTTTTCTACGTGGTAGCCGCGCACCAAATGAACGAGGTAAGTGAAAAACGGAAACGCCAGCGGCCGGGCCGGCACGTCGCGCTGAATAAAATGCATCGCGCCGTAGTAGCGCTTGGCCATGGTGGCGTTGTAGGTGGTGCGGTCGGTGAGCATCGACTGCGACACCGCGAGCAGGTTGGTCTCATCGCTGAGAATGCGTAAGGCTGGGCGCACCGAAGCGAAGACGGCGGTGGTCAGTCCGGCGCTGACCAAGATTCCGACGGCGTGCCGCCGCAGAAAGCCACGCGCTGAAAATCCGGCGTTACGCAGCATCTGGATCAGAAACCAGATCCACAAAAGAACCAGCAAAAGGATGAAATAGTAGCCGAGGTGGCTGAAGTTCCAATCCATCCGCTCGTGCGTCATGGTAGCGCCGCCCACTTTTCGAAGAGTCGCGTAAGACCGATTATGTCATCGTCGCCGAGACCGGCAGCCATCGCTTGGACGAGCACGTCACGAATTGCGCGCTCGGTCGGCATAGGATAGTCGAGCGCAGCGGCGGTCTTCATCACCAACTCTTGATCTTTCAGCATCAGCGCCAGCGTGCAATCGGGCGTAAATTCGCCGCGTGCGATGCGCTCGCCTTTGCTGGCGAACAGCGGTGACGAAAACGCGCCAGCCGAAATTGCGTCGAGCATGATGCGCAGGTCCAGTCCCTGCTTTCGTCCGAACGCCAGCGCCGCAGTGAAGCCAGTGAGCATGTGCGCACCGAGCGCGTTCAAGACCAACTTCATGGCCATGCCTTGTCCGACATCGCCGACGCGGCGAACCTCGCCCATCGCTTCTAGAACCGTGCGCGCGCGATCGATCTGCGCGATCGCGCCGCCGGCCAAGATGACGAGCTTGCCGGACTTTGCCGGAACCACTGAACCTGAAACTGGCGCGTC
The DNA here is from genome assembly GCA_003153195.1 of Myxococcales bacterium. Taxonomy (GTDB): domain Bacteria; phylum Myxococcota_A; class Polyangia; order Palsa-1104; family Palsa-1104; genus PALSA-1153. The sequence goes on from PLXG01000330.1 coordinate 7,384, forward strand.
GAAATAGTCGGCGCCCGCAGCATGCACTTTTGCCGAGCAGGCGCGCGTGGTTTCTGGATCGACCGTGGACATGTCGATGACCAGCGCATTTCGTACGAGCGCTGGCAACATTGCATCCACCACCGCGTGCACGGCGGCTGGATCGGCCAGCATCAGAACGACGATTTCGGCATCACGAACCGCATCGGAAGGCGAGCTCGCAATTCTCGCGCGACCTTCAAACGCAGAGGATTTTTTTACCGAGCGATTCCAAACCGTGAGCGCGTGACCGCGGCGAATGAGATTCTCCGCCATCGGAGCGCCCATTGCGCCGAGCCCAAGGAAGGCGACGCCAGTTCGCGGCAGCAGATCGCGCGGTTGGCCAGAATTCATATTAGTTTATAGGGGGTTGGAATACAGGAGAGGGATCTCCGAGCTTTAGGCCTCGGCGATGGTGCTCTGCTTCGACTTTTTGGACGACTTGGTGGTGGTCGTCGTCGGAGTCGAGCCGCCGTTGCCGCTGCCATTTCCGTTGCCGCCATTCGGGGCCCCATGACGGACCGGCTGGATCGATCGCGCGTCAGACATCAGCGCATCACGCTTGGTCGGCTGCTCCCAGGTGAAGTCCTTCTCGTTGCGACCGAAGTGGCCGTAGGCCGCAGTCTGGCGATAGATCGGACGGAGCAGGTCGAGCTCACGAATGAGCGCGCCCGGACGGCAATCGAAATGCTCACGCACCAGGCGCTCGATCGCGTGTTCGGAAATGGTGCCCGTTCCGAAGGTGGTGATGTTGATCGAAACCGGCTGCGCCACGCCAATGGCG
>PLXG01000362.1 GCA_003153195.1 Myxococcales bacterium
GGCTGGTGCCGGGCGGCGCGTCGCGCAGCTACGGAATTCAGGTGGCACGCTTGGCCGGAATCGATCGCGCGGTGATCGATCGCGCCAAGAGTCTGCTCGCGTCGCTAGAGCGTGGCGAGCTGGTGCGGTCCGAGCCGGGACCATCGGGCTCGGGAAAAGCCGCGCAATTGAACCTGCTCGGCGCGATGGCTGCGGACGTGGGGAAAACGTCTGCCATGTTGGAGCCACCGCGACCATCCGAGATCGAGCGCCTCATCTCCGCCACCGATCTGGACGGAATGTCGCCTCGCGAAGCGCACGCCTTCCTGTTTGATCTCAAATCCCGAATTCGAGACTAAAGTGGCCGGCTAATGCTCCTGCTCAAGCCATCCCAAAGCTTAATCTTTCCATAGAATCATTGACCTTTCCTGTTGGCATACCGGTTGCTGTGGCAGGGCTCACGGAGGCCACTATGATTCGCTCACTGACAAAGTTGCTAATGGTCGTTGCGGTTCTTNNCTACCCCCAAGGCGACGCCCGAGCAGACGAATGTCGCCAAGCAGCTTCGGTCGCTCATCTCCAGTGCGCCAAAGGGCAGCGAGCTGTACGGCGTGAGCAAGAGCGGCGTCAAAGCCTCGAGCATCAAGATCACCAACCAGACCGGAGCGCTCGGTCCCGATCGCGGTCCTAGCTTCAACTTTTCGGTGACCGGTCTGAGCAAGGCCGGCAGTGCGCTCGGCGGACGCGATCGCTTCTTCGAACGAGTGGACGTGAAGGGCCGCTACAGCGACGGATTTGCCGGACCGATGTACAAAGTAGATTCGGTGCGCACCGAGGCGCAGAAATAGATCGAACGTCAACGCCTCCCAACGCATTGAATTTCAGGAGACTCCCATGAAGAAGATGTTCGCACTCATCGCGCTGACGTTCGCCGGCTCAGTTGCCTCTGCCGCACCGCTCAGCAAGAAGACCTATTCGACCCCGATGGCTGCGGCCAAAGCGGAAATGGCGCGCCGCCTTGACGCGAACAAGGATTTCCGCCAGACCTTCAGCAAGACCGGCGTGAAAGGCCTGACCGGAAAAACGCTGTCGTCGAGCGGCAAGACCAGCGAAATTCAGGTCACCTATCCAGGTGCCTGGGCGGGCTCGCCGCAAGCCACCGTGAAGGTCGAAAAAGAGGGCTCGGGATACAAGGCCGTACAGAGCAGCCAGTTCAGCTTCTCTGGATTGTAAAATCCTCGCATTTCCCCGTGATCTGGCCGCAGGTGTGGCATCCACACGATTGATGTCCGAAAACCGCCAGCCGAATTCCGCTCGGTCGGCTACAACAGAGTCATGACTGAGCTCGACGAGGAGGTCTGCTACCGCGCGCTAGCGAGTCGTGACGCCCGGTTCGCGGGACGATTCTTCGTGGTGGTGACCTCAACCGGAATCTATTGCCGCATCGGTTGTCCGGCGCGCATTCCGGTGCGCAAAAATGTTCACTTCGTTCGCTATGCTCTCGACGGCATTGCCGGCATCGGGCCTTGGACCAAAGCGTACATTGCCATGCGGCTCGGCGATCCGGACGCCTTCCCCTCCTCGGATCTGGTGCTTCGACGTTCGTACGGCAAAGGACGCGCGATTTCCGCGCGCGAGCTCGATCGCACCGCTGAAAAATGGCGGCCGTTTCGCGCTTACATGGCCATTCATCTATGGAGACAAGCATGATCGAATCCACGCTCAAGACGCCCATCGGAACCGTGCGACTTTGGGGCGACGACAAGTCCGTCTTCGCCCTCGATCTTCCGATTCACAAACACAGCTTCGTCGAACTCTTCCCTCACGCGAAAAAGCAGAAGAGCTTTTGGGCGACCGAAAAGTTGGAGGCCTACTTCGACGGTGAGATCGACGCCATCGACGACATCGCGATTGCGCCGGCCGGACCTGCGTTCTATCAAAAATGCTGGCGCCAGCTTCGCCGAGTTCGCGGCGGTGAAACCATCACCTACGCGGGGCTGGCCAAGAAAGTTGGATCCAACGCGATTCGCGCCGTCGGATCGGCCAATGCGCGCAATCCGATCGCGCTCATCGTTCCCTGTCATCGCGTGATTCGCACTGGAGGAGACATCGGGAATTACGGCGGTGGGGTGCCGGCCAAACGCTGGCTGCTGGACCACGAGCTGAGACACGCCCGCTAAAAATCGATCGCCATCAGTTGGTGGCGGCGACGCACTCCGAGTAGGCGCCCTCTTGATCGGCGTCGTCCTCTGAGCCGGCAACAACCTGACAGCGCCAGGTTTCGCCGTTGGGAGACGGAATGTTTTGCAGCCCGCAATCCGCGTCGGTCATGCAGAAGTAGGCCGCCTTGTTGGCCGCGGGATCGGAGGTCGAATCGTCGGTGATATCGAGGTTGCCCTGAATGAGTCGGGTATACGGCTGCACCCAGGCCCCCGATGACAGCGACAGCGCAGTTCCATTCGAGGTGAGGGAGACGTCCCACGTGGTGGTGTGATCTTCCGAACCAATCCAAAACGACAAGGTCGGCTTTTGCGCGGTACCGCCCATGCGATAGCCGCCGGCGATCGAATGTGAATAGTCGCAACCGCCGGTGTAGGTGCCGGCAGGACAGAAGCCGTACGCGCTCAGCGTATTGTCCGCTTTGAAAGCGACAATCCCGAAGATATAGCCGGCGTCGTTGCCGTACCACGAACCGATCACTGGATTGCTGGTGGTTCCGGTGGTGCCGAGGTTGTCCGCTTTGCCGGACGAATTCGAAGCTTCCGTCGAAGGTACGGCGGATCCGCCACACCCCATCAAAGCGGACGAGAAAACCAAAATAGTGAACGCGCGCATGAAATCTCCCGTGTGTGCCGCTCTATCGAGCAAGTCCGGTGCCACTGATGCCGAGGCCCGCTGTCCGTTTTGAGCGCTCGCGGACTTCACGCTGGAGACAAAAAGCCGGGCGTCAGGCGGCTAATAATCCGGTCGGGGAGCGTCGCTCCTCGCCGGGGCCGGTGCCCGAACTAGCGGTTTATCAAGGGTTTCTAACAGGTATTTCAGCTCAGCCGAATCTGATAGATTGCACGCCCATGGAGACTCAAATCAGCCGCCCCGAATCGGTTCGTCCGCCGATGCCGGCGAAAAAATCGGCGTCGAGCCCGGACACCATTCCCTGCACCGATCCAGCCACGCTCGAGTCGCTGGGAAACATTCCGGTCACTTCGCCGGACGAGGTGAAGCACGCGGTCGAGCAGGCGCGCAAAGCGCAAGCGCTGTGGGCGGGGACGCCGTTTTCCGAACGCCGCCGAGTGCTCGCGCGACTGTCCGACTATCTCCTCGATCACGCCGAAGATCTTTGTCAGACAATCGCGCGCGACTCCGGCAAGACCCGCGAAAACGCGCTCATGGGTGAGATCTGGCCCATCTGTGAAAAGATCCGTCACATCATCGCCACCGGCGAAGACGATCTGAAGCCGGAGCATGTCTCGTCGGGACTTCTTATGCACAAGCGCTCGACCATCGAGTTCCATCCGCTCGGTGTCATCGGCGTGATCTGTCCGTGGAACTTTCCGCTGCAAAACATTCTCGGGCCGGTCATTCCGGCGCTCATGGCCGGCAACGCCGTGGTGGTCAAAGTTTCCGAATGGACCTCGTGGTCGGTGCCGCGCTTTCGCGAAGTCTTCGACGCGGTCTTCGGCGCCACCGGCTATCCGAAAGATCTGGTGCAGATTATCACCGGCTACGCCGAGACTGGACAGGCGCTCATTGCCGCCGGTTGCGGCAAGATCGTCTTCACCGGTTCGATGCCGAACGGCAAGCGAGTGATGGCCGAGTGCGCCAAGAACCTCACGCCCGTCATCCTCGAGCTGGGCGGTAAAGATCCGATGATCGTGTGCGACGATGCCGAGCTCGAGCGAGCCGCGCACGCGGCGCTCACCGGAACCTTCATGGCGTCGGGACAGATGTGTCTGGCGGCCGAGCGCATCTACGTGTTCGACGCCATCTACGATCAGTTCGTGGCGCGCGTGACCGAGCTGGCGGGCCAACTTCGTCAAGGACCACCGCTGACCGGTGAGGTGGTCGACGTGGGCGCGATGACCATGCCGGCGCAGCTCGACGTCGTCGAGCGGTTGGTAAACGACGCGGTAGCCAAGGGCGCGCGCTTGCTGGTCGGTGGAAAACGTCGCCCCGAGCTGGGCGGACAATTCTTCGCTCCGACGGTGCTCGCCGACGTGAACCACTCCATGTCGATCGTACACGACGAAACCTTTGGCCCGGTGATGTCGATTCTGCGCGTGCACAACGAAGATGAAGCGGTTCGTCTGTCGAACGAAACCGGCTACGGCCTCGGCTCGTGCGTGTTCACTCGATCGCGCGAGCGCGGTCGTCGCATCGCTCAGCGCATCATCTCTGGCGCTACCATCGTCAATGACTTCGGCACCGCCTACATGGCCAACGCGCTTCCGTTCGGCGGCGTCGGAGGCTCTGGCTTCGGACGACTCAACGGACGCCAAGGCATTCGCGAGCTCACCAACATCAAGGCGTTCATGGAAGATCGCTTTTCCATCTCGACCGGCCCGCTCAAGCTCTATCCGGTAAAGTCGGACGACTTCCAGACCACGCGCGCGACGCTCGAGCTTCTCTATCGCAAGGGCCTGATCGAACGGGGCCGCNNGCCGCGGCGCCTTCGACCTTGTCCGCCGTCTCAGCGTAAGATTTTTCGGCTGAAAAAGAGGTTGCTTCCAGACGGTTAAGGCCGCTTACTGAAAAGAGTGAAGCGAAGAAAGCCGGGTACCCCAGCGGTCGACGGCTCGGGGGCCTTGGAGCTGCCGAGAGAGGTCGAGCTTCGCCTTGGGGTTCACGACCTGTCGCGCATCGAATGGACCTGCGCGGTTTTGCTCCCGGATTCCGGCGATCGCAAATACGAGGTCGGTTTCAACATCGAGATTCCGTCGAACCTCTATCAGCAACAGAATGTGTGGGACAACTTGCAGTCGTTCACTCGGCTGCAGAGTCCGACCGAGCAAGGTCAGATTCAGATCGAGCGCGCTGACATCGACGAGCTTCGGCGCGATACGCTCGGCATTGCGCATCGATTGAAACAGCAACGCTTTCGCTTCGAGCGCACGTGCGTATCGGCGGCCACCGCGCTCATCGAGGCGTTACATCCTTCGCTACAGGGCAAGCTGCGCGAGATCCTCGATGGTGCGGTGAGCGTGGTCGCGGAGATGCGCGACTGTCTGCATGCGCCGGTACCGGAAACCCATTTCGACGAGCATCAGCGTGATCTCGAGCGAGAGTGGGAGCTGGCCGACGAATTTCTCTCGCACCAGCTGCTCGATTTTCTGGCGGCGTCGCAAAAGGCCATTGATGAAGTGCTGCTCGGCGACGCCTCGCGAGTGCGTGAGCTCGGCCCGGCGTGGACTGAAGAGATCCGCGATCACTTGGCGGTGGCGCTCGAAAACGAGCTGGCACATCGCGACCGCCATCGCTTTCGCAATCCGCACGCGGAGTCGCCGGCGGAGCTTTCGCGTTTCGTCGAACGCGCGGGCGCGCTCAAGAAACATTTTCAAGACGTGCTGTTTCTCGACGCCGAGACCTACATGGTCGACTACCGGCTGCGAAATTGGACCGGCGTGGTGGCGGCCAGCTTGGCGGCGACTTTTTGGTTCGCGTTCATCATCTTTTTTCCCACCGGCGTCGGTGCCAAGGCGGGCGTCAGCTTGGGCATCGCCGCTGGGATTTCGTCGATTGGCTACGCGCTCAAAGATCGCATCAAGGAGTTGGCGCGCGGTTGGCTGGCCGGACGACTCACGCGACTCTACGGTCAGCGATCGCTTCGACTGAAATTGCCGCCGCGGCTCGACCCGCATCGGCCGGTACTGGTGGAAGCGCGCGAAACCTTCGATGCCGAGGCGATCCTGAGCGAAGACGCGCTCAATCGTCGGGTCGGTCGCACGCGACGAGTGACTCGGCTCGGTTACCGAATGCGCGCGCATCTGTCGGCCTCGACCAAGCTCGAGCGCGCCGGGATCGACAGCATCAAGCACATCTTTCGCTTCGACGTGAGCTCGATCTTCAGTCGGCTCGATAACGCCGTCAAAAGTGTGCCGGTGCTCGATCAGGCCACGCATCGCGTGCGTTTCGCCGACGCACCTAAAGAATATCGCTTTCCGATTTCGATCTCGGCTGAGATCATCGAAGGCGGCACTCCGCGCACCTTTCGCGAAGACGCGGTGGTGGTGCTTTCCAAGCGTGGCGTCGGTCGAATCGAGACAGCTTGAGCCGCGTTCCCGACGCAAATTCGATGGCGCCAGGCGCGCGCATTTAGTAATCTGCCGACGGATGCGATGGATCGTGGCAAGCCTTTGTGTGAGCTCCGCACTGGTGATGGCGGCGATGCTGTATCGCGACCAGACGACGGTAGCGGAGGAGCCGGTCGCTCCGAAGGCTCGCCAGGTGACGGCGATTCCCGCCAGCGAAGCGATCGTCCTTGGCGATCGCGTCCGGCCAGGGAAAGAAGAGAAAGAGGATAAAGAGGACGAGGGTGACCTCGCGCCTTCGGGAATCGATCCGATCCCTACGCGACTCGACCGTCACGATCTGGAAGCCGGCCTTTCGCAGGTGACGCCGCTCATCGCCGCCTGCGCACTCGGCGCCGAAGAGAACGGCATCATCGAGACCAAGCTGCAGATCGCACCGTCAGGGGCGGTGGAGCGCGTCGAGGTGCCGGAATCGAGTCGCTCCGAATGCCTCAAACAGGCGTTCGCGCGGGCCAGCTTTCCCCATTTTCACGGAGCGGCCGGCTCGATCGAGTGGCGCTATCAGGTCGCGCTCAAGAGCGCCGCGCCGGAAGTTCGATAGGCAGAGCTGTTTAAATCAACGGCGATTTTCGTCTCATCGCAATGAGACGCGCGCTGGTGATCGCCAGCCCGAGCGACAAGAGCAATACCAACAGAAGTGCGCCCGCCGCCAGCGAGGACAAGAGTCGATGCGAGTGGTGTGCGACCTCGATCGGACCCCACGCCTCGAGTGGCTCCGCGCGAAGATGGTCGTCGGTGACGATCAGAATGCTCACGTCGGCTGGATCGATCGAGCTCACCGCGCCCGAGATCACGCGCTTCAGCTGATCGGGCGGGATCCCGAGAGGCCTATCACTTTTCACCACCACCGATGCGGTCGACTTGGTCGGACCTGCTTGACCGAGGAGCAGTAGATCGGGCGGGGCCGAAAGCGCCACGTGCACCCGCGCGGTCAACACATGCGGCAGCGTTTCGAAAGTGCGCTCGAGATCTTTTGCGAGGAGATAGGCGCGGCGTGACTGTTCTTCGAGCGCGCTCGGCAGCAAGCTCGATTCACCGCTCTGCGCATGGGCCGTCGAGTGGATGCCGCAAGCGAGCACAATGGCGAGCGCGTGACGAAGGGGGCGATGCATCCGATCATTTTAGTTGGCAAAACTTCCGCTCCCAAGCATTTCAGGCTTAAATAAACAGCGAACAGGGAGGCTCTCGAATGCGTCGTCAGTCCATCGCGGTTTTGGGTTCGCTCGTTGCGATCACGGTCATGAGTCTCGGCGGTCTGGCTTTCGCTGACTTCAAGAACCTTCAGGTTCTTCCCAAAACCACCAGCAAAGAAGAGATTCGGGCCATCATGAAGGCACAGGCCAAAGCGCTCGATGTCGAGTGCGATCATTGCCACAAAGTTCCCGACATGGCCGCCGACGATCTCGACACCAAGAAGATGGCGCGTCAGATGATGAAGTTGACGGCAGAGATCAATGACAAGTGGCTCAAGGGAATGAAGGGCGCTGACAAAAACAAAGTCACCTGCGGAACCTGTCATCGCGGCCACGCCGAGCCGCCTCCGTTCGGAACCTGAGAGCGGGCCGTCAAAACCTGTGCTCTCGCCTGGCTTGCTGCGGGACTCGCTTCGCCGGGTGACCGAGGCCAGATGAGCATGGCGAACAAGGCCGAGGAAGTGGCGAGCAATCGCGAGCCCTCGTCACAGGTTTTGACGGCCCGCTCTGAGTCATCCGTCGTCAGGATCACCGCGCTTCAACTTTGCTTTGATCAACGTGACCGCTCGCGCGTGCAGGCGCGAGGTCCACGATTTGGACATGCCCAGCTTTTCCCCGGCTTCCGCCAGCGATAGATCTTGATAGTAGTAGAGCTCGATCAGCGCACGCTCCTTTTCGGGCAGCGACTCGATCGCCTGTCTGATCGAGCTGTCGCGTTCGCGCGCTTCCATTTCCACGTGCGCGGCCGGTTCGGGCGCAGCCACCGCGCGGGCCGACTCCGCATCGAGCGAGGTGACGAAGACCGCGGCGACGCCACCTAGCGCCTCAGCGAGATCTCGCACCTGATGTTCGACGTCGTTTTGCGCGCCCGGATGCTCTTCCGGCGCCGTGCCGGCCTCACGATCGGCGAGATTTTGCAAATAGTGGTTCGCGCGCGATTCGAATTTGTAACGCGCATATTCGTGGCGCGGCAGCCAACCCATGTTGCGTAGACCGTCGAAGATCGCGCCGCGAATTCGGTAATAGGAAAAAGTCGAAAACGAAACGCCGTGTCGGTGATCGTAGCGTTCGGACGCTTCCAAAAGCCCCTGCATGCCATAGGCGACCAGATCGTCGTACTCGATCTCTCGCGCCAGCTCGCCTTTGATCTTGGCCGCGATCGAACGCACGTATTCCACGTTCGTGTCGACCAACCGCCGTCGTTCGTGCTCGGAAATGGCCATTGGTTGAGCATTCCAGGCTAACGGGCCGCTCGCGCTTTGACAAGCAGCCCACCCGGGCTACTCTTTAGGAGGTGGCCAAAGACTATCAGTGTCCAGCGTGCAAGAGCCCGGTCGATCCGGCGGCCACCGTCTGCTCCAATCCAGTCTGCCGCGCCGAGTTGGCATTCTGTTCCAGCTGTCGCGACGTCACCACCTACACGCTGACAGTACCGGCATCGGGTCGGTTCAAGCGCGATCAGTACAAGTGCGCGCTCTGTCAGAACGTCGGCGTAAAATGTCTGACATGGCTGAGCGGCGGCTACTGTAACGGTCTCGCTCGTTCGAGTGGACGCGCGTTCGATCAACCTTTTTGCGCCAGCTGCAACGGTCGACTCGGCGAAGTGGGGCGCAACGTGCTTGGCTGGTCGATCGTCGGTGCGGTGGGAGGCCTGTTCAAAAGGCCGGGCAAGTGACGTCGAGGCCGCGCCAGTGACGAGCGGTGTGCAAGAGACGGCCAAGACCGCGCTCTCGCAGGTGCAGGCCGAGGCGCTTTGCGCCGAATACGGTCTCACCCTGGAAACGTTCGACGCGCTGGCGGAAAAGGGCACCATCAACTCCAACTTTCGTCTGATAGCATCGGGCGCGCGCTATTTTCTGCGGATCAACGAAGGCAAGACCAAGGCCGACGTGGAGAGCGAAGCGCGGCTGGTGACGCATCTGCGCGCACGCGGTCTGCCCACGCCGAGAATCATTGCTACGCGCTCGGGCGAGTGTGCGGCGTGGCTGGGGTCGAAGCCCATCACGCTGTTCGAGTGGATCGATGGGCGCGAGGCCGAATCGCTGTCGCCCGGTCCAAAGCGTGCGGCGCTGATTGGCGACGCGCTGGCCAAGCTTCATCTTGCGGGCGAAGCATTTTCGCCTTGTCCGCAAAATCACTATTCGATCGCCACGCTAAAAAAACGACTCGATACGTTCTCGTCGGATCCCCTCTTCGCAACGGTTGCGCCGCTGCTCGCGGAGGAGCTGAACGCGGCCGAGGAGCGGCGACGCAATTTGCCGTCAGGTCTGATTCATCAAGATCTATTTCCCGACAACGTGCTGGTGAATGCGGACGGCACGCTGGCGGCGCTGATCGATTTCGAACAAGCGACCTACGGCCCGTTCATCTACGATCTGGCGGTGGCGGTCAATGCCTGGTGCTGGAACGGAGCCGATTTCCCGCGCGCCTCCATCGACGCTGCGCTCTTGGCCTATAGTGCGGTGCGACCGATTTCAGCCACCGAGGAAAAAGCGTTCGTCGGCGAAGCGCGTCTGGCGTCTGCACGCTTTACGCTGACACGAATCACCGACATATTCTTGAGAGCGGGCGTCGCGCCCGAGTTGGCCGCGCGCAAAGACTATCGCGACTACGAAAAGCGACTGATGTTTTGGCGCGCTACTTCTTGACGCGCTGAAGATACTGCCGAAGCGTCTCACGCTTGGGCTCATCGAGATCGATGTAGCGAATGCCCATGTCCATGGGCGGCTCGCGATTGACCCACACCACCTCGCCGCGTAGCGACACCGACCCGCCCAGATCTGGGAAGTTGATCATCAGCTCGACGATGGTCCCCATCTCTTCCACGCTCGGCGTCGAGATGCAGATGCCACCGAGCGAGATGTTCTGAATTCGGTGGTACAAAAGTACTTCCGAACCGGTGTAGTCGACATAGGCACTGACCTCGAAACGAGGATGCTGCCTGGTCTGTCGATTGGAGTCTGACATCGATTACCCCCGTCAAATTAAAGCGAGAAGTTTATATCACGAACCCGGCCCGTCGGATAGATTTCGCGTGCATCGCCAGTCCGTGATAGTGAGTGAATGCAGTAGGAATAGAAAGCGCCTGCCGGCGTTACCGGGGTGGGCTCAAAAGGAGCAGGGGACTTATGGCCGTTGCCACGTCTAAAACTCGTCCGGGTGTGCAGCTTCTGACCGTCATCGTGCTGGTCGCGCTTGGGGTCACGACCGGCTGCGCGTCCATACGCGTCATTCCCGGGACCAAGGTCGCCGACAACAAGCAGAACCGCGAGATCGTGGAGGTGTGCGAGCGCTATCGCCGCGCGCTCGAGGAGAAGGATGGCGCCACGCTGCTGGCGCTGGCACATCCGAACTACTACGAAGATTCGGGCACGCCCAAGGGCGATGATGACTACGGCTACGACGGGCTCAAACAGGTCATCCTGACTCGACTGGCCGCGCTCAAGACCGTTCGCTACAACATCGAGTATCGCAAGGTCGAGGTGAGCGGACACCACGCCTCCGTCGACATTCGCTACGATGCGTCGTTTCAGATCGGCACCGAGATGGGCGATCGTTGGGAGCACAAGGTCAACGACAAGCAGATTCAGCTTGAGAGCGATGGCCATCGTTGGCTGTTCGTCGCCGGCATGTAGTCGAACGTTCAACTCCAAGTCGATCGTCTTAACTCCAAACAGGTACACGCAAGATCGGGCCCGCTTCGATGAGCACGCGGTCGCTCGTGTAGAGCTCGCCGTCGAGCGTGTAGGGCTCAGCGCGCGAAAAGCGCAGCTCGGCGCGCTGCCCGACCCAATCGAAATGCGGCGTGCCCCGTAGCCTTCCGCCCCAAAAGAGCGACGGGAGCTGCAGCGCCAAGGTCGGTGTCGCCAAGCTCGATGCGATCAGCTGAAAAGATTTCGCGCTGGCGCGTGCCTGCGGTAGGAGCCTTATGCCGAGTCCGACATCTTCGATTGATCCGGCGCAGATCAGTCGCGCGCTACGGGGTTCATCTAGCGCTTCTCCATCGAGGTCGAGCTCGAGCGGCACCGGATCGAAGAGCGCGCGCGCATGCGCCCCGCCAATGGCGCAGGAGACCGCGGTGGTGGCCGCCAGCGAAAGCGCCGAGAGCGGGCCGGGTGTGCTGGCGCGGTAGTAGGCCTCGAGAAAGCGAGCGCCCATCGCCGCCCCGAAGAGAAATCCATGTATTTCGTTTACGCGCAACACCAGCTGGTCGCGGGTGGCGAGCGGGCGCGACAGGAGACGACGCAGATTTTCGAGTGGCCGAGCACGAGCCGGGACGCCGAAATTTTTGGCGACGGTGTTCATGGTTCCGCCGCCGATCGGAGCGAAGGCGGGCAGGCGAACGCCCGAGGCCGCGTGCAGATCGCACAGCGCGCTCGCCACCGAGCTGGCGGTGCCGTCGCCACCGACCACAGCCACCACATCTAGCGCGCCGAGTGAGTGGAGTGCGTCGCGCACTTGGCTGGCCTCGCTGGTGACAACTATGCGTGCGCCGGCGATCTGTCTGACCGCCTCGAGATCGATGGCGTGGGCGCGGGCGTTGACCAGCACGCCCACCTGGGCGGTCACAGGGCGCCTCGCTCCTCGAAGCGAGTGCGCGCGATGAAGTCCTTCGCTTCGGCTCGCTCCGCTTCGGACCCATGGCGCGAAAGCTCGGCAAATGCCGCGCGCGCGTCGTCGTATCGCTTGAGCTTATACAGCGACGTGGCTGAAAGCCGCAGCGCCTCTTTGTCGAAGCGATCGTCCGGTAGGCCGAGACGCCGCGAGGCCGCGAGCTCACGAATTCCGTCCGCAAACTCTTCGCGATCGACCAACCGACGGCCGAACAGATAGTGCGCCAGTCCGAGGTTGGGCACTTCGTCGGCGAGCTTGCGCAGTAGAAGCAGCTCCACCGCCGGCTCCCGATTGCGCTCGATCAGATATTTTACCAACAGATCGCGTGCGTTTCCCGGCGCGTAGGCAGCGGCAAACCGCTTGGCTGTGGCCAGTCGCCGCGACGGCTCGTCGAGCGGCAATGCCAATGCGCGGTCGTAAGCACCGATGGCCTGGCTCGTTTCGCCGCGGGTGAGCGCAATGTCGCCGAGAAGGAGATAAGCGCGTCCTTTCAGCACGGCGGAGACGGCGTCGCTATCGATCAGCTTTTGCGCCTCGTCTCGCGCGACCTGCGGACGATTGGCCTGCCACGCCATGTCCATGATCGCCACCTGATGCTGCGGCTCGGCCGGATCGTCGTGGCACACCGATTTGAGCATGACGAGCGCGCGATCCCACTCTTGGGCGCCGGCCGCCTTCTGTGCGGCCGCTTTTCGCAGGGCGAGCTCGTGGGCGCAAGGCTTCTTAAATAGGCTGGGTGCCCGCAGATGCTCGCGAACGACTTGCCCCTCCTCGGGCGGAACCGATTGGGTGTCGATGAACGCCAACCATTTTTGTTCTAGCGCCGACAACGAAATTCCATATGCGCTCGAAAAGCTCGCTTCGCTCCCGCCGGCACGAAAGACTTTTTCGAGCGGCGGTGCGCCGTAGGTGTCGAGCAGAAAGCGGCAGAACGATCCCGCTTCGAGATAGGCCTGTCCGGCGGAAACTCCGAAAAATCGCGGAGAGAACAGCCGCTCGATCGAGGTGAGCTGACCTTTTTGGCGCATCGCCGCCACCGCTTGATGCGGCGTGAGCGGCTTTTCGCTGAAGTCGCCTGCCACCGCGACGCCTTCGATCAGACCCACGTTGGGATAAAGATCTTGAAGCGAAATGCCGAGCAGAGAATCGCCGAACGCGCCGGCGAACACGTGTCCGAGCTCATGCTTGAGCACCGGATGCGGCAGTCCCTCCGACTGGAGATAGATCTGCCTCAGATAAGGTCTGGTGATCGAGGTTCGATCGGCGCCCATCAGCGAACGCTTTTGGGCCGGCGAGTCGAACAGATAGGACTCTACCTTGCCGGCCGGCTCGACGCCGAACGTGGCCTTGAGCTGCAAGTAGCGAAACTCGTGGTCGGACGCGACTTCATCGAGCTTCTTGGCGAAAGGTCCCGTCGGTGTGTAGTACAGCTCGAAGTGTTCGGTGGTGCGATGACCTCCGAGGGCCGAGCGTAACGCGGCCGCATCGCGAATGAAGCCTCGTTCCGCGCGCTCATGGTAGAGCGAAAGCGAAAGCGATCCCAAAATCAAAAAGCTGATGGCGGCGCCCGCTCTTCCGTGCGCGGACCGCAGTGAAGCTCGGACCGAAGTTCCATCGAGAAATAGTCCGGCCAACGAGAGTGCGGTCGCTGCACAAAGAAGATGATAGGTGCGCGCCCAATAGAGCACTTCGGTCGGCACCACCTCTTCGTCATAGAGCGAGCCGGGGAAATATCCAGCGAACGGATCGTAAGCAAAGATGGGCGGATCGCGATAGAGCCGGTAGATGCTCCAGGCGAATGAAGCGAACACCACCAAGATGGCGAGTGCGGTGCCGCCGCGACGAAGCGAAAATCCCGCCGCCAAAGCCCAGCCGGTGGCGCAAATGGCAGACAAGATAGGAAGTAGAAAGTACCAAGCTAGCCCCCCGAAGAAATTGCAATTGCGCACCCGCAGCGCGTTCAGCGCCATGATCGCGAGCGGCACGAGCAGCATCAGCACCAGCGACAGCGACTTTCGAACCCACAGCGAAAACAGCTCGGCGATCGGGCGCGCATCGAGCGCCGCGCGGTCGGACGTCGAGCCATTTGTTCGAATGTCTGCCGCTGCGGCCGCACCTAAGTGTGCGCCGGCAAAGGACGCGGCAAACGCCATCACGAAGGAAAACTCGTATCCGATGAGGTCGAAAAGAGGAACAAAAGCCAGCGCTATGGCCAAGGTGGCCAGAGCCAAAGTCCACAGCGGGGTTCGTAGGTCGCGGAACATTTGCCTCTGTCGAATACCGTAGAGTAGACTCAGGTGCAACGATGACCGAACCGAGCGGAAAAGGGACGCCTGAAAAATCGGGTCCGAGCGACCGGCGAGACGGCCCGCGTCTGCCGATCGAGCTCAAGGTCGAGTACAAGAAGCTCAACACGTTCTTTGCCGATTACACCAAGAACATCTGCAAGGGCGGCACCTTCATTCGCACCACCAAACCTCTCGAGATCGGCACGGTGTTCGTCTTTTCACTGGCCGTCCCCACTTTGCCCGCGCCCATCGAGCTGCGCGGCGAAGTGAAGTGGATCAAGCGCGAAGGCGAGCCGTCGCCGCCCGATGTTCCCGAGGATCACGCACCGGGAATGGGCATTCGCTTTTTATACGATTCGCAGGAAGCGCGGTCGCAGATCGAAGAGGCGGTCGAAAAGATGATGGTGGAGAATCTCGGGCCGCTGTTGTCTTCGCGGCTGATGAACAAACCGGTCTCTTAATTCGGCGTATAGATCTCGATCGATTTCAGTGGCGCTCCGTCTGAGCCGAATCCACCGGCAATGATCACGATTCCGTTGTCGAGTGTAGCAGCGGAGTGATCGCGACGCGCGGCCGCCAGCGGCAGCGTCTGTTTGATGCCGTAAGAAGCTCCGTCGAGAAGATCGCAGCTCGCCTGCAGCGTGCCGGTGGCATTGGCGCCGCCACACACCAAGATGTCGCCGGAGGCGAGCAGGGTGGCAGTGTGTCCCACGCGCGCCACCGAAAGTGCGGCGGAGATCTGCGTAATCTTTGCCGGCATTACGCTGACGGTGGCTGCGAATCCCGACGCCAGCGCGCCGGTGGCGTCTTCGCCGCCGAGAATCAGCACGTCGCCGCTCGAGGTGGTCGTGGCCGTTGCGCCGCGGCGATTGCCCAGGCTGTTCAGATCCGGATAGGGACCGAAGGTTTGGCCGGTCAACGTTTCGGCGACAGGCAGTGTCGAGTTGTCGGGAAGTCCGCCGAATAAAAGTAGTCCGTCGCCACCGGTCGCGAAATGTGCGTTGGTTTGCGCGTGGCGGAAGCGCGGAGCGGCCATGCTTCCCACCGGCGACGGCGTACCCGCGCCCGACAGCGAAACCTGCAACGACGACTGCAGCGGACCTCCGTTTAGATCGAGCCCGCCGGTCATCACCGCCGAATTTCCGGTGATACTGAGCGCCGGCAAGGTGCGTGCATCGACGGGCGTGGCTCCCGCTGCCACCGGCGACCACTGTCCCACGCCCAAGCTGTTGAGCGAAAAGAGCTCCACGGAGTTGACCGGCGTGGCAGTGGCGCCGAATCCGACCGCGGTCGATCCGCCGAAGATGAAACCTTCGCCGTTGGTCAGCGGCCCACCGACGGCGCCGGCGCGCGCGGTGTTGAGCGCGGGAACTTGAATGAACATGGTCTGCAACAAGGTCGAAAACAGCGGCGCTTCGTTCAGCACCGCGCCCGACGCATCACGCCCGCCGGCATAGACGATGCCTACGCCCGGCACGGCGATCGTGGCGAACTCGGCACGCGCCGTCGGTAGCGTGGTGTCGGCCACTGCGAAGGTGCCGAGGCGTCCCACCCAAACGCCGGTGTTGTCGTCTTCAATGGTCTGCAGCGCGACCGGCGCAGTCTTTCCGCGCGCGATGACATTGCCGTTTGCATCGATCGCTTCGACGGTGATGGCTTGCAAGTTATTATTCGGATTGACCGATACGTTGTACTTGAAATGCCCCTGGGTGACCGCCACCGTCGTCGGCGTGCCGGTTCCGATGGTAAAACGAACCTCTGCCGCGTCGTGAGCAAATGGATCATCCCCCGGCGAAACGTGAATGGTCAGTGGCAAGTTTCCGGTTTGTCCGCCGCATGCCGCCAGCGTGAGTCCGAGAACGAGCGAAGCGTAGATAGAGCTGAGTTGTCGTTTCATTGTCTGCTTTCACTTCGTTCGGTTTTTTGTACGCGTTCGATTGCGGCCTCGAGCGCCGCGCGATCGTATCCTTCGATGCGCAGCGTCTTTTTTCGTCCAGTTTCGCCGCGCACGATGCTGACCTGGGCACGCTTACATCCCAGCGCGCGTGCGAGGAATATGCGTAGTGCCTCGTTCGCTTCGCCGTCAACCGGCGGCGCGGTCAGCTGCACTTTCAATCGATCGCCTACCAAAGGTCCGATTCGATCGCGAGAAGAGCGGGGCACTACCTGCACGTCAAACGACACCGCGCCTCGCTCTTCTGCGATTCGCAAGCTCATTTCCCCGTCGGTTTCTTGGCGTTGGCGGCCGCTTCGCCGAGCTCGCGACTTCTTCGTGTAGCCGCTTCGACCGCGTTGATGAGCGTGGTGCGCAGTCCGCCGGCTTCCAGCGTGTGCAATCCCGCGATCGCGGTTCCACCGGGAGAGGTGACCATGTCTTTCAATCGACCCGGATGCTCGTTGGTGTCGATGAGCAATTTGGCGGAGCCGAGCACGGTCTGTGCCGCCAGCGCCTGCGCGTTCTCGCGCGACAGGCCCATTTTTACGCCGGCGTCCGACAGCGCTTCGATGATCAAGAACACATAGGCCGGGCCCGAGCCGGAAAGCCCGGTCACCGCGTCCAGCTGATCCTCGTCGAGCGCGACCGTTTTTCCAACCGCATCGAAAATCTGTTTGGCTACGTCGAGATCGGCCGAGGTAGCGTGCTCGCCCGCGGCCAGCGCGGTCGCGCCCGCCCCCACCAGCGCCGGCGTGTTCGGCATCGCGCGGACGATGCGCGTTTTGGCGGCGAAATGTCCTTCGATGGCGCGAATCGGCATTCCGGCGGCGATCGAAATCACCAGCTTGGACGAATCGAGCTGCGACGATACTTCGTCGCACACTTTGGGGAGAATCTGCGGCTTCACGGCTAAAATCACCACGCTCGCGTGCTTGACCACTTCGGCATTGTCGGTGGTGCTCTTGATGCCGAAGCGATCGATGAGGCTTTGGCAGCGCTCTTTTCGCGGGTCAGACGAACAGATCTGTTGCGGGTCGACCACCTTGGCGGACAAGAGCCCTTTGATCATCGCCTCGGCCATGTTGCCCGAGCCGATGAAACCAATCTTCTGGGTGATCTTTGCGCCGCTGGACATTTCTCGCGGGACTGTACTCGACGAACTGAAAAGGGGCTAGCGTTTCATATACTTCCAGTTTCGCTGCTTGCCCTCGGCAATCCATTCCACGGCGGTGGCGAGGCGGCTTTTGCGAGTGGTCTCCGTTTTCGCCTCCTCGATCCAGTCGATGTACTCGCGCTTCTGGCTCGCGCTGAACTTGGCGAACCACACGTTTGCCTTCTTGTTCTTGGCCAGCGCTGCCTTGAAAACTTTCGGCATGGCAGGTGCTTTTTTGACCGGCTGACTCCCCGACTTTAGTTTGACCTTGGCACTCGCGCGACTGATCTCGGTCGCTTTGCGCAGATATCCGACCAGCACTTTGTCGCTTGGTAGATCGGAGAGCTTGGTGATTCGACGAAGCGCGAGCGTCGTCGCTTTGTCATCGCCGAGGATCGGCTTGTGCTTCCAGAAGACGAACGCGCAGTGCGCTTTGAATGCCGGCGTGGCGCACAAGGGCGTATTCAGCCCGAAGAAGGGAAATCCCCAACTGATCTTCTCCTCCACCTCCGGACACTCGCGATGAATGAGCTTACGCAGATGAACCAGAATCGGTTTGGCGAAGGGCGCTGCTTTGGCGATGTAGGCGTCGACGCGCGGATCTTTCTTGGGCATGAAATGCACTCCTCAGATCAGCCGAGGATCATCTCCTCGGGCTCGAGCTTGCCGCTTTTGAATCGATCGAGCGTGAAGCGATCGAAGATCGGATCTTTTTTCTTTCCCGAAAGCCACTCGGCGTAGCGCTTGCCGATCACCGGCGCCATCATGAAGCCGTGCCCGACAAATCCGCAGCAGAGAAAAAATCCTGGCAACGGCTCGCCTAAGATCGGCTGACCGTCGGGCGTGACGTCGTAGGGGCCGGCCCACTGTCTGAGCACTTCCAATTCGGCGAATCGCGGCACCAGCTGCGTGAGCTCGCGGGCGATCTTGGTGAGGAATCCGAGTCGCGAGCCTAGCTTCACGCTGCCGTCGTCGTGATCTTCGAGCGAAATTCCGGTCACGATTTCACCGCGCATCGACTGCGAAAAATAGAGTCCCGACGAGAGCAGGCTCACCATCGGCGCCAAGAACGGTTTGAGCGGCTCGGTGGAAAGGATTTCATGTCGGTGCGGACGATTGGGCAGCTCGAGCCCCACCAGGCGCGCGACTTCGGGCGACCACGAACCGGCGGCGTTCACCACGCGCTTGGCGCGAAGCGTGTCTCTTTCGCCCGTCTCTCGCTTGGAGGTGGCGAGCAGGTAGCCGTCGGCGCTCGGCTCGATGGCGTCGACGCCGGTGTGCAAGCGAACCTCGACGCCGCGTGCCATCGCCTGATGTGCATAACCCCATAAAAACGGCCACGGAAAAACGGTGCCGTCTTTGGGATTGTAGGACGCGCACACGATGCCGGAGAGATCGAGTTCGGGCACGATCGCGCGCGCCTCCTCGGGAGAGAGCATTCTCGTGGGTACATCGCAGCGATTTTGCAGCGCGACGTTGGTCTCCATTTTTTCGCGCTCAGCTTCACTGCGCGCCAAAAATAAATATCCGCCTTGGCGCAGCCAAACGTTGACGCCGATCTCCTGCGCGAAGTGGCGCATGAGATCGATCGATTCGCGCATCAGCAGCACGTTCGATTCGCTCGACCACTGCATGCGCACACCGCCGCCATTCCGTCCCGACGCGCCCTCGGCCATATAGCCGCGCTCGAGCACCACCACGTTGGTCACGCCCGCGCGTGACAACTGATACGCCATCGACAGGCCCATGATGCCACCGCCGATGATGGCGATGTCGCACTCGGACTTCATTCGTCTTCGCCAGCCAAGATCGCCAGCGACACCGGTTGCAGCGGCGGACGCGCAGTAAACGGCCGCACTTTGTCGACGGGAATCTTCGATGCGTGCGCGCAAAGGATGGCCGCGTGCACCATGCATTCGCGTCCCTGACAGGGACCGGTGCCGAGTCCGGTGTAGCGTTTGACCTCTTCCAAATGGGTGTAGCCGAGCGCGTGGGTGCGCTCGATGTCTGACAAGGTCACATCTTCGCAGCGGCAGACGATGATCTTGGCGCTCACGAGAACGACCTTGCGATGGTTTCGCCGACTTTGCGACCGCGTGTTTCAGCGGCGGCAGGGCCCACATATCCAGTCACATCGCCTGCGACGAACACGTTGGGCACACTGGTGCGGCCGTCTTCATCAGCGCGCGCGACGAATCCACCCAGCGCCGGTTCGAGCGTCGCCTCGACGCCGTGAAGCCGCGGCAATTCAGACGCGGGCTGCGGCGTTTGTGCCACCGCCACCAGATCACACGAAATCTTTTTCGCGTTGTCGGCCAGCACGCTCGAGACCCATTTGGGGCCGCTCGCTTCGGTGATTCGCTTGACGCGCGTAACCTCGGCGCCGCTTTTGTCGAGCGCGTCGGCCAATCGAGTGGCG